>NZ_DAMAGC010000044.1:0-29314 GCF_031995405.1 Stenotrophomonas sp. | reverse complement strand
CCAGGCTTTTCTGACGTCCGTCGGTGGGTCGGGCGCTGGGCCCGCATGCCCTTGGAGGCGAAATAAAGGAGGAGGCCGCCTCGCGGCCGGGGGCGTCGCCGGAAAGGGCATGCGGGCCCAGCGCCCGACCCACCGACCGCCTCGCGAAAAATGATTCAAGGCGCGCTTCGCGCTTGCTCCACATACAGACGAAAAACCTTCTTCTGCGCTGCTGCCCAGGTAGCGAAACACAGCGTTGCCCGATACGGCCAATCGCCCGGCACGGCGCGCAAAGCCTGCGGCCACGGCCCTCTCCATGCGTTGGCCTGCGCGTGGAACGCACAAGGTGGAACACTGCGTGCGACCGCACCGGTCGTCGCCGGCGATGCGCCCGCCTATGGTGGGCCTGTCCCCCCAACGCCAGCCGCCATGACCAGCCCCTCCCAGCGTTACCGCATTACCGTTACCCCGATCGAGAAGGACGGGTTGCAGTGCAGCGGACGCTGCACGATCGAACTGGAGCACCGCGCCCAGCAGGACTGGATGCGCCTGCTGGAAGTGGCGCGGCGACAGACCGGCCTCAGCGGTGACGAGCGCGCGGCGGCCATCGTGGCCACCCAGCTGCTGCATGACCTGGCCCAGCGCCACGCGCACGAACCGACGCATCCGCTGACCCGCCTGCAGCCGCAGCTGGGCGAAGTGCTCGGCGCGCTCCAGGACATCCAGCAGGCGCCCTGACGCTGGCGACCGCCCGCTACACTCTCCCCTTCTCCGGGGAGAGTCCGCCATGCGTCGTGCCGTGATCCTGTTGCCGCTCCTGCTGATGGGCGGATGTTCCTGCCAGCGCCATGCCGATGACGACGGCAGTGCCAAGGCAGATGCGACCGCGCCCGCGCCGGCCCCCGCCACGACCGATGATGCCCAGGCGGGCGCGCTGGCCACGATGGCGCCGGCGGTAGTGAGTGCCGTGCCGCCCGACGCAGCCGACGAGAACACCGTCGTGCGCAACTACTTCAACGCGGTGATGCGCCGCGATCATGCCGCCGCCGAGGCCCTGTGGAGCGGCGGTGCCGCAGGCCGGGACGATGCTGCCCTGCGCGGTCTCATGCAATTGCCTGGTGTGCGCGGCATACGCATGGAGAGTGACGTTCCCATCGCCCGCGATGCAGCGCAGCCCTCACGGTTGCGCGAGGTGCCGGTGACCATACGGGTCACTACCGCCGATCGGATCGTGCGCTACAAAGGCTGGTACCGGTTGCAACCGCGCGCCGATGGCAGTGGCTGGGAAATCCACGGCGCGTCACTGCAACCGGTGCTCGACTGAGGCTGCGGCAACGCCATGCGTGCGGCCAGACGCCGTCAAAGCTGGATTCAGCCGAAGGCGCTATCGTTGGCGTCTCTCTTCCCTGCCCGGCCTGACACCATGAACGCACGACCGCTGTTGTCCCGTCTTGCCGCCTGCACCCTACTGATCGCCGCAGCGGTGGGCGCACAGGCCGCACCCAGCGTGTCCGGCCGCCAGTTGTCGGTCGGCGCTCCCGACGTCCAGCAATATCTGGACAGCAGCTTCCCGCGGACCCAGGACGCCTTGGGCGGCCTGATCGCGATGACCATGAGCCACCCGAAGCTGGCGTTGCCGCAGGGCAACCGGCTGGACCTGGGCTTCGACATCGCCATGGCCACCGCCGGCAGTGCGCCGGCCGCACTGGGCAAGGTCAAGCTCAGCAGCGGGCTGCGCTACGACGCGCAGACCCAGGGCTTCCACCTGGACCAGCCGACCGTGGATGACTTCACCCCGGCCAACAATGGTGGCCGCCTGGACTCGCGCACGCGCAGCCTGCTCAACGCCTGGCTGACCGACTACGCGCGCCGCGAGCCGATCTACAAGATCGACCCGGCCGTGGCCGGCGTGCTCGGCGCGCTGCAGGTGCAGTCGGCCCAGGTCGAGAACGGCAAACTGGTGGTCACCTTCAACCAGGACCTCGGCAAGCTGGTACCGGCGGGCATGCTCGGCCGGTAGAGATCGATCGATGGTCGACACGCTCCGAACATGCGGCGGGTACCGACCGTGAATCGGTACCCGCACTGATCAACCGGCCAACGCCTTGGCCACCGCATCGGCGAACGCCGGGATGTCATCGGGCTTGCGGCTGGTGATCAGGTTGCCGTCCACCACCACTTCGGCATCGCGCCACTGTGCACCGGCGTTGCCGAGGTCGGTCTTCAGCGACGGCCACGAGGTCACCGCGCGACCCTTGGCCAACCCGGACTCCACCAGCAGCCACGGCCCGTGGCAGATCGCCGCGACCGGCTTGCCGGTGGCGCCAAAACCCTTGATGAAGGCCACCGCCTGCGCATCGATGCGCAGCTTGTCCGGGTTGATCACCCCGCCCGGCAGCACCAGCGCGTCATAGGTCTCGGGTTTGGCACTGGCCAGCGCCTGATCGACGGGGACGCTCTCGCCCCAGTCCTTGTCCTTCCAGCCGCGGATCTGACTGGCATCCCCGGGCGCGATCACCGTAACCGTAGCGCCCCAGGATTCCAGCAGGCGCTTGGGCTCCTGCAGCTCGGACTGTTCAAAACCGTCGGTGGCCAGAACCGCCACCTGCTTGCCGTTGAGTGCGTGTGCCATGGAAAGCTCCGTTGAAAAGGAGCTTCCAGTCTGCGCAGGACCGCATTGGGCAACAGTGACCGGCATGTGCACGGCGTGTCGGCATCCACCACCCTGCGCAGCGGGTACCGACCCAGGGCCGGTACGCCACCGACGATATCAGCGCTTGGGCTGCAGCATCGTCCCGGTGCATTTCTTCGAGCCGCAGCGGCATTCCCAGATCTTCTTCAGGCGCGCGGTGTGGCGCTCGGCCAGGGTGATGCCGTAGTTGTAGGTCAGCTCGTCGCCCGGCGTGATGTCCTTGATCGCCTCGATGAACACCTTGTCCTCGCGGCGGTTGTCGCCCTCGGCTTCTTCGATCACCGCTTCGCAGTTCGGCTCGCAGCTGTGGTTCAACCAGCGCGCGTCGTTGCCCTTGTAGTTGGCATCGATGACGTAATCGTCGTTCAGGGTGAACAGGAAGGTGTGCCCGCTTTCCACGTCCCCGGTATCATCGGCATCCACGTCGGCGTGGCTGCGCAGCAGCCCCTTGTACTGGATGACCCGCTCGCCCTTCTTGATCGGCGCCAGCGCGAATACGCCATTGCCATGGATGGAGGACTTGCGGGCTTGGATCTTCTTGGGCATCTGGCTGGCCGTTGCGAGAGGTAGGGACCGATTCTCGCTTAATCTTTGTGATTGCCAAAGCGACGCGGGCGCCCGCCCCCGCGAGGGCCTGCCGCGACGCCCCTGAACGGGGTGGGTTGGATGCCCGCGGAGAAAAGCGTACAATTTCAGTCCGCTTTAAGGTTCCGCCCTCCCCATGCTCCGCGTCACCAAGCTCACCGATTACGCCACCGTCGTGCTGACCGTGCTCGCCGCCCGCCCGGGCGAGGTGCTCAGTGCCACCGAGTTGGCCGAGTTCGCCAGCCTCGAACCGCCCACCGTCAGCAAGCTGCTCAAGCCGCTGGCCCAGGCCGGGCTGGTCGAAGGCCTGCGCGGCGTGCGCGGCGGCTATCGCCTGACCCGCGCGGCCGACCAGATCACCCTGTTCGAGATCGTGGAAGCCATGGAGGGCCCGCTGGGCCTGACCGAGTGCGCCCACGAGCACAGCCAGTGCGGGCGTGAGATGCAGTGCGGCGCGCGCAGCAGCTGGCGGCTGATCAACGACGTGGTGTCCGAAGCACTGCGTGCGGTCAGCCTGGCGCAGATCCTGCCCCCTCTTCCCCTTGTTGACGCTCCCCGCCGCGTGATCGCGGCGGATGTCGTCTCCTGATCCACAGGCAGCCCCCATGGCCACCGATACCCTCGACACCGTCGCCGCCGGCGATACCCCCAACCGCGAGATCCACGAGCAGCTCGGCCGCAAGTACGCGGCCGGCTTCATCACGGACATCGAATCGGACTCGCTGCCGCCTGGCCTGGACGAGGACACCATCCGTGCCCTGTCGGCCAAGAAGGAAGAGCCCGAATGGATGACGCAGTGGCGCCTGGAGGCCTACCGTCACTTCCTGACCATGCCGATGCCGGACTGGGCCAAGCTGGAGATCGCCGCGATCGACCTGCAGGCGCTCAGCTACTACTCCGCGCCCAAGGGCCCCAAGTACGCCTCGCTGGATGACGTGCCCAAGGAACTGCTGGACACCTACGACAAGCTGGGCGTGCCGCTGCACGAGCGTGCCAAGCTGGCTGGCGTGGCCGTGGATGCGGTGTTCGACTCGGTCTCGGTCGGCACCACCTTCCGCAAGGAACTGGCCGAGAAGGGCGTGATCTTCTGCTCGATGTCCGAAGCCATCAAGGAACACCCGGACCTGGTCAAGCAGTACCTGGGCACGGTGGTACCGGTCGGCGACAACTACTTCGCCGCGCTCAACTCGGCGGTGTTCTCCGACGGCAGCTTCGTGTTCATCCCCCGGGGCGTGCGCTGCCCGATGGAACTGAGCACCTACTTCCGCATCAACGCCGGCCATACCGGCCAGTTCGAGCGCACCCTGATCATCTGCGAGGACAAGGCGTACGTGTCCTACCTGGAAGGCTGCACCGCGCCGATGCGCGATGAGAACCAGCTGCACGCCGCAGTGGTCGAGCTGGTCGCGCTGGACGATGCCGAGATCAAGTACTCCACGGTGCAGAACTGGTACCCGGGCGATGAGAACGGCGTGGGCGGCATCTACAACTTCGTCACCAAGCGTGCCGAATGCCGTGGCGCCCGCAGCAAGGTCACCTGGACCCAGGTCGAGACCGGCTCGGCGATCACCTGGAAGTACCCGTCCTGCGTGCTGCTGGGCGACGACTCGGTGGGCGAGTTCCATTCGGTCGCGCTTACCCATCATCGCCAGCAGGCCGACACCGGCACCAAGATGATCCACATCGGCAAGCGCACCAAGAGCAAGATCGTCAGCAAGGGCATCAGCGCCGGTCGCGGCCAGAACACCTATCGTGGCCTGGTCAAGGTCGACCGCAATGCCGACGGCGCGCGCAACTACACCCAGTGCGATTCGCTGCTGATCGGCAAGAAGTCCGGCGCACACACCTTCCCGTACATCGAGGTCAAGAACCCGACTGCGACGGTGGAGCACGAAGCGACCACCTCCAAGATCTCCGACGACCAGCTGTTCTATTGCCGCGCACGCGGCATCGACCAGGAAAACGCGGTATCGATGATCGTCGACGGCTTCTGCAAGCAGGTCTTCCGCGAGCTGCCGAT
This sequence comes from Stenotrophomonas sp., assembly GCF_031995405.1. GTDB lineage: Bacteria > Pseudomonadota > Gammaproteobacteria > Xanthomonadales > Xanthomonadaceae > Stenotrophomonas. Next base: position 24,038 of record NZ_DAMAGC010000044.1, on the reverse strand, counting down.
GGAGTTCGCGGTGGAAGCCAAGAAGCTGCTGGAAGTCTCGCTGGAAGGGTCTGTGGGTTAACCCGACAGCCGCCTTCGTTTGAATTTTTTCAGCCACGCATGGCGTGGCGCTATCCCGGATTCGTATCATGCTGAAGATCGACAACCTCCATGCCCGCATCGGCGACAAGGACATCCTCAAGGGCCTCTCGCTGGACGTGAAGCCGGGCCAGGTGCACGCCATCATGGGCCCCAACGGCGCCGGCAAGTCCACCCTGGGCAACGTGCTCGCCGGTCGGGAAGGCTATGACGTCAGCGCCGACAGCGTGCAGTTCGAAGGCCGCGACCTGCTGGACCTGGCGCCGGAAGAACGCGCCGCCGCCGGCCTGTTCCTGGCCTTCCAGTACCCGGTGGAAATCCCCGGCGTGAACAACACCTATTTCCTGCGCGCCGCGCTCAATGCCCAGCGCAAGTCGCGTGGCGAGGAAGAACTGGATTCGATGCAGTTCCTCAAGCTGGTGCGCCAGAAGCTGGCCGTGCTGCACCTGAAGGACGAACTGCTGCACCGTGGCGTCAATGAAGGCTTCTCCGGTGGTGAGAAGAAGCGCAACGAGATCTTCCAGCTGGCCGTGCTCGAGCCGAAGCTGGCGATCCTGGATGAAACCGACTCCGGCCTGGACATCGATGCGCTCAAGAGCGTAGCCGACGGCGTCAACGCGCTGCGCTCGCCGGACCGCTCGTTCATCGTGATCACCCATTACCAGCGCCTGCTCGACTACATCAAGCCGGACGTCGTGCATGTGCTGGCCGACGGCAGGATCGTGCAGACCGGTGGCCCGGAACTGGCGCTGGAACTGGAAGCCCACGGCTACCATTTCCTGAAGGATCGCGTCGTTCCCGAGGCAGCGGTCTGATGAGCGTCCTGCTGGATTCCCTCGCCAGCGGCTTCTGCGGCAGCGACGCGCGTCGCGCCGAACTGGATGCCGCCCTGCAGGCCGGCCTGCCCGGCCCGCGCACCGAAGCCTGGAAGTACACCTCCCTGCGCCAGCTGGAGCGCCGCAGCTTCAGCCCCGCCCCGCTTGCGGCCGCCGAGGTCGATGCTGCGCTGCTGGCCGACATCCCGTCGCCGCGCCTGGTGTTCGTCAACGGCCGTCCGTCCGATGCGCTGAGCGACCTGGGCGCACTGCCCGCCGGTGTGCAGCTGCAGACGCTGTCATCCGCGCTGGCCGCCGGCGATGAGGCCCTGCGCTTCCTCGGCCGTCGTTTCGAGCGCAGCGAAGAAGTCTTCGCCCGCCTCAACGCCGCCCTCGCCGATGAAGGCGTGCTGGTGCGCGTGGACGAGCAGGCACGGATCGACCTGCCGCTGCAGCTGGTGTTTGTCAGCGTGGCCGGCGCCGCCGACCTGGCCTGGCACCACCGTCATCTGATCGAACTGCGCAGCGGCGCCGCGCTCGGCGTGGTCGAGCATCACCTGCATGTGGGGGATGCCGCGCACCTGGGCAACACCCTGGTGCACGTGCACCTGGCCCAGGACGCCGTGCTCTCGCACGCCCGCGTGCAGGCCGACGCCACCCGCGCCACCAGCCTGCTGCGTACCGACGCCGTGCTGGCCCGCAATGCGCAGTACCGTCGCATCGACCTGGAACTGGGCGCCGCGCTCAGCCGCCACGAATTCAACGTGCGCCTGGAAGGCGACAACGCCCAGCTGACCGCCAACGGCGTGTTGCTCGGCAATGGCCGCCGCCACGTCGATACCCGCCTGGGCATCGAGCACATCGCGCGCGATACCGCCTCGGAGATGGTCTGGCGTGGCGTTGCCGCCAACCGCAGCCGGGTGGTCTTCCACGGCGGCATCCATATCCGCGCCGGCGCCGATGGCACCGATGCCAACCTGTCCAACAAGAACCTGCTGCTGTCGGCCGACGCCGAGATCGATACCCAGCCCACGCTGGTGATCGACGCCGACGAAGTGAAGGCCGCCCACGGCGCCACGGTTGGCCAGCTGGACACCAACGCGCTGTTCTACCTGCGCTCGCGCGGCCTGCCCGCCGACCAGGCCCAGCAGCTGCTCAGTGCCGCGTTCTGCCATGAACCGCTGAACGCGCTCGACGCACGCCTGACCGAACAGCTGCGCCGCCAGCTCGACCTGGCCCTGGCACGGGCAGGCGTGGCATGAACCTCTCCACCCCGCGCCCGGCTGCCGATACCGCGGCGGCCCCGGACTGGGACCGCGTCCGCCTCGACTTCCCGCTGCTGATGCGCGAAGTGCACGGCAAGCCGCTGGTCTATTTCGACAACGCCAACACCGGCCAGAAGCCGGTGCAGGTGATCGGCGCGGTGGACGAGTTCTACCGCCGCTACAACGCCAACGTGAGCCGCGCGGTGCATGCCCTGGGCACCGAGGCCACCGACGCCTACGAGGGCGCTCGCAACAAGCTGGCGCGCTTCCTCAACGTGCGCGCCAGCGAGCTGGTGCTGTGCAGCGGCACCACTTTCGCGATCAACCTGGTCGCCTACTCGTGGGCGCTGCCGCGGCTGAAGGCCGGCGATGTCATCCTGGTCTCGCGGATGGAGCACCACGCCAACATCGTGCCGTGGCAGCTGGTTGCCGAGCGCACCGGCGCCACCATCCGCGTGGCCGAGATCACCCCCGAAGGTGCGCTCGACCTGGACGCCCTGCGCCGTGCCATGACCGCCGAGGTCAAGCTGCTGGCCGTGGCCCACGTCTCCAACGTGCTCGGCACGGTCAACCCGGTCCGCGAGATCTGCCGTGAAGCGCGCAAGCGCGGCATCATCACCGTGGTCGACGGCTCCCAGGCCGTGCCGCACCGCAAGGTCGACGTGGCTGCCATCGGCTGCGACTTCTACGCCATCACCGGGCACAAGATGTGCGGCCCGACCGGCACCGGTGCGCTGTGGGCCCGCCGCGAGCACCTCGACGCGATGCCGCCGTTCATCGGCGGCGGCGAGATGATCAAGGAAGTCAGCTTCGAGGGCACCGTGTTCAACGATGCCCCGCACAAGTTCGAAGCCGGCACCCCCAACATCGCCGGCTTCATCGGCCTGGGCGTAGCCGTGGACTACCTCGAATCGCTGGGCCTGGCGCACGTGGAAACCCGCGAAGCCGAGCTGCTGGCACACTTCACCGAAGAGCTCGACAAGATCGACGGCCTGCGCATCTTCGGCACCACGCCGGACAAGGCGGCCGTGGTCTCGTTCCTGATCGAAGGCGCACACGCGCACGACCTGGCCACCCTGCTCGACCTGGAAGGCGTGGCCATCCGCTCGGGGCAGCACTGCGCGCACCCGCTGCTGCAGTACTACGGCGTGGCCGCCACCTGCCGGGCGTCGCTGGCGTTCTACAACACGCACGAGGAGATCGAGCGCTTCATCGTGGCCTTGAACAAGGTGCGCAAGCTGTTGGGCTAGGTGTCAGCGTCGCGTCGCACTGAAACGCCGTGGCCTGCCACGGCGTTTCTGTTTCCGGTGCAGTCGGTGGATCGTCGCTCACCGGTAAAAATGCAATAATGCGAACACTTCTCATTTGCGAAGTTGACCATGTCCCCGGTCGCCCCCTGCCCTGCTCCGACGTCCGGCGGGCTGCCGTCCCGGCGCAGTCGCGCTGAAATTGTCCCGCCATCCGGCGCGCATCTGCGCCGGGCTGAAGCACCGCGCGTCGACGCGCCGTATCGGTCACGGCCGTCGTTCATGGAGCGCCACGCGCAAGGTCTGGCCGCCAGCGTCACCGCCCTGGGCCACGTCCTGCTGGTCGCGTTGCTGGTCTGGACCAGCACCCCGCGCGCCGTGGCGCCATTGCTGCTGCCAGCCGAGCGCACCCAGCTGATCCTGCTGCCCCCGCGCGCGCCGGACGTGCCGCTGGAAGACATCGTCGCGCCCGTCCCCAGCACCGCAGCGTCCGTGCGCAGGCAGCAGCCCGAACCACCCCGCCCGTTGCCGAAGACACCCCCGCGCGCCATCGCGAACTGGGTGATACCGCCGCCCACGCCGCCGCAGCCCAGCCTGGACGCGAGTGCGCCCCAGCAGCAGGAAGCCTCCGTCGCCGCTGCACCGCCCAGTCCGCCCCTTCCCGCTGGCCCGAGCGAAGCCACCCCGGGTCGCGACAGTTGGGAAGGCCGGGTCATGGCGCGCCTGGAGCGCTTCCGCCGCTACCCCAATGCCGCACGCGCACGCCGCCAGGAAGGCGTTGCCCAACTCCGCGTCAGCGTCGCCCGCGACGGCAACCTGCTCGACCTGTCGCTGGCGCAGAGCTCGGGCTTCGCACTGCTGGACCAGGCAGCGCTCGACACGTTCCGCCGCGCCGCCCCCTTGCCCAAGGTGCCCGATGACCGCCCGGCGCCGGTCGAGCTCCTGTTCCCGGTCGAATTCTTCATGCGCTGAGGCGCCGCCCTAGCGGGCGACGGATTCGGCCTGCTGCACGCGCGCGATCTGATCAGCCAACAGCTGCGCCGACGGATCGACGGCGCTCGCCCGCTTCGCCGAGGCCAGTGCATCCTCCAGCAACCGGGAACGCACCTGCGGGTCCTGCTCTTCCTGTGAGGCCGCGAAGCACCACGCCGCATGGTGATACAACTCCGACGGATCCCCCAGTTTCCGCGCACGAACCCGCCACGGGCCTGCGAGCCCGTCCACGTCGCCACTGGCTTCGTAGTGCGAGATCAGCCGCTTGATGGCGAGGAGGTCTCCCCCTTGGGCTTTGGCCAGAACCTGCGCGGTCTGTTCCGGGGAAAGATAGGTCCCGCTGGACGTCGACGACCCTCGACACGCGGCCAGCAGAAAGAATACCGCGCACGACAGTACGCACAGCATCAGAAACTGTTTCACGAAGAGCACCAGCGGAGATGGGGGAGGAAGACGCGTTGCCCGGCTGTCACCACGGCAACGGCACGGCACCTGTCGTGCATCGCACTATTTCAATCGTTGCGACGCGATAGCAGCAGACGCAGGTCATCCTAGGCTGCATTCCGATAGGTAACCAACGCAGTGTTTTGATGATTCGGCGCGTGATGATTCACGCTGTCGCATGCAAACGTTTACATCCAACATCATTTCAATGGATGCGTTTACTCGGGCAACGTGTCGGTAAAACCGCTCCGAGACTGTCAGCGAACAGTTGGTTTCACGAAGTCGCGATCCATATTCGGCGCGATGCTCGGATAAACCGTGTCTCGCGAGAGGCCAGCTCAGGACAAGACGCATCGTGAAGGCGCGTCATCGATATCAGCATGTACCCCACCGCTGGCATTTTTCAATCGGATCACCCCGGTGAAATCCGGGCCTGCCTTGGAGATGCGCTGGTCATTCCGGATGGACCGTGAACGTCAACAGCGTTCTCGTTTCGCTGCGTCGCTCATCGGCAGCGGATAGCGGATAGCGATGCGTCATCGCGCGGTGCCGAGCATGGCTCGGCACTACCAGTTCGACGACTCGATCCGACGATCCGCCATTCCGCTGTTTGCCGCTCCGCGATTGCCAATCACCCGTCCCCCGGTAGCGGGCAGCCAACCGCCTGCCCCTGCCCCCTCCCCGCCACCGCCTGCCCCGCCTAGAATGTGCCCATGAGCACCCTGACCTTCCGATCGGCCACCGCTGCCGACATCCCCGCCCTGATTGCCCTGGTCACCTCGGCCTATCGCGGCGACGCCAGCCGTGCCGGCTGGACCACCGAAGCCGACCTGCTGGACGGCGCCCGCATCGACGCCGAAGGCCTGCAGGCCGATCTGTCACGTCCGCGTTCGACCATCCTGCTGGCCGAGCGCGATGGCCAGCTGCTGGCCTGCGCCCACGTGGCCGATGACCACGGCAAGGGCTATTTCGGCATGTTCTCGGTCGATCCGGCCCAGCAGGGCGGCGGCATCGGCAAGGTGATGATCGACGCCGCCGAGGCGCATGCCGCGCGCGAATGGGGCGTGCCGGTGATGCAGATGACGGTGATCGACGTGCGCGAGGAGCTGATCGCCTTCTATGAGCGACGCGGCTATGTGCGCACCGGGATCAAGAAGCCGTTCCCGTACGGCGACGCGCGCTTCGGCACGCCCAAGCGCGACGACCTGCGCTTTGAGATCCTGGAAAAGCCGCTGGCGGTCCAGGCGTGAGCGAGACCTGGACCTTCGTCTGCGCCAGCGCCGAGCTGCTGGCCGGGGAAATGAAGAGCACCTTCGACGAGGTCACCGGCACCCCGATCGTGGTGTTCAACCTGGACGGCGAGCTCTACGCGCTGGAAGACCAGTGCACCCACGATGAGTTCGAGCTGTCCTCGGGCACGTTCGACACCGCCGAAGCCAGCATCGAGTGCGTCCTGCATGGGGCACGCTTCGATATCCGCGACGGCCGCGCCCTGTGCGCCCCGGCCTATTCACCGGTGGCGAAGTTCCCGGTGAAGCGCGAACACGACGGGGTCTGGACCCGCGACGACCGGGACTGAACGCCCGGCGTTTTGAAAATGCGAATTGCTAGCATTACCATGTGCACCGCGGCCGCCCGGCCGCGCCTGCCCGGTCTCCCGTGTCCCTCGCCCGTTCCGCCATCGGTGTTGTCGCCTTGTGGGCCACGTTCTGCGTGGTACTGCTGGCCGTCGGCTGGCTGAGCACGGGCGCCACGAGTGGCGCGCAGCACGGTCCTGGCCGGCTTGCGCCGCAGGTTGCAACAACCGCCATGGCCAGCGACGCCGGCCAGAAGGCGCCTTCGCTGCCCTGCCCTGATGCGCCGGCCAGCGAAAACAGCGCCAAAGGCGACAAGAGCGGCGATGCCGAGCCCGAGCGCGCTGCCGCACCGCTCCCGCTGCGGCGCAACGCCTGGGTAGCGGTGATGCCGCTGTGGCCGGCCGATGCGCTGCGCTGGCAGCGGATGGAACCCTCGCTGCGCCTCAACCCCGGCCACGCGCCTCCCAACGCCTGATCCCGGCCGCACGCCCCGCGTGACGGCCCCGCCCTGTCTGCGCCTGCGCCGCCAGCGGCCCCTCCTGCTCGCTTCTTCGCTTTCCCGACCTTTCCACCCGCTCGTCGTGACCGCCTGCCGGTCCCGCCCTTGCCCGTACGTCCAGGACCTCCCATGACCGTTCGCCCGACCCCGTTGTCGTCCGCCCTGTTGCTGGCCATTGCCGCCCCCGCCATCGCCCATGCCGAAACCGACGCTGCCGCCGAGCCGCAGCGCGCGACCGAGCTGGACGGCGTGGACGTGCACGGCGAGCGCGTGCGCGCGCAGTCGTCCAAATTCACCGCGCCGCTGCTGGATACGCCCAAATCGGTCAGCGTGATCTCCCAGCAGGTGATCGAGCAGACCGCGGCCACCACGCTGCTGGACGCGCTGCGCACCGTGCCGGGCATCACCTTCGGTGCCGGCGAAGGCGGCAACCCGACCGGCGACCGTCCCTTCATCCGCGGCTTCGATTCGGCCTCGGACATCTACGTGGACGGGCTGCGCGATGCCGGCAGCCAGACCCGTGAAGTGTTCGCGATCGAGCAGATCGACGTGGTCAAGGGCCCCAGCTCGGCCTACTCCGGTCGCGGTTCGGCCGGCGGCACGATCAGCCTGGTGAGCAAGACGCCGAAGCTGGACGACTTCGTGCAGGGCTCGCTGGCCGCTGGCACCGACAGCTACTACCGCGGCACGCTGGACGCCAACCAGGTGATCGGCGACGGCATCGCCGCGCGCGTGAACATCATGAAGCACGAGGCCGACGTGGCCGGCCGCGATGAAGTCAACAGCAGCCGCTGGGGCATCGCACCGTCGCTGGCGTTCGGTCTCAACGGTCCGACCCAGGCGGTGATCAGCCACTACCACATGGAAACCGACGACCTGCCCGACGCCGGCGGCTTCCCGTACAACAACCCGTTCACCAGCGGCGCCAACCTGGCGCTCAACGGCAACGGCAGCCCGATCGTGACCAACCGCGACGCGTTCTACGGCCTGGTCGACCGTGATTTCCAGAAGACCCGCGCCGACATCACCACCTTGAACCTGTCGCATGACTTCGGCGGCATCGTGCTGCGCAACATCACCCGCTACGGTGATACCCGCAACGATTACCTGTGGACCCAGCCGGACGACAGCAAGGGCAACCCGAACCTGTACGGCACGGTCTGGCGCCGCACCAACTCGCGCGCCACGCAGACCGACAGCTTCATCAACCAGACCAGCGTGACCGGCGACATCGAGACCGGCCCGCTGCGCCACAGCTTCAACGCCGGCGTGGAATACAGCAGCGAAAAGACCGTGCGCGGCAACTACCTGATCGGCGATGTGCGTCGCCCGAACGGACAGACCACCGCCGGCACCAACAACCCGATCACCGGCAACCAGAGCTGCCCGACCACCGGCGCGGCCACCGGCTACAACTGCACCGACCTCACCAATCCGAACCCGAACGATCCGTGGGCGTCGCTGCATACCGTGACCCGCAGCAACCCGGCCAATGACGTGCGCCAGACCACGCGCACCAAGTCGGCGTACGTGTTCGACACGATCAGCTTCAGCGAGCAGTGGATGCTCAACCTGGGTGCGCGCTTCGACGACTACAACACCCACCAGTTCAACCCGACCGCCGCCGCCAACCTGCAGCACCTGCGCAACGACACCTCGTTCTGGAACGGCCAGGCCGGCCTGGTCTTCAAGCCGGTGGAAAACGGCAGCATCTACCTGTCCTGGGGCACTTCCTCCACCCCGGTCGGCGTGGACGGCGGTGATGGCGCCGATGGCATCAGTGCCACCATCCAGGACCTCAAGCCGCAGCGCAGCCGCAACATCGAACTGGGCACCAAGTGGGACCTGTTCGATGCCCGCCTGTCGCTGACCGGTGCGATCTTCGAAACCGAGATGACCAACGCGCGCGTCACCAGCGACGCGGGCACCACCCAGAACGCGGGCAGCAAGAAGGTCAAGGGCGCCGAGATCGGCTTCAGCGGCACGATCGTGCAGGGCTGGCAGGTGTTCGGTGGCTATACCTACCTGGACGCGGTGGTCGAGGACAACGGCTTCGCCCTGGTCAACGGGGTCTACGTGCCGTCGCCGTTCAACGGCAACCAGTTCCCCAACACCGCCAAACACAGTGCGAGCCTGTGGACCACCTGGGCACCGTCGTTCGTCGAAGGCCTCAGCCTGGGCGCCGGCGCCAACTACGTGGACAAGGTGTATGGCAACGTCAACAACACCAAGTGGGTGCCGTCCTACACCCGTTGGGATGCGATGGTGGGCTACGCCTTCAGCGAGCGCTACAACCTGCAGTTGAACGTGCAGAACCTTACCAACAAAACCTACTTCACCAAGGCGTACGCTTCGCACTACGCTGCCATCGCGCCGGGTCGTTCGGCCACGCTGGCCTTCAACTTCAAGTTCTAAGCGATATGCTCCCTCCCGCGCTCCGGTGCGGGAGGGGCTGGAGCCGATCATGCTGCTGCACATCCCCGACGTCCTCACCGCCGAGCAGGTCACCCTGGCCCGCAAGCAGCTGGCCACCGCCGGCTGGACCGACGGACGCCTGACCGCGGGCTACCAATCCGCGCAGGCCAAGCACAACCTGCAGTTGCCCGAATCCGACCCGGCCGCGCGCGCGGTGGGTTCGGCCATCCTGGAGGCGCTCGGCCGCAACAGCAGCTTCTTTTCGGCCGCCCTGCCGCGACGGATCTTCCCGCCGCTGTTCAACTGTTACCAGCCCGGCCAGACCTTCGGCTTCCACATCGACAACGCGGTGCGCTACGACTACAGCGTGGCCGGGCAACCGCAACCGGTGCGCACCGACCTGTCGGCGACCTTGTTCCTGAGCGATCCGGACGAATACGAAGGCGGCGAACTGGTCATCGAGGACACTTACGGCACCCAGCGGGTGAAGCTGCCCGCCGGGCACATGGTGCTGTACCCCGGCACCAGCCTGCACCAGGTCACCCCGGTCACCGCCGGGACGCGGCTGGCCTCGTTCTTCTGGATCCAGAGCATGCTGCGCGACGACGGGCAGCGCCGCCTGATGTGGGACATGGACAACGCGATCCGGCGCCTCACCCACGACCACCCCGAACATCCCGCGCTGGTGAACCTCACCGGCGTGTATCACAACCTGCTGCGGCAATGGGCCGATGTCTGAGCCGACCCCGCCTGCACTGGATGCCACCGCGCTGGCCGCGCAGCTGCAGCACGATCCCTCCGCCGCACTGGCCACGCTGATCCCGATCGCCCAGCGCGGCGACGTGCAGGCCCAGTTCCTGCTCGGCCAGGCCGGCATGGAAGGCCGCGGCACCGCGCAGGATCCGGCCGCTGCCGTGCTCTGGTTCGAGCGCGCCGCCAACGGTGGGCTGGGCATCGCCATGAACATGCTCGGCCGCTGTCACGAGCTGGGCAGCGGCACCGCGCAGAACCTTGAACTGGCCGCGGTCTGGTATCGCAAGGCGGCCGACAGCGGGCTGGACTGGGGGATGTACAACCTGGCCAACCTGCTGGGCACCTGCCGCGGCGTCCCCCGCGACGAACCCGCCGCGTTTGCGCTGTACCTGCGCGCCGCGCAGCTGGGCCATGCCAAATCGATGAACCTGGTCGGCCGCTGCCTGGAAGACGGCATCGGCGTGGCCGCGGATCCGGCCGCTGCACCGGCGTGGTACCTGCGCTCGGCCGAAGCCGGCGACTTCCGCGGCCAGGCCAGCCATGCCTCGGTGCTGCTGGCGGCCGGTCAGGTCGATGCGGCCGCGGCGTGGCTGGCGCGTGCCCTCGCTCATGGCAGCCCCTCGTTCCTTGCCCACCTGCGTCCGACCCTGGCGGGCTCGCCGCATGCCGCATTGCGGGCGCTGGTCGATCCGCCTTCGGCGTAGTCGATCCAAACCACCCATTCGCAAATCATTCCTATTTGCGTCCGCGAAGGGATCTCACTACACTCCGCCGCGTCATCGAGGTCCGCTCGTGACCGGGAACGTCATGTTCCCCCACCCAACCCGCTCGAGCAGGGATTCCGTCTTGCGCCACCCACACCGCCTTCGCAGCTTCGCCCCCGCCATGCGCGGGCAGCGTCCGGCATTGGCGAGCGTGCTGGCGTGGCTGGGCCTGCTGGCGATGTTGTTCACCGCCCTGCCGGTACTGGACCGGGCGCTGCCCGGCAGCGCGGCGCTGGTACTGCAGCTGCCGGCCGAAGAACACCCGCGCGGCGGTGAAACCGCTCCGCAGGAAGAAACACCGGCCAAGCCACGCCGGCTTGCCAGCGCGCGCCCGGCCACCGCGCCGTTGCCGCCGGCCCTGCCCGAAGCGCTCGACCGTTTCATGGCGACGCTGATGGAACTGCCGCCGCAGGTGGCTCCGTCGGTGGATTCGGCGCCCGCCATTCCGCTCCCGGCGGCGCCTGGCCTGCGCGTCCAACGCGGACAGGCCCCGCCGCAGGGCTGATTCCGGCTCGCGCGTCGCTGTAGCCACGCGACGCCTGCCGATGGCGGCACCTGCCCGTTCCCGGGCCCTTCCCTGATTCCTGCAGCGCTGCGACCGCCGGTCGTGGTGTCCCGCGTTCGTCTTTTCTTTCCGAGGTTACCCCCATGGCCCAGCGCCATCGTCGTCGCATGTCCCTGTCCCGCCACGCCCTGAGCCTGGCCCTGCTCGGCGCGATCAGCGCGCCCGCCTTCGCCAACGGCGACGCCGCCGCGCCGACCACGCTGGACAGGGTGGTGGTCACCGCCGCCGGTTTCGAACAGAAGATCACCGACGCCCCGGCCAGCATCAGCGTGGTCAGTCGCGAAGCGCTGAGCAAGCGCCCCTACACCAGCCTGGTCGACGCGCTGCGCGACGTCGAAGGTATCGACGTGGGCATGGAAACCACCGACAAGAACGGCCGCGCCACCATCTCCATGCGCGGCATGCCGTCGGAGTACACCCTGGTGCTGATCGACGGTCGCCGCCAGAGCAACGTCGGCCAGCTGTACCCGAACAACTTCGGCGGCGGCCAGTTCTCCTACCTGCCGCCGCTGGATGCGATCGAGCGCATCGAAGTGGTGCGCGGCCCGATGTCCACCCTGTACGGCTCGGACGCGATGGGCGGGGTGATCAACATCATCACCCGACGCAACCAGGACAGCTGGCATGGCTCGGTCACCCAGGGCATCACGCTGCAGCAGGACGACCAGTTCGGCGATGCGCGCACCACCGATGTGTACCTGACCGGACCGCTGGTGAAAGATCGCCTGGGTCTGGCGGTACGCGGCAGCTACTACGATGCCAAGGCCTCCAATCCGGAATGGGACGACCTGCCGCTGCCGGACGGCACGCTCTGGGCGCGCAGCATCGGCTTCGGTGGCGGCGGCAAGGCGGTGGCCAATACCAACTGGAACACCGGGGTGCGCTTGAACTGGACGATCAACGACGACCACGACCTGACCCTGGACTACGACGTCTCCCGGCAGAAGTACGACAACAGCGAGGGCCAGACCGGCACCCTGGACAGTGCCGCCAGCCTATGGCGCGTGGGCAATGCGACCATTCCCAACCCGAACGGCAGCGGCACGATCACCCGCCGCGTGGTGCAGCCGCGCGTGGGCTACACCGCCTACCAGCGCTACGAGCGCGACCAGCTGGCGCTAAGCCACCAGGGCCGCTACAGCTTCGGCACGTGGCAGACCACGCTGACCCACACCACCAGCAACAACCTCGGCCGTTCGCTGCCGTTGACGCTGGACGAACGCGATGACCTGCAGACGCTGTGGAACGATGTCTGCCGTCGCACCGGTGCCGCCGCCAACTGCGCGGCCGGCCGCGGCAACGCGCTGGGTGCGCTCAATGCCAGCGAGCAGGCACGCCTGCAGGCCTTCCTGCCGCGCCCGCTGCGCACGATGGAGCTGCAGGGCTACGTGCTGGATACGATGCTGGACATGACCTTCGGCGCGCACAAGCTGACGGTGGGCGGCCAGTACAACGACACCGACATGGTCGACGGCGTGTTCGGCATGGACGGTGCCGGCTACCGCGACAATGTGAAGCAGCAGCATCGGATGTGGTCGGTGTTCGCCGAGGACAACTGGTCGCTCACCGACACGCTGACCGCCACGGTGGGCGTGCGGTATGACGACCACAACATCTTCGGCAGCCACGTCAGTCCGCGCGGTTACCTGGTGTGGAACGCCAGCGATGCGTGGACGATCAAGGGCGGGGTGAGCACCGGCTACAAGACCCCGCGCCCGGACCAGCTGTTCCCGGGGGTGACCGGCTTCGGCGGCCAGGGTGTGCTGCCGCTGGTGGGGTCGCCGAACCTGACGCCGGAGACCAGCACCAACTATGAGATCGCGACCTACTACGAGGGCGCGCAGTGGGGCTTCAACGTGACCGGTTTCCTCAACAAGTTCGACGACAAGATCGCCAGTGGCGGCACGTTCCCGAACTGCGAAGTGGCACCGGCCAATAGTGGCTACTGCGTGGACGTCGGACCGGGCTGGGCAGCGCTGGGCTACAGCACGTTCGCGCAGAGCGTGAACGTGGACAAGGCCGAGACCAGGGGCATCGAGACGGCCGCTTATGTAGACCTGCTGGACACCCTGCAGCTGCGCGGCAACTACACCTACACCCGCTCCGAGCAGACCAGCGGCGTGGACAAGGGCAAGCCGGTGGGCGGCACCACGACGCCGGCCCGGCACATGGCCAACGCCAGCCTGAACTGGCAGCTCAATGATGCGGTCAGCCTGTCGTTGATCGGCGAGGGGCGTTACGACCGTTACCGCGACACGCTGGTGAGCAACGTGGGCGGAGCAAGCACGTCGCAGGTGCGCTACTACGAGGACTACACGATCTTCCACCTCGGCGGCAGCTGGAACATCACGCCGTGGCTGACGCTCAACGCACGCGTGAACAACCTGTTCGACAAGGACTTCGTGTCGCAGTCGTGCGTGTTGATCAGCGACAGCGAATACAACTGCGTGGACGATTACGCGACCAAGGACCAGCGCCGCAGTTACTGGATGTCGCTGAACGCGAAGTTCTGAGGGCGAGGGCGACAGCGGACGGCCTGCGGACTGCGGACTGCGGGCCGGGGCGGTGGGGGCGGAAGTACGGGACACGCTGCAAGTACGTCCATGTAAGCTCGTTCGCGCCATCCATGGCGCTCTACGGTCCCGCACTTCCGCCCCCACCGCCCCAGACAGTTGGCGGGTGGCCGCATTGAGATGCAGAGCAGGAGCATGAGGGCCCCGTATACCGGTAGTGCCGAGCCATGCTCGGCAGCCCTCAAAAAACACACTGCCAGGAACCCGCTCCTGCCCCTACCCGCCGGCCCAGTTACGGATCAGGACGTCCCGCGCCGAGGACGCTCGCTTCCAGGCACATCCCCACAACCCAGAAATTGCGAACCATTCTCATCAATGGTGTAATTCGCCATTCAGATCCCAGCAGCGTGACCGTGGCCACTCCCTCCTCCAGCGTGCAGCAGCAACAACGTCGTGGCTTCTGGCTGCGCACCCTGCACCAGTGGCACTGGATCAGCTCGGCCGTGTGCCTGATCGGCATGCTTCTGTTCGCGGCCACCGGGATCACCCTCAACCACGCCGGCAAGATCGAAGCCACCCCGCAGGTGGTCAATCGCCAGCTCGAACTGCCCGCCGACCTGCTTGCCCAACTTGGCGATCGCACCGACGGCAACGCCCCGGTTCCGCGCCCCGCCGCGCGCTGGCTCGATGCGCAGCTGGGCATTTCCGTCGGCGGCCGCGCCGCCGAATGGTCCGAGGGCGAAATCTACCTGTCCATGCCCAGCCCCGGTGGCGACGCCTGGCTCAGCATCGACCGCGACAGCGGCGCGGTCGAGTACGAAGCCACCTCGCGCGGCTGGGTGTCCTACTTCAACGACCTGCACAAAGGCCGCAACGCCGGGCCGGCCTGGGGCTGGTTCCTGGACGTGTTCGCCGTGGCCTGCCTGGTGTTCTGCATCACCGGCCTGTTCCTGCTGCACCTGCATGCCCGCCAGCGCCGCATGACCTGGCCGCTGGTCGGCCTGGGCCTGATGATTCCGCTGCTGATCGCCCTGATCCTGATCCACTGACCCTCCTACCTTGATCGTCCCCCACGGAGCCGCACCATGCGCGTCACCCTGACCATCGCCCTGAGCGGCCTGCTGGCCACCACTCCCGCTTATGCCGCCACCCTCGACATCAACGTCGAAGTGCCCAAGCTCAACGTCGCCGAATACCACCGTCCGTATGTCGCGGTGTGGCTGGAAGGGGCCGACCAGAAAGTCGCCGCCAATCTCTCGGTCTGGTACCAGCAGACCGGCAACAGCGAAGGCCACGGCACCAAGTGGCTGCCCGACCTGCGCCAGTGGTGGCGCAAGAGCGGCCGCACCCTGGACGTGCCCGTGGACGGCGTCACCGGCCCCACCCGCCCGGCCGGCAAGCAGGCGCTGTCGTTCAATGACAAGCAGCCGGCACTGAAAGCCCTCGCCCCGGGCAATTACACTCTGGTGGTGGAAGCGGTGCGCGAAGTCGGCGGCCGCGAACTGCTCAAGATCCCCTTCACCTGGCCGGCCACCACCGTCCAGAACGGCAAAGCCCAAGGTGCCACCGAACTCGGTCTGGTCACCCTTACGGCCAAGCCCTGACTTGTCGCCCGCCCTCACCGGCGGGTTCCCCTCGGGACGTCGCACAGCGGCGTAGCATCGGCCTCCGGGCCGGTCCCCAGTTCACCGAAGCTGTCCACTACATGGAGTTTTTGATGAAGCGCTCGCTCGTCCTAGCCGCCGCCCTGGCCGCCGCACTTCCGTTCTCCGCCCTGGCCCACAAGGCCTGGCTGCAGCCCTCGCAGACCGTGATTGCCGGTGAGAACCCGTGGATCACCGTCGATGCGGCTGTGTCCAACGACCTGTTCTACTTCAACCACGTGCCGCTGCGCCTGGACAGCCTGGTCATCACCGCGCCGGACGGCACCACCGTGCAGCCGCAGAACGCCTCCACCGGCAAGTACCGCAGCGTCTTCGACGTCGAACTGACCCAGCAGGGCACCTACCGCCTGGCCTCGGTCAGCAACGGCCTGTCGGCCAGCTGGGAAGAAGCCGGCAAGCCCAAGCGCTGGCGCGGCACCCCGGCCACCTTCGCCACCGAAGTGCCGAAGAAGGCCAAGAAGCTGCAGGTGTCGCAGTCGGTCAACCGCATCGAAACCTTCGTCACCAACGGCACCCCGAACGCCACCGCGCTGGCCCCGACCAAGCAGGGCATCGAGCTGGTCGCCCTCGGCCACCCCAACGACCTGGCCGCCGGCGAAGCGGCCACCTTCCGCGTGCTGGTCGATGGCAAGCCGCGCGCCGGCCTGGCGTTCGAGATCACCCGCGGCGGCACGCGTTACCGCAACGCCCAGAATGAGATCAAGGTGAGCACCGACAAGAAGGGCGAGTTCACCGTCACCTGGCCCGAAGCCGGCATGTACTGGCTGGAAACCAGCAGCGAAGACAAGAAGACCTCGCTGAAGCAGGCCAAGACCCGTCGCCTGAACTACGTCGCCACGCTGGAAGTGCTGCCGCAGTAATCGCGCAAGGCATTCATCGCCGCGCATGCCGCCTTTGGCCTGCGCGGTTGCCGCGCCCCCTTCAGCATGGAAGGGGGCCTTTCACCAGACCCTTATCGGCAATCGGGCCGACCGTGCCCGCCATGCCCACCCCATGAACAACCCGGATTTCGACATCGCCAGCCTCGGTGGCCACACCATGGGCACCACCTGGCAGGTAAAGCTGGTGGTGGCGCGCACGCGCGATCTGCATCCGCTGCACACCGGCATCCAGGCCCGGCTCGACGCCATCGTCGCGCAGATGAGCACCTGGGAGGCCGGCAGCGATATCTCGCGTTTCAACCGCGCCGCCAGCGGCAGCGTACATCCGCTGCCGACATTGTTCGCGCAGGTACTCGATGCCGCGCTGGACATCGCCGCGCGCAGCGGCGGCGCCTTCGATCCCACCGTCGGCCCGCTGGTGGCGCTATGGGGTTTCGGCGCGCATGCCCACGCCCGGCGCATCCCCGATCCGGCGGTGCTCGCGGCCACCCGCGCACGCTGTGGCTGGCAACGCCTGCGCTGGCGGGACGGTGTCCTGCAGCAACCCGGTGGCGTCGCGTTGGACCTGTCGGCGATCGCCAAGGGCTTCGGCGTGGACCAGGTGGGCCGCTGGCTGCGCGAGCAGGGCGTGCGCGCGGCGCTGGTGGAAGTGGGCGGTGAGCTGTGCGGCTACGGTCGCAAGCCGGATGGCCAGCCGTGGCGCGTGCTGGTGGAAGCCGGCCCGGAAGAAGCGGCCAGCACCGACCTGCCGCCGCGCGTGCTTGCGTTGGATGACCTGGCCGTAGCCACCTCCGGCGACCGCTGGCACCACTTCGAGCAGGACGGCGCGCAGTTCAGTCATACCTTGGACCCACGCAGCGGCGCGCCGGTCACCCATGCCGCCGCGGCGGTCACCGTGGTGGCGCCCGATGCGATGCACGCCGACGGCTGGGCTACCGCACTCACCGTGATGGGCGTCGAGCAGGGCCTGGCGTTCGCGCGCGCGCACGACCTGGCCGCGCGCTTCGTCAGTCGTGGCGCGGAGGGAATTGAAGAACACATGAGCCCGGCATTCGAACGTCTGTTCGATGCGACGCAGGGACCGGCCGCATGAGCCGCCCCTCGCGCGCCGTGGTCGGCAACCTGCTGGTGCTCGCCGCGTTGGCGGTGCTGGCGTTTTTGCTGTTGCGCCTGCACCTGCAGAAAGACGGCTGGCAGGGCGCGCCGCCGGCCTCGCACTGGCGCTGGGCAATCGGCAGCGTGCTCGGCTATGCCGCGCTGTGTGCGCTGGTCTGGTGGCGTGGGCGCCCGCGCGACGACGCAGGCAGTGAAGCACAGGCACCGATCCTGCTGGTCTGGGCCAGCCAGACCGGCTTTGCGCAGCAACTGTGCGAGCGCAGCGCCGAGACACTGCGCGCGGCCGGCCTGCCGATTCGCATCCGTGGCCTGCACCAGATCGACAGCAC
Organism: Stenotrophomonas sp.; assembly: GCF_031995405.1. Classification (GTDB taxonomy): domain Bacteria; phylum Pseudomonadota; class Gammaproteobacteria; order Xanthomonadales; family Xanthomonadaceae; genus Stenotrophomonas. Next base: position 6,120 of record NZ_DAMAGC010000044.1, on the reverse strand, counting down.
CGCGTTGCAGCAGGCGACGCAGGTGTTGTTCGTGGCCAGCACCACCGGTGAAGGCGATGCACCCGATCATGCGCTGCCGTTCCTGCGCACCGTGATGCCGCAGTCGTTGGCGCTGCCCAACCTGCACTACGGCGTGCTGGCGCTGGGTGACCGCGGTTATGGGCATTTCTGCGCGTTCGGCCACCAGCTGGATATGTGGTTGCGCCGGCAGGGTGCGCACCCGCTGTTCGACACCGTCGAGGTCGACAACGCCGATCCGGCCGCGCTGCGCCACTGGCAGCAGCTGCTTGGCCAGCTTGGCGGCACGGCGACCGACCTGCCCGACTGGACCCCGGCCGAGTATCAGCACTGGCGGCTGCAGAGCCGGGCGCTGCAGAACGCCGGCAGCCCTGGCGCGGCCACCTGGGCGGTGACCCTGGTGCCGGCCGACGGCGTGCTGCCGATCTGGCAGGCCGGGGATGTGGTGGAGATCGGTCCTCGCCATGCGCCGACGGCTGTCGATGCGTGGCTGGCCAACGCCGCATTGGACGGCGCGCAGGTGATCGACGGCGTCGCACTGCGCGAGCATCTTTCCCGTGCGCACCTGCCGACCGCGGAAGAGACGCCGTCCGCCGACGCCGCGTCACTGGTGTCCGCATTGCGACCGCTGCCGCATCGCGAGTACTCCATCGCCAGCATGCCGGTCGAAGGCCGGGTGCAACTGCTGCTGCGCCGCCAGCTGCGTCCCGATGGCACCCCGGGCCTGGGCAGCGGCTGGCTGTGCGATCACGCCGCCCTCGGCGGCCGCATCGACCTGCGCTTCCGCAGCAATCCGAATTTCCACGCCCCCGCTGCCGACGCGCCGTTGATCCTTATCGGCAATGGCACCGGCATCGCCGGCCTGCGCGCGCACCTGCTCGCGCGCAGGGATGCGGGTGCGCGACGCAACTGGCTGCTGTTCGGCGAACGTACCGCCGCGCATGATTTCTATTTCGGCGATGAGCTCCAGGCCTGGCATCAGGCCGGCTGGATCGAGCGGCTGGATACGGTGTTCAGCCGCGATGGCGGCGAGCATCGTTACGTGCAGGACCGGCTGCAGGCCAACATCGACACGCTGTGGCAGTGGGTCCGCGAGGGCGCCACGATCCTGGTCTGCGGCAGCCTGCAGGGCATGGCCCCGGCAGTGGACGCGGTCATCGAACGCGCGCTGGGACGCGAAGGCAAGGAAGCGCTGATCGTGGCCGGCAGGTACCGCCGCGACGTGTATTGAGCGCCCCCGGTGCACCGCGCCGCCGGTAGGGTCGGTTCCCAAACGACCCTACCGGCGATGACGATGATCGGCGCGACGAACGCATGACCTCCACCGAAGCCGCCTTCGCCGAAGGTCACGCCACCACCGAACGTTGCACAGGGTATCGGCGGGCGATCGGGATGCGACCCTACCGCGGACTCAGCCGGATCGCCAACAACTCGCCGCCACCGTGCAACGCAAATCGCTTGCGCGCGCCAGCGGCCAACCACGCGGTGTCACCCGCCTCCAGCGGCGGCATGCCGCCTTCACCCTCGAACGTAGCTTGACCGGCCAGCAGGTGAATCGCCCAGGCCACCGCAGGTTCGGTGAAGAAGAACATGCTGCCCACCAGTGGCCGATGCAGCAACGCGGCGTCGAGCGCATCGCGCCGCCACATCAGGTTGAAATCGTGGGTGAGGCCATCGACCAGCTCGCCGCTGACCTGCGCTTCGCCGGCAAAACGCAGGCGGTCGTGCGGGGGCGATAGCGTATGCACCGCGCCATCGGCGAAACGCAGGCGCAGCCCTTCCCCGCGCAGCAGCACCAGCTCGCGCTCGATCCCCGGGAACGCGGAGAACGCCGCGTCCTGTTCGATCTCGGCGATCGACAAGCGCACCTGCCAGTCCTCGTTGTCCGGCACGCGGAGGATTTCACGGGTCCAGCCCATGCCGTTGCGCCACCGTTCGCGACGGTACTCGAAAACGGGAATGACGCGCGTGGCCGCGCTCAGGACGGTATGGGTCGACATGCCGCCATTGTGCCCCAGCGCGCTCAGCCGGCGATGCCACCGCAGTCCGGACCGAGCAGCTGCGAGCGCGCCAGCCAATCCTTGTCTGGGTAGTAGGCGAACACCATCGCACCGCCGCGCAGGCTGTCGATGAGCGGCTTGGCCACCGTCAGCCGCACCGCCGGGCAGCCCAGGCTGCGGCCGAGGCGGCCCTGCAGGCGCGCCATGGTCGGGTTCACGTACGGCGCGCCGTGGATGACGATGGCGCGGTCGCGCGCATGGTCGTTGAAGCCCGGCTCCAGGCCTTCCAGGCGCAGCGAGTAGCCGTTGCCGCCCATGTAGGTTTCCTTGGCGGTGAACGCGCCCAGGCTGGACATGAAACTGCCGTCGCGGTTGGAGAAGTGCTCGGTCTGGTTGCCGCCGCTATTGCGGCCATGCGCCACCCATTCCTCGAACAGCAGCTTCTGCCGGGCGAGGTCGAACACCCACATGCGCTGCTGGGTCGAGGGCCGCGAATAGTCGATCACGCTCAGCCGGGTCGGATCGATGCCCAGCTCCGGCCGCCGCAGCGCACAGGACATCGCCTTGGCGGCCAGTTGCAGGACCTTGCGGTCCGCGCCGGGCGCGGCGCGCGACAGCATATCGGCCAACTGCGCCGGAGGCATCGTCCCGGCCGCCACTGCCGGGGCAGCCTCTACCGCGCTGGCCGACGCGGTCAGCGCCAACCCGCACAGGACATTCCAGGAAAAGGTGGACACACGCATCAACGGCATACCCGCAGGACCCATTCCTACAAGGTGGACCCACCAGCGTCGGATTCCAACACCGGCTGCAGGTTCTGTTCATCCGCCTCCGGGCGTACCGCCGGCAGGCTGGTGACCAGCAGGGTGGTGCCCGGCACCAGCGCCTTGTAGAGCTGCTCGGCGAATTCCGGCGGCAGCGCCATCGGCAGGCTGGGCGTGGCCAGCAGGTCCGGGCTGGCATTGCCGGCGCTCTGCCCGAGCAGCGGATAGGCGGTCCACTTGTGCAGGCGCTGATGGGCATCCAGCGGACTGGGCACATCGGAGTAGCCCTGCTGCATCACGAACAGGGTGGTGCCCTCGAACGCCGGCAGCGCCTTGGCCTGCAGCCGCGATTCGCCGATCAGCACCCCATCGCGCAGTACGTACAGGCGCTGGTCGTGCAGGCTCACCAGGATGCCGACCTGCCCGCTGGGGGCGGCCGCATCGTTCCAGTAATGCTCCGGCGCAGCGGTGGTTTCCACCAGCGGCTTGCCGGTGCTGTTGACCGGCGCCAACACGGCCGGATAGGCCAGCGTCATCGGCGCGCTCTTGGCGTCGGCCACCACCACGGTATCGCCGCGCTTGGTTTCGCCGAACAGCTTCTGCGCGAACGCCTGCGGCAGGCGCACGCAGCCGTGCGAGGCCGGGTGCCCGGGCAGGCTGCCGCCGTGCAGCGCGATGCCGTCCCAGGTCAGCCGCTGCATGTAGGGCATCGGCGCGCTGTTGTAGAGGTTGGACTTGTGGTCCTTGTCCTTCTGCAGGATGGTGAACACGCCGGTCGGGGTTTCGTGGCCGGTCTTGCCCGAGCTGATCGTGCTCAGGCCGATGGCGATGCCGTTGCGGTACACGTAGGCACGCTGCTCATCCAGGCTGACCACCAGCACGATCGGACCGGCCGGAGAGATCTCCGGATGCCACAGGAACTCGCCGGGCTTCAGGTCGGTGGGACCGCGGGGTGCGGCAACGGCCTTCCCGGCAGCGGTGCTGGCGGGCGGCGCGGCGGTCACGGCGGCAGCCGAGCCAATACCGGTGGCGAACAAGGTGGCCAGGGCCAGGGTAAGCAACGCGCGGCGTGGTGCCATGTGGTTCATTCCGTACAGTGATGCGAAGACGCTACACCAACGCGCTGCATGAAACAGGTGTTGGCGTGGGCGTGCACATCCCCAAAAAGAAATTGCCCGGCCACGCATCCCTGCGCAGACCGGGCAATCGTCACGTCCTTGTCGGCGTCCAGCCTTCCCCCTGTGCATCCTGCCCAGTGTGGGTCCGGCCATGCTCCCTGCACTCGGCCGTAAATCGTTCCGCCATCGCAGCCCTTCCCGAGCCGGGATGCCACCATCCTGGTGGATCTGCGCCAGTCCTTCCGCGCCGCATCCGTGCGCACCGCTTCCCTGCGTGTCGGTGCCGCCGCGCGTCCTGCGCAACGACCAGTGACCGGCTCCCTGCCCGTCCCCGACCTGTCCTGTTGGTCATCGCCTTGGTACGGCTGCCGGCAACGCCCTCCTGGGCGGTTCCGCCGCGGGGCTCTTCATGACCCCCGTCGTCATCCGTTGTCGATTCCGTTCGACTGTTGCTGTCCCTATCCCCTTCACCCGTGCCAGGTCCTCGACCCGGAGGAAAGGTCCGTGTTGTCGCCGGTACGCGACGATCGCGTCGGCCTTGTGTGGCCCACGTTCGCCAATCCCTGCTGCAGCGCCGACGCATCAGCTGTATTGATGTCGATGCGGTCGGCCGCGCGGGCGGCTCCCATCAACAGCAGTCCCAGCGCAAGCGCCTTCCACGAAAACCAAGACCCCACCTTGCAACTCCTTGTGGCTCGGAACCGGTGCCTGCCGGCTATCCCGTCGGAGGTTCCAGCATCCCTCGCCACATGCACACAGCCTATCGTCCACAACGCCTTCACACAGCCAGCCAAATACCTGACGTGATGTAGGGAAATCCCTACCCCTACCAGCGGCGTAGAATGTGAGGACTAGCCAATGCATCCGGAGTGTCAGATGGACAGCGCCAAACTCGGCCAATTCGTCAGTGAAAAGTGGGACAGCGAGATCGTCCCGCAATTGGTCGATTACATCCGAATTCCCAACAAATCGCCGATGTTCGACGCCGATTGGGTCGCCAACGGTTACATGGAGCAGGCCGTCACCCTGATGGAAACCTGGGCGCGCGCCCAGAACCTGCCGGGGCTGACCGTGGAGGTGGTGCGCCTGGAAGGCCGCACGCCGCTGCTGCTGCTGGAAATCCCGGCCTCCGGTGCGGAGACCGGCGACGACACCATCCTGCTCTATGGCCACCTGGACAAGCAGCCGGAAATGACCGGCTGGGACGACGACCTCGGCCCGTGGGTGCCGGTGCTGCGCGGCGACAAGCTGTACGGCCGCGGTGGCGCCGATGACGGCTATGCGATGTTCGGCTCGCTGGCCGCCGTGCTGGCGCTGCAGGAACAGGGCCTGCCGCACGCGCGCTGCGTGGTGCTGATCGAAGCCTGCGAAGAATCGGGCAGCTACGACCTGCCGGCCTACGTGGACCACCTGGCCGACCGCATCGGCAAGCCGTCGCTGGTGGTGTGCCTGGATTCGGGCTGCGCCAACTACGACCAGCTGTGGTGCACCACCTCGCTGCGTGGCCTGACCGGCGGCAATTTCTCGGTCAAGGTGCTTAACGAAGGCGTGCACTCCGGCGATGCCTCCGGCGTGATTCCGTCCAGCTTCCGCCTGCTGCGCCAGCTGCTGTCGCGGATCGAGGACGAGAACACCGGCCGCATCCTGATCGACGGCATGAACGTGGAGATCCCGGCCGAGCGCCTGGAGCAGGCCAAGCGCGCTGCGGACGTGGTGGACACGGCGATCTTCGAGAAATTCCCGATGGTGGACGGCCTCAAGCCGATGAACGCGGACCTGACCGAACTGGTGCTCAACCGCACCTGGCGCCCGGCGCTGTCGGTCACCGGCGTGGATGGCATGCCGCCGCTGGCCTCGGCCGGCAACGTGCTGCGCCCGCACACCGCGGTGAAGCTGTCGCTGCGCCTGCCGCCGACCGCCGATGGCAAGGCCTGCGGCGAGCTGCTCAAGGAGGCGCTGCTGCGCGATCCGCCCAATGGCGCCGAAGTGAAGCTGGACCTGGAAAAGGCCTCCAGCGGCTGGAACGCACCGGCGATGGCGCCGTGGCTGACCCAGGCGATCGATGACGCCAGCCAGACCTTCTTCGGCAAGCCGGCGATGTACATGGGCGAAGGCGGCTCGATCCCGTTCATGGGCATGCTCGGCGAGAAGTTCCCCGGCGCGCAGTTCATGATCACCGGCGTGCTCGGCCCACATTCCAACGCGCATGGCCCGAACGAG
>NZ_DAMAGC010000043.1:14724-29783 GCF_031995405.1 Stenotrophomonas sp. | reverse complement strand
AGTGCTGGAGCAGGCCAACCCGGGCGACCTGGAAGAAGTGCACGCGGTCTTCCAGGGGCAGGGCGGCTACCTGCCGCTGCGGGTGCGCGCGCTGCTGGATTTCCTGGTCGAGCGGGTGGATCTGGCCCGCCCGTTGGGGTGATGGTCGCGGGGGCGGCCGGCAGCGCGAGGCGCCGGCGCCTGTAGGGGGCCGCGGTGCAGTGCGTCGAGTGTGTCGGGGGTCGGCCAGCGGCCGGCACTACCGCCGCGGTGTGTACCGACCGTGGGTCGGTACGTGTCCTCAGACCTGCAGCAGCTTGCGGGCGGCCGCGCGGGCTTCCTTGCTGACTTCCACGCCGCCCAGCATCCGCGCCAGTTCCTCCTCGCGGGCCTTGGGATCCAGCTTCTCCACCGCGCTCTGGGTCATGCCATCCACCGGCGCCTTGCTGACCCGGTAATGCGCGTGGCCCTTGGAGGCGACCTGCGGCAAGTGGGTGACGCACAGTACCTGGCGCTTCTCGCCAAGGGCGCGCAGCTTGTGCCCGACGATGTCGGCCACCGCGCCGCCGATGCCCGAATCGACTTCGTCGAAGACCATGGTCGGCACCGCGTCCAGGCCCAGCGCGGCCACCTCGATGGCCAGCGAAATACGTGACAGTTCACCGCCGGAGGCGACCTTGCGCAAGGCGCGCGGCGGCTGCCCGGCATTGGCGGCGACCAGGAACTCGACCCGCTCGGCGCCGTTGGGGTCCGGCTTGAGCACGGTCTGCGGCTCGATGTCGATCAGGAACTGCCCGCCGCCCATGCCCAGCTCACCGATCAGCGTGGTGGTGGTGTCCGACAGCGCCTTGGCGGCCTCGCGCCGGCTCCTGCTCAGCACCTCGGCCACGGTCTGCCACTGGCCGGCGGCGCGATCGATCTCGCCGGCCAGCGCCTGCAGCCGGGTATCGGCGCCGCGCAGCTGCTCGACTTCCGCTTCCATCGCGTCGCGGTGCTCGCCCAGCGCTTCCATCGGCACGCGGTGCTTGCGCGCCAGGTCGTGCAGGCGACCGAGCCGACGCTCGATGTCCTCGAACTGCTCGGGGTCGGCGTCCAGGTCGTCGTGGACGCGGTCCAGCAGCGCCAGCGCCTCGTCCAGCTGGATGGCGGCGCTGTCGAGCAGGGCGTCCACCTCGCCCAGGCGCGGGTCATGCTCGGCCACCCGCGACAGGTCGTGGCGGGTCTGCTGCAGCAGTTGCAGCGCGGAGACGTCCTCGTCGCCGTTCAGGCGCGCCACGGCCACATCGCAGGCGGCGATCAGCGCGCTGGCGTGGGCCTGGCGGCGGTGGCTGCTGCCGAGCTGGGCGATCGAGGCCGGTTCCAGATCCTCACGCTGCAGCTCGCCCAGCTGGTGTTCCAGGTAGCCGATGCGGTCGCTGACATCGCCCTGGCGCGACAGCGATTCGGCCTCGTCCACCAGCGCCTGCCAGCGCGCCGCCGCCTGGCGCACCTGGCCGCGCTCGGCCTCGTTGCGTGCGAAGGCATCCAGCAGCGCCAGCTGCGAGGGCCGCGCAAGCAGCGCCTGTTGTTCATGCTGGCCATGGATTTCCACCAGCGTGGACGCCAGCTCGGTCAGCTGGGTGAGGGTGACCGGTCGCCCGTTGATCCACGCGCGCGAGCCGCCGTCGGCACGGATGATCCGGCGCAGCTGGCACTGGTCCTCGTCGTCCAGTTCGTTCTCGCGCAGCCAGCGCCGCGCCGGGGCGTCCTCGCCGGGGGCGAATTCGGCCGACAGTTCCGCGCGGGCGGCGCCGTGGCGAACCACGCCGCTGTCGGCGCGCAGGCCGGACAGGAAGCCGAGCGCGTCCACCATCAGCGACTTGCCTGCGCCGGTCTCGCCGGAAACCACGGTCATGCCCGCCCCGAATTCGAGTTCGGTCGCGCGGACGACGGCAAAATCCTTGATCGATAGATGTTTGAGCATGGTTGTCTGTTCTCGAGCCGCGCAACGCTAGCATGGGCGAGGGGCGGCTCCAATGCGCGGATATCAATCGTGATGTACCGATGGCTTGCCAACGGGCCCCATCGCCATTATCTAGTGTTGCGTCTCACAGGCTGATTCCATGCACCCCTCCGCCACCCATCTCGCTCCCCGCGCCCGCCATCTGCTGCGGACGCTGATCGCGCGCCATATCCAGGACGGCGAGCCGGTGGGGTCGCAGACGCTGGCGCGACTGGCCGGGCTGGATGTCAGCCCGGCCACCATCCGCAACATTCTCGGCGACCTGGAAGACCTCGGCCTGCTCAGTTCCCCGCATACCTCGGCCGGGCGGGTGCCCACCGCGCACGGCTACCGGGTGTTCGTGGACAGCCTGGTCAAGATGCAGCCGCCGGGCGAAGGCGAGCTGAGCCGGCTGCGCAGCGAGCTGGCCACCGGCACGGGCACCCAGGCGCTGCTCGGCAGTGCGTCGGAGCTGTTGTCGGCGATGAGCCACTTCGTCGGCGTGGTCAGCGCCCCGCGCCGCGAGCAGTTCGCCTTCCGCCACATCGATTTCGTGGCGCTGGACGCCGGACGCGTGCTGGCGATCCTGGTCTTTGCCGACAACGAAGTGCAGAACCGGGTGATCGAGCCGCGCCGTGCCTTCGGGCCGGGCGAGCTGGAGCAGGTCGCCAACTACCTCAATGCCAACTGCGCGGGCCGGCCGCTGGCCGAGATCCGTGCGCGCCTGCTGCTGGAGCTGCGCGATGCCCAGTCGGAAATGGAGCAGCTGCTGGCGCACAGCATCGAGCTGGCCGAGCAGGCGATGGTGCCGCCGGCCGATGACATGGTGCTGGCCGGGGCGACCCGCTTGATGGGGGTGCAGGACCTGTCCGACCTGGAGCGCCTGCGCGAGCTGTTCGATGTGTTTGCCAGCAAGCGCGAGATCCTGCAGCTGCTCGAACGCACCATCCAGGCCCCGGGCGTGCGCATCTTCATCGGCGAAGAAACCGGGGTGATGCCGCTGGAAGGGGTCTCGCTGGTCACCGCGCCTTACTCGGCCGGCGGCCAGGTGCTGGGCGTGCTGGGGGTGATCGGCCCGAAGCGGATGGCGTATGACCGCATGATTCCGCTGGTGGAGGCTACCGCGCAGGTGCTCGGCGCCGCGCTAGGCGACCCGGCGGGCGGCGGATTGTCCCGCGATCGCGCATAAACCTGGCATCGGACTCTTGAATCCGCACCCCGCGCCCACATAGGGGTGGGTGGAGGCGGAGAGTCACCGCCAAGGATCCGGAAATGAACCAAGATCAGCCCGATATCGCATCCCAGAATCCCGCCGGTGAACCGGCTGCCGAGCCGTCCCTGCAGCAGCAGCTGGACAGCCTGCACAACGAGCTCGCCCTGCTGCGTGCCGAGTCGCTGCGCGAGCGCGCCGACCTGGACAACCAGCGCAAGCGCGTGGCACGCGACGTGGAACAGGCGCGCCGCTTCGCCAATGAGAAGCTGCTGGGCGAGCTGCTGCCGGTGTTCGACAGCCTCGACGCCGGCCTGAGTGCCGCCGGCACCGAGCCCAGCCCGCTGCGCGAAGGCCTGGAGCTGACCTACAAGCAGTTGCTCAAGGTCGCCGCCGACAACGGCCTAACCCTGCTCGACCCGACCGGCCAGGCCTTCAACCCGGACCACCACCAGGCCATCAGCCAGGTCGACGCGCCCGGCGCGGCGCCCGGCAGCGTGGTGCAGGTGTTCCAGAAGGGCTACCTGCTCAACGATCGCCTGCTGCGCCCGGCGCTGGTCGTGGTCGCCCGCGATTGAGGTGGCTTGCGCGACGCTGAATGCGTTGCGCTTCCACCGGACACAGTGTTTGGTGGGTGGCTTGAATGTGATCCAGCCGTCCCCCACATCCCATTCATAACCCGGCAGCAGCCGGATGTTCCCAGAACTTTCAGGAGTCTCCCTCATGGGCAAGATCATTGGTATCGACCTCGGCACCACCAACTCGTGTGTGGCGATCATGGACGGCGGCAAGGCCCGCGTCATCGAAAATGCCGAAGGCGATCGCACCACGCCTTCCATCGTCGCCTACACCAAGGACGGCGAAGTCCTGGTCGGCGCCTCGGCCAAGCGCCAGGCCGTCACCAACCCGAAGAACACCTTCTACGCCGTCAAGCGCCTGATCGGCCGCAAGTTCACCGACGCTGAAGTCCAGAAGGACATCGCGCACGTGCCCTACGGCATCCTGGCCCACGACAACGGCGACGCCTGGGTGCAGACCAGCGACGCCAAGAAGATGGCCCCGCAGGAAATCTCCGCCCGCGTGCTGGAGAAGATGAAGAAGACCGCCGAAGCCTTCCTGGGTGAGACCGTCACCGAGGCGGTGATCACCGTGCCGGCCTACTTCAACGACAGCCAGCGCCAGGCCACCAAGGACGCCGGCCGCATCGCCGGCCTGGACGTCAAGCGCATCATCAACGAGCCGACCGCGGCCGCGCTGGCCTATGGCCTGGACAAGGGCGACAACAAGGATCGCAAGATCGTGGTGTACGACCTGGGCGGCGGTACCTTCGACGTGTCGGTGATCGAGATCGCCAACGTCGACGGTGAAAAGCAGTTCGAAGTGCTGGCCACCAACGGCGACACCTTCCTGGGCGGCGAAGACTTCGACAACCGCGTCATCGAGTATCTGGTCGACGAGTTCAACAAGGACCAGGGCATCGACCTGCGCAAGGATCCGTTGGCCCTGCAGCGCCTGAAGGACGCCGCCGAGCGCGCCAAGATCGAGCTGTCCAGCGCCCAGCAGACCGAAGTGAATCTGCCGTACGTCACCGCTGACGCCTCCGGTCCGAAGCACCTGAACATCAAGCTGACCCGCGCCAAGCTGGAAGCGCTGGTGGAAGAGCTGATCAAGAAGTCGATCGAGCCGTGCCGCGTGGCGTTGAACGACGCCGGCCTGCGCTCGAGCGACATCAGCGAAGTGATCCTGGTCGGTGGCCAGACCCGCATGCCGAAGGTGCAGCAGGCGGTGACCGAATTCTTCGGCAAGGAACCGCGCAAGGACGTCAACCCGGACGAAGCCGTGGCACTGGGTGCGGCGATCCAGGGCGGCGTGCTGGGCGGCGACGTCAAGGACGTGCTGCTGCTGGACGTGACCCCGCTGTCGCTGGGCATCGAAACCATGGGCGGCGTGTTCACCAAGATCATCGAGAAGAACACCACCATCCCGACCAAGGCCTCGCAGGTGTTCTCCACCGCCGAGGACAACCAGTCGGCCGTGACCGTGCACGTGCTGCAGGGTGAGCGCGAGCAGGCCCGCTTCAACAAGTCGCTGGCCAAGTTCGACCTCTCCGGCATCGAGCCGTCCCCGCGTGGCATGCCGCAGGTGGAAGTGTCCTTCGACATCGACGCCAACGGCATCCTGCACGTGTCGGCCAAGGACAAGAAGACCAACAAGGAACAGAAGGTCGAGATCAAGGCCGGTTCGGGTCTGTCCGAGGACGAGATCGCGCGCATGGTCGCCGATGCGGAAGCGAACCGCGAAGAAGACAAGAAGTTCCATGAGCTGGTGCAGGCCCGCAACCAGGCCGACGCCCTGATCCACGGTACCCGTACCGCGATCACCGAGCACGGCAGCAAGGTCGGTGGCGATGTGATCGGCAAGGTCGAGTCGGCGCTGGCCGACCTGGAAACGGCGATGAAGGGCGACGACAAGGCGCAGATCGAAGCCAAGTCGAAGGTCCTGGAAGAAGCCGGCCAGGCCCTGTTTGCCGCCTCGGCCGCAGCCGAGCAGGGCGGTGCCGCCCCGGGTCCGGACGCCGGTGCCAACAACGGCGCGCACGACGATGTGGTCGACGCCGAGTTCACCGAAGTCAAGGACGACAAGAAGTCCTGATCCGGACAGGACGCGGGACGTTGCGCAGGCAACGTCCCGTGCTTGTTTCCCCCTAGGTCCTGGCAGCCGCCTGCGGTTTGTCGGGGCGCCCCGGCGAAAGAGCGGACCTGGTTCCGCTCTTCCGCTTTGACGAATCCCGACCACCGGAACCCGATTCAACCCTATGAGCAAGCGTGATTACTACGAAGTGCTGGGCGTCTCCCGCACCGCGACCGAAGAAGAGCTGAAGAAGTCCTATCGCCGTTGCGCGATGAAGTTCCACCCGGACCGCAACCCGGGCGACAGCGCGGCCGAAGCCTCCTTCAAGGAGTGCAAGGAAGCCTACGAAACCCTGTCCGACAGCAACAAGCGCCGCATGTACGACGCGCACGGCCATGCGGCTTTCGAGCATGGCATGGGCGGTGGCGGTGGTGGCCCCGGCGGCCCGGACATGGGCGATATCTTCGGTGACATCTTCGGCAACATCTTCGGCGGCGCCGGTGGTGGTGGCCAGCGCCAGGCCCGTCGCGGCGCCGATGTCGGCTATGTGATGGAGCTGGACCTGGAAGAAGCGGTGATGGGCGTGGAACGCCGCATCGAGATTCCGACCCTGGCCGAATGCGACGACTGCAACGGCAGTGGCTCCGAAGACGGCAAGGTGGATACCTGCAGCGTGTGCCATGGCCACGGCCAGGTGCGCATCCAGCGCGGCATCTTCGCGATGCAGCAGGCGTGCCACAACTGCAACGGGCGCGGCAAGATCATCCAGACCCCGTGCAAGACCTGCCACGGCAATGGCCGTGTGGAGGAAGACAAGGTGTTGTCGGTGAAGGTGCCTGCAGGCGTCGACAGCGGCGACCGCATCCGCTTGTCCGGCGAAGGCGAGGCCGGTCCGGCCGGGACCCCGCCGGGCGATCTGTACGTGGAAGTGCGGGTGCGCGAGCACGCGATCTTCCAGCGCGACGGCGACGACCTGCACTGCGAAGTGCCGATCCGCATCTCGCAGGCCGCGCTGGGTGACACCGTGCGCGTGGCTACCCTGGGCGGTTATGCGGAAATCCGCATTCCGGCCGAAACCCAGACCGGCAAGCTGTTCCGCCTGCGTGGCAAGGGCGTGCGTTCGGTGCGCAGCCGCAGCGAAGGCGACCTGTACTGCCGCGTGGTGGTGGAGACCCCGGTCAACCTGACCCCCGAACAGCGCAAGCTGCTGGAGCAGTTCGAAACCACCTTCACCGGCGACGAAGCGCGCAAGCACTCGCCGAAGTCGGCGACGTTCATCGACGGCGTGAAGGGTTTCTGGGATCGGATGACCTCGTAAGCGACCCGCGATTCAACGCACGTGACGAAGGCCCGCTGGCGACAGCGGGCCTTTTTCATGCATCGCCAGGTAGAGCCACCCCATGGGTGGCTGCACCTGGATCCGGCACCGTGCGCAGCCACCCATGGGGTGGCTCTACCCGGCATCGCCGCCATGCGGGGCGGCAGGCGTAAAATGCCGGCATGAACGAATCCCTCGAAAGCCATCTGGTCCATGGACGCCGCCAGCGCCCGGACGGTCCGTCGCCGGTCGACGTCATCTCGGTGCAGTCGCAGCTGGTGTACGGCTACGCCGGCAACAGCGCCGCCGTGCCGCCGTTGCGCGCACTGGGCGTGCGCGTCGCCGAAATCCCCACCACGCTGCTGAGCAATGCGCCGTTCTACGAGACCACCCGGGGCCGCGTGCTGCCGTCGGACTGGTTCGCCGACCTGCTGCTGGGTGCCGGCGAGCGCGGGCTGCCACAGCGGGCGCGGATGCTGATTTCCGGCTATTTCGGCAGCGTCGGCAACGGCGCGGCCTTCGCCGACTGGCTCGATGCGGTGTTGCCGTCTTCACCGCAGCTGCGCTACTGCCTGGACCCGGTGATCGGCGACACCCACACCGGCCCTTACGTTGAGCCGGGCCTGGAAAAGGTCTTCGCCGAACGCCTGCTGCCGCATGCCTGGCTGGTCACTCCCAACGCCTTCGAACTCGGTCGCCTGACCGGCATGCCGAGCCTGGCCCAGGACGAGGCCATCGCCGCCGCGCAGACCCTGCTCGCGCGGGGGCCGGAATGGGTGCTCGCCCACAGCGTCGGCGGTGACCCGGGACAGCTGGTCACGCTGGCGGTCAGCCGTGATGCGATCTGGCGCTGGTCCTCGCCACACCTGCCGGTGGACGTGGCCGGTACCGGCGATGTGCTGATGTCGCTACTGGTGGCGTTCCTGCTGCGCGGCGAAGCGTTCGAGCAGGCGATCTCGCGCGCCATCGCCGGCGTGCACGTGGCGCTGGAAACCACCCTGGCCAACGGCCATGAAGAGTTCGACGTGCTGGCCGCCGCGCCGGCCGCGCTGGCCCTGCCGCAGCGCTTCGTGCCCGAGCGCTTGGCGTGAGGGCAGCACCGGTTGTCGGCATCGTCGGCAGCGCCGGCGCCTACGGGCGTTGGCTGCGGGGGTTCCTCGAGCGGCGCATGGGCCTGGAGGTAATCGGCCACGATCCGGCCGATCCGCACTCGGACGATCCGGAGCTGCTGCTGCAGCGGGCCGATGTCCTGGTTTTCTCCGCCCCCATCCGCCACACGCCTGCGCTGATCGCCGACTACGTGGCGCGTTCGGCCGGGCGCGAGGCCGGGCGCCTGTGGCTGGATGTGACCTCGGTAAAGAGCGACCCGGTCGCGGCGATGCTGGCTTCGCAGGCCGAGGTGGTGGGGCTGCATCCGATGACCGCACCGCCCAAGGCGCCGACGCTGAAGGGCCGGGTGATGGTGGTCTGCGAGGCGCGGTTGTCGCAGTGGCAGCCCTGGGTGCAACAGCTGTGCGACGCGCTGGAGGCCGAGTGCGTGCGTGCCACGCCCGCCCACCACGACCAGGTGATGGCGCTGGTGCAGGCGATGGTGCACGCCACGCACCTGGCCCAGGCCGGCGTGCTGCGCGAGTACGCGCCCCTGCTCGGCGCGCTGCCGGCGTTGATGCCGTACCGCTCGGCATCGTTCGAACTGGACACGGCGATCATCGCGCGCATCCTGTCGTTGAACCCGGCCATCTACGAAGACATCCAGTTCGGCAACCCGCACGTGGGCCCGATGCTGGACCGCCTGCTGGGCCAGCTGCAGCAGTTGCGTGATCAGGTCGGGCAGGGCGATGACGCTGCCCGCGCGGCCTTCCGCCAGCACCTGCTGCTGGACAACCGTGACAGCCAGGGCGAGGCGGTACTGGCCGAAGGCAACTACACCTTCGAGCGGGTCGGCTACCTGCTGGCCGACCTGACCGAACGCAATGCGATCAGCGTGCACCTGCCCGAGGACCGCCCCGGGTCGCTGCGTGAACTGCTGCACGTGTTCGAGCGGCATGCGGTGAGCCTGGCGTCGATCCATTCCTCGCGCACGCCGGCCGGTGAGGTGCATTTCCGTGTGGGCTTCGTGGCTGGCAGCGATGCGGCGGCGCTGCAGCGCGCGGCGCAGGAAATCGATGCGTCCGGAATCGGCCGGGTGTTGCCGCGCTGACGTGCTGACGTGCTGCAACGCCGCATTCATCCACAGGGGGTGTGGATGAGTTGCGCACAAACATGTGGATAACCGCGCGCAGCCCTTGCCGGGAAAGGCTGTCAAGAAGGCTGGCCAGAAAATGACCAGTGTTTCGCAAACTATTTTTCTTGACACCGATCGCCGTGCGGCGGGTGCTCAGGTGGTGAGGATCAACTCGCCGCCGCGGGTGCGGAACTGGCGGCCGTCACGTACCAGATGGCGGCCATCGGCCAGCTCATAGCGCGCGCTGTTGTCGGCCGGCGCGCCTTTGTCTGGCTGCTCTTCCTTGAACTCGACGATGACGTAACTTTCGCCGTTGGCGTCGGTGGCGGGGAACTGTCGGAACGACATGCAAGACCTCCTGCGGTGGCACGCATCGATGACCTGATGCGCACCATGCAACGCCCGACGTTAGCGGTGCGTCATCACTCGATGAACTGCAGCCTGGCCAGTTCGGCGTACATGCCACCCTCGGCGAGCAGCTCGGCATGGGTGCCCTGCGCGACGATGCGGCCATGGTCCATCACCACGATGCGGTCGGCCTTGAGCACGGTCGCCAGGCGGTGTGCGATCACCAGCGTGGTGCGCCCGGCCATCAGCCGTTCCAGCGCCTGCTGCACCGCGCGCTCGCTCTGCGCATCCAGCGCGCTGGTGGCTTCGTCGAGCAGCAGGATCGGCGCGTCCTTGAGCAGTGCACGGGCGATCGCGATGCGCTGCTGCTGGCCACCGGACAGGCGTGCGCCACGCTCACCCAGTTCGCTCAGGTAGCCGTCGGGCAGCGCCTGCAGGAACTCATCGGCTTCGGCCGCTTCAGCGGCGCGCTGCACCTCTTCGTCGGTGGCCTCCAGGCGCCCGTAGCGGATGTTCTCCAGCGCGGTGCTGGCAAACAGGGTGGGCTGCTGTGGCACCAGTGCCAGCTGCGCGCGCAACTGCGCCGGATCGACCCGGCGCACGTCCACGCCATCGACCCGGATGCTGCCCGAGGCGGGATCGTGGAAGCGCAACAGCATCGACAGCACCGTGCTCTTGCCCGCGCCGGACGGACCGACCAGGGCCACGGTCTCGCCGGGGCGTACGTGCAGGTTGAAATGCTCCAGCGCGGCGGTATCCGGGCGCTGCGGGTAATGGAAGACCACATCGTCGAAGCGGATCTCGCCGCGCAACGGCGCAGGCAGCGGCAGCGGATCGGCCGGGGTGGTGATTTCGATGTCTTCCTGCAGCAGTTCGGCGATCCGGCCCATGCCGCCGGACGCGCGCTGCAGTTCGTTCCACACTTCGGCCAGGGCGCCGACCGAGCCGCCGCCGATCAGCGCGTAGAGCACGAACTGCCCAAGCGTACCGGCGGTCATCTCGCCGTCGATGACATCGTGCGCACCCAGCCACAGCACGCCGACGATCGCGCCGAACACCAGCACGATCGCGGTGGCGGTGACGATCGACTGTGCCCCGATGCGGCGCCGCGCGGCGCGGATCGATTCGGCCAGTGCCGCGTTGAAGCGACCCCGTTCGTACGGTTCGCGCGCATGCGCCTGCACCGTGCGCACCGCGCCGAGGGTTTCGGCGGCAAGGCTGTTCGCATCGGCGACGCGGTCCTGGCTGGCGCGCGAGATGTTGCGCAGCCGGCGTGCGCCGATGATGATCGGCAACACCGCCAGCGGGATGCCCACCAGCGACCACGCGGCCAGGCGGGGGCTGGTGACGAACAGCATCACCAGGCTGCCCACCACGGTGACGCTGCTGCGCAGCGCGACCGACATCGTGGAGCCGATCACGCTGCGCAGCAGTTCGCTGTCGGCGGTGAGCCGGGACACCAGTTCGCCGCTGCGGCTGCGGTCGTGGAAACCGGCACCGAGTGCGATCAGGTGCGCGTACAGGCGGCTGCGCAGATCGGCGACGACCTTTTCGCCGAGCAGCGACACGAAGAAGAAACGCGCGGCGGTGGCCAGCGCCAGCAGCACCGCGACCAGGAACAACAGGGCGAACGCGCGGTTGATCTGGCCGCTGTCGTTGAAGCCGTGATCGATCATCAGCTTCACCGCCGGTGGGAGGCTCAGCGTGGCCACCGATGACAGCGCCAGGGCCACCAGCCAGGCCACGAACAACCCGGTGTGGCGACGCACGAACGGCCACAGCGTGCCCAGGCTGCCGAGCTGACGCACGGCCGGGGCCGGCGCGGGGGAGGTATCAGTCATTCAGATGGCCTGGTTCGGGGCATGTTTCGATGCGGATACGATCACGGGTGGCGTCGCGCAGGCGGATTTTCAACGGGTCGGCCTGATCGGCCGGCAAACGGACCTGCAGCTCGACCCCCGACGGGGTGAAGCGTTCGTCCAGTTTTTCGGCGCCGTGACCGGCCAGGGCGGCGTGCAGGGTGCCCAGATCCTCGAAACCGGCGAGGATGCGCAGCGCGGCCAGCGCGATCAAGGGCTGCCGTGGGGCAGTGCGCAGGCACTCTGCGGCCGTGCCGCCGTAAGCGCGGACCAGACCGCCGGCGCCCAGTTTGATGCCGCCATACCAGCGGATCACCACCACCATCACCCGGTCGAAGCCCTGGCTGTCGATCGCCGCCAGGATCGGGCGCCCGGCGGTACCGGCCGGTTCGCCGTCGTCGCTGGAGCGGTACTCGCCGCCATGCCGGTAGGCCCAGCAGTTGTGGGTGGCGTCGGGCACGGCCACCTGCTGCAGGAAGGCCAGGGCCGCCGCCGCGTCCTCGATGGGCACGGCATGGGCGATGAAGCGGCTGTGCTTGATCTCCAGGCTGTGGCTGACGGGGGTGGCGAGCGTGTCGGACATTCCCACCATTGTAGTGGGATGGCCGCGAGCGGGCGCGTCAGTGGTCCAGCAGCGGACGCACGTCGCGCGGGACGCGGGTTTCCGGATAATGCTGCAGATAGCGTTCGAGGCTGGCGCGCGCGGTATCCACGTCGCCGTTGTCGCGGCGTTCGCGGATCCGCTGCAGCCATTGCTTGCGTGGCAGCGCGGCATCGGCGTCGACGGCGGCGTTGACTGCGCTGTCGGACAACGTGCCGCTCACGGCCGCTGGCGCCGCGCGGCGCATCACCCCGGGTGCTCCGGCTGCGTTGCGCGCGGGTTCGGCCGCCATCGGCGCGGACCGGGACTCCGCGGCCTGCTGGCGTACGCGGCTGCCGGTGGTGGTGATCTTCTCCAGCGCAGGCGCAGAAGCAGGTGCGGAAGCAGGCGCTGGCGCGGCGTCCATCGCGTAGGCCTGGGACGCCGGTGCGGCGGCCACCGGGGCGGCCGGCGCCGGCGCGGGCGGCGGCAGCGGTGCGGCCTTGATCGGGGCGGGCACGGGCGGAGTGATGGACCGCTCGCGCGTGTCGGCGCGTGGCGGCGCCGGCGGCGCGGACTGTTTCGCTGCGGGTGCCGTGGCCACCTCGGCCACGTCGGCCGCCGCCATCGGGGTTTCAGCGCGGCGTGCCTCGGGGGCCACCGGCGCCGCTGCGGGTGCGGGCAGCGCCTCGACGGCAGCCGACGGGGCGGCGCTGGGCGGTGGCTGCGGTGCGTCGGGCTTGAGCTGCCAGGCGATGCCCACGGCGAATACCACCGAGGCGGCGAGCCCGATCACGGCGGGCAGTCGTGAGCGGGTACGGCGCCGGCGCGGGATGCCGTGGTCAGGGCTTGGCGCTGCTGCGCCTGCGGCGGCCACCGGCTGCGGGTGCAGCGACGCCCGCGCGGCCGCCAGCACGGCCTCGTCGAGCGCGCTTGGCGGTGCAGTGGGCGCGGTACGGCCGAGCAGGCGCGCCAGCTCGCGTTCTTCCGGGGTCAGTGGCGCGGAGCGGTTCATTCGGTCAACCCCGCGCGCAGCTTGTCCATCGCGTAGCGCAGGCGCGATTTGACGGTCTCACGGCCCACGCCGGTGATCTCGGCGATCTCCTCCAGGCTCAGCTCCTGCTCCAGGCGCAACTGCAGTACCTCGCGCTGTTCGTCGGGCAGCTGTTCCATGGCCAGCTGCAGCCGGCGGCGCTGTTCGAACTCGGACAGCTGGGTTTCCGGCGTACGCGTGTCGCTCATGCGGGCGACTCGCTCCTCGGCATCACCGGGGGCGGGTGGGCGATGCCGCGCCGCACGCCAGTGATCGTTGAGCCGATTGTGGGCGATGCGGAACAGCCAGGTGGTGAAGGCCGCATCGGGTTGCCAACCGGCACGCGCGGCGATCACGCGCTGCCATACGTCCTGGAACATCTCGTCGGCCAGCGCCGCATCGCGCAGCTGGCGCAGCAGGAAGCTGTACAGGCGGCTGCGGTGGCGCGCATACAGGATTTCGAACGCAGGCAGCTCGCCACCGGCCCAGGCCAGCATCAGCGATTCATCGGTTGGCAGGGCAGCGGCGTCCACGGCGCACAGGGTAAGCGCTGGGCCGGATTCCGCATAGCAGGGCGATGTGGGCGCGGGGGCAGGGGACAACATGGGCGCGGGCGGAGGGGGCGATGTCCCGTTGAACGTCCCGTGGCGATGAACGGGGTTGCGGGCTTCCACTGCCCCCCGGTCGGCGCGCTATGCTCAGGCCACAGGGGAGGTGCCGGGCATCCGGCGCCAGAAGAGATGAACATGTTGTCCAGCCAGGTAGTGACGTCCTTGGGGCATCCGGATCGTGAGTCAGTGGTCTCCGCCGCGCTCGCGCAGGCCCTGTGCGCGCTGCTTCCCGGCGATGCACAGGTGGCCGTGGCGTGGTCGGACCCGGGACTGGGCGAAGGCTGCCAGGCGCATCCGCTGCCGGAAAGCGCCTCGGCCGAGCTGCTGGATGCGCTGCTGGGCGACGCGGCCGGCGTGCACACCGCGCTGCGCCGCTGGCAGCACCAGGGCAGCGAGCTGGCGGTGCGGGCGCTGACCGGCGCCAACGCCATGCCCGACGAGGCCTGGTGGGCGATCGCGCTGCGTGCGCTGCAGGACGCGCTGGCGCTGGCGCGGCAACGCGAGCAGATCAAGTCGCTGGAAAACTCCAAGCGGCTGCAGCAGGCGCTCTACGAGATCGCCGACCTGGCCGGTGCGGACCTGGAAATGGCCGAGATGCTGCGGCATTTCCATCGCGTGCTCAATTCGCTCATGTACGCGCAGAACTGCTACATCGTCGAGTACGACGACGTACGCCGGCGGGTACGCTTCCTGTACTTCGCCGACCAGCGCGACAGTTTCGTCGCCGATCCGGACCGCAGTTACGAAGAACATGAAATGCCGCGCAGCCTGACCTTCGCGCTGCTGCGCCACGGGCAGCCGCTGAGCGGGCCGTCCAACGAACTGCTGGCGGCGATGAACGACGAGTACGACCCCAGCCGTGGCCCGGAGAGCCTGGACTGGCTTGGCGTACCGATGCTGCGCGAGGGCCGTGTGTGCGGGGCGATCGTGGTCCAGAGCTACGAGCACCGGGTGCGCTACAACGAGGCCGACCGCACGCTGCTGGGTTACGTGGCCCAGCACATCCTGACCGCGATGGACCGGCGCCAGGCACAGGTACAGCTGGAACGCCAGGTCGAGCGCCGCACCGTGGAGCTGCAGCGTGCCAACCGCAGCCTGCAGGACGAGGTGGTGGAGCGGCGACGTGCGGAGAAGCTGCAGCTGGCGCTGTTCAACATCGCCGAGATGGCGATGAGCGCCGAAAACCTCGCGCAGTTCTACGTGCAGGTGCATGGCGTGGTCGGCACGCTGCTGGACGCGCGCAATTTCTACATCGCGCTGGTCAACGAGAGCGGCGACGGCCTGG
>NZ_DAMAGC010000043.1:0-14714 GCF_031995405.1 Stenotrophomonas sp. | reverse complement strand
CGGCCTGGATTTCGTGTACTCGGTGGATGAGTACAACGCCTCGCGCGCGCCGCGTCCGTTCAGCCAGGGGCTGACCGAATTCATCGTGCGCAACCGGCAACCCTTGCTGGCCTCGCGCGACCACATCGATGCGCTGCGTGCGTCCGGACGCGTACGTGAGTTCGGCGCGCGCTCGCACTGCTGGCTGGGCGTGCCGCTGCTGAGCGATGACGAGGTGGTCGGGGTGATCGTGGTGCAGAGCTATTCGCCGGACGTGAGTTTCACCGCGCACGACCAGCGCCTGCTGACCTTCGTCGCGCAGAACATCGGCAACGGCCTGGCCCGCCAGCGCGACCAGGAAGGCTTGCGCAACGCGCACGCGGAGCTGGAAAAACGCGTGGAAGAACGCACCCGTGAACTGGCCGAGGTCAACGACAAGCTGCTCGGCCAGATCGGCGAGCGCCTGCGTGCCGAGCAGCGCCTGACCCACCAGGCCATGCACGATGCGCTGACCGGATTGCCCAACCGCCTGCATCTGCTTGACCGGCTCGAGGATGCCATCGCCCGCGCCAGCGCCCCCGACGGGCCGCTCTTCGCGGTGCTGTTCCTGGACCTGGACCGGTTCAAGCTGGTCAACGACAGCATTGGCCATGCGGCCGGCGACCAGATGCTGGTCGAGGTCGCCAAGCGGATCGTCTCGATGATGGGCAGCGGCGATGTGGTGGCGCGGCTCGGTGGCGACGAATTCGCGATCCTGCTGCAGTGCGAGCAGGGGCTGACATCGGCGCGCGAGTTTTCGCAGCGGATGCTGGTGGCGCTTGAAGAATCGATGTGGGTCAAGGGCCGCGAACTGTTCCCGTCGGGCAGCCTGGGCATCGCGATGTGGAACCCGCGCTATCGCAATGGCGAAGAACTGGTGCGCGATGCGGACGCGGCGATGTACCGGGCCAAGGCGCAGGGCAAGGATCGCTGTGCGGTGTTCGACGAGGCCATGCGCGAGGAAGCGCTGCGCAGCCTGGACCTGGAAGCGGACCTGCGCCGGGCCATCATCAACCGCGATTTCCTCCCGTACTACCAGCCGATCGTGCGCTTGAGCGACGGCGCGGTGGTGGGCTATGAGGCGCTGCTGCGCTGGCAGCACGAGCGGCGCGGGCTGCTGCTGCCCAGTGCCTTCCTCGACCTCGGCGAGGAAAGCGGGCTGATCGAACAGGTGGACTGGCTGCTTTACGAAGACGTGATCGGGCAGCTGGCGCTGGGCGGGGAAGGGTATCTGTCGGTGAATGTGTCGCCGCGGCACTTCCGTTCGGCCGATTTCATCAGCCGGCTGTTCGGCCTGATCGAGGCCGCCGGTGCAGACCCGCGCCGGCTGCGGCTGGAAATCACCGAAGTGGCCCTGCTCGACGATGGCCCGCGCACGCTGCGCATCCTGCAGACGCTGCGCGAGCGGGGCGTGCTGGTGCAGCTGGATGATTTCGGCACGGGATTCTCGGCGCTGTCCTATCTGCACCGGTTCCCGATCTCGACCCTGAAGATCGACCAGAGCTTCATCGCCGGCCTGCATGGCCAGGACATCCAGAGCACGTATGCGCTGGTGCAGGGCGTGCTGTCGCTGGCGCGCACGCTGGGCATCGAGACCGTCGGCGAGGGTATCGAAAACGAGGCGCAGCGCTTGACGCTGCTGCAGCTGGGCTGCGACTACGGCCAGGGTTACCTGCTCGGCCGGCCGGCACCGATGGAAACGTTCGCGGCGCAGTAGTGCCGACCGTTGGCCGGCACTCCACATCAACGCATCAGGTGATCAACGCAGCGCGTTGCGACGCTTTTCGTCGATCCACTTGGAGGCCTGTGCCGGCTGGTAGCCGCGCATCCAGTCGAGCATGGCGTCGATGTCCGAGCCGTACCAGAGGTCGGCGCGCTGTTCCGGATGCAGGAAACGTTCTTCGACCATGCGGTCGATCATGCCGATCAGCGGCGCGTAGAACCCGTCGACATCGAGGAAGGCGCAGGGCTTGTTGCCGATGCCGAGCTGGCGCCAGGTAAGCATCTCGAAGATCTCTTCCATGGTGCCGAAGCCGCCGGGCAGGGCGACGAACGCATCGGAGAGGTCGAACATGCGCGACTTGCGTTCGTGCATGGAGCCGACGATTTCCAGTTCGGTCAGGCCGCGATGGGCCACTTCCCAGTCGGCCAGCTGCTGAGGGATGACGCCGGTGACTTCGCCACCGCCGTCCAGCACGGCATTGGCGACGGTCCCCATCAGGCCGACGTTGCCGCCGCCATAGACCAGGCGCAGGCCGTCACGGGCGATGCGGTCGCCGAGTGCGATGGCGCGCTCGGTGTAGACCGGCTTGCTGCCGGGGTTGGAGCCACAGTAAACGCAAATCGACTTCATTGGATCTTCCTGTGTTCTGAAAGCGGGTGCGGCGGAAACGAAAAAGCCCCGCCGATGACCGCTGTTCCGGTCTCGTGACGGGGTTCTTTCCGCGGGTGCGGGAGGGGATTATCGCGCGTTCCGGGCGCCCGGGCCAATCGGCCATCGGCGACGGCAGCCGACCAACGCTCGGACGGCAGCCGACCAACGGTCGGCTCTACGGATGATGGTGTACCCGGGGGGAGAGCCGACCGTTGGTCGGCTTTCGTTTTTCCTGCCTCGCCGGCTTTCGTCCCGTCGGTCGCCCAACCCCGTGCGGGTTCAACCCCGCACGGCCGCCGGGCTCAGGCCGCCTGTGACTGCTGCTTGCGCGGCCCTTCCTTCAACGCGCGCCCCACCAGCCCGACCAGCAGGTCCAGTTCTTCGCTGTCCATGCCGAAATGCGGGGTGAAGCGCAGCGAGTTCTCGCCGCCGTGGATGACGTTGATGCCATGGTTGCGCAGCCATTCCTCGGTGGAACCGGTGCCGTAGCACTTGAACTGGGGGGCCAGTTCGCAGGAGAACAGCAGGCCGGTGCCCTGCACCCTGGTGATCAGCCCGCCCAGCTCGGTTTTGAGCTGCTCCAGCTTGCGCAACGCTTCCTCGCCACGCACGCGGATGTTCTCGCGTACCTGCGGGGTCAGCAGCGACAGGGTGGCGCAGGCCACTTCCAGCGCGCGCGGGTTGGAGGTCATCGTGTTGCCGTAGATGCCCTTGCGGTACAGGTGCGCGGCATGTTCGGTGACGGCCAGCACCGAGAGCGGGAACTGGGCGGCATTGAGCGCCTTGGAGTAGGTCTCCATGTCCGGCACGTCCAGGCCTTCGAAGCCGGGGTAATCGACGATGGAAAGCACGCCGTGCGCGCGCAGGCCGGCCTGGATGGAGTCGAGTAGCAGCAGGCTGCCGTGCTGGCGGGTCAGTTCGCGGGCCAGCGCATAGAAGGATGGCGGCACCGAGCGGCCGGGGTCGCCTTCGCCCATCACCGGCTCCAGGAACACCGCCTCGATGAACCAGTGGTTCTGCTCGGCATCGGCGAAGACGCGCCTGAGTGCGTCTTCGTCGTACGGCGCGATCGCGATGACCGAATCTTCGCCACGGTAGCTCGCTAGGTGCTGCGAGTAGGTCTTGCGGCTGGAATCGGAGTACAGGCCGGGGCGGTCGGTACGCCCGTGGAAGCTGCCCTTGATCACCACGCGCTTGATCTTGCAGCCGGCGTGGCGCGCACCCGGGTCGGTCTGCAGCTTGGCGTTGACGTCGGCGATGCGCGCGGCCAGGCCGACCGCTTCGGAGCCGGAGTTCAGGCACATGAAATGGCTGTACGGGCAGCCGCCGCGGCGGTGGCCGATCTCCTTGCGCAGCGCGGTGATGAAGCGTTGCTGGGACAGGCTGGGGGTCATCACATTGGCCATCACCTGCGGGGCGGCCATGGCCGCCATGACCGCGTCGGGGGTGTGGCCGAAACCGAGCATGCCGTAGCCGCCGGCGTCGTACAGCACCGCACCCTTCAGGGTGACCACCCACGCGCCACGGGCGGCGAGGGCGACATAGGGGGTGACCGCATCGTCGGCGTAGAAATTGACGAAGCCATCCTGCATGGCGTCGATCTGGGCGCGTTCGTCCAGCGCCAGCAGGTCGCCAAGGTCGGCGCGGACGCGCTCGAACTCGACCGCGGCGGCGTCGATGGCGGCGATCAGCTGCGGGTGGCCGGCTGCCAGGCGTTCGAGGCTGGCGTCATCCAGGCCGGCGGTGAGGCGGGTGCCGGGCTGGGCGCGAAGGGGGGCAAGACGTTCGATGAAGCTCATTGCAGATCTCCTGAAACGATTGGCGGCACGGCGAAAACGCAAAACGCGCGTCTATTCGCGCGCGCTGGGGGCATTCCTGCTCGTGCATCTAACTTCCGGCCCGATGCTAGCACGCGCTTTTTCGCGCGATAACCCCGTGAAAAACTGTTGCATAGCAGCATTTTGCGCGACGTTCGCCCATCGGCGCACCGCCACGGAGGGCCGGTCGTACAATGGCCGACATTGCCTACACGTTGCCGTGCGCTCCCTTGAAGAAGTCCGATTTCAACTACGAACTGCCGCCTGAACTGATCGCCCAGGCGCCGCTGGCCGAGCGCTCGGCCAGCCGCCTGATGCTGGTGCCACCGGCCCCGGCCGCCTTCGAGCACCGCCAGGTGCGCGATCTGCCCGACCTGCTGCGCGCCGGCGACCTGCTGGTGTTCAACGATACCCGGGTCATCCCGGCGCGCCTGTTCGGGCAGAAAGCCAGCGGCGGGCGGGTCGAAATCCTGATCGAGCGCCTGCTCGGCGCCCAGCAGGCGCGCGCCCAGGTGGGGGCCAGCAAGTCGCCCAAGCCGGGCAGCCGGATCGCGCTGGATGCGGGCGGCGAGGCCGAGGTGCTGGGCCGCGATGGCGAATTCTATGTACTGCGGTTCCACGTGCCCGAGGCGCTCGAGCAGTGGTTGCTGCACGCCGGCCGACTGCCGTTGCCCCCGTACATCCAGCGCGAGCCGGGCGTGGACGATCGCGAGCGCTACCAGACCGTGTTCGCGCGCGAAATCGGCGCGGTGGCTGCCCCGACCGCCGGCCTGCACTTCGACGAGGCGCTGCTGGCCACGCTGAAGGCCAGGGGCATCGATTTCGGCCATGTGACCCTGCATGTGGGCGCGGGGACGTTCCAGCCGGTGCGGGTGGACGACCTCAAGGAGCACGTGATGCACCGCGAGTGGTTGAACGTGGGGGCCGAACTGGTCCAGCAGGTGCGCCGCACGCGCGCTGCCGGCGGGCGGGTGATCGGCGTGGGCACCACGGTGGTGCGCGCGCTGGAAAGCGCGATGCGCGATGGCGAGCTGCTGCCTTACGCGGGCGAAACCCAGATCTTCATCACCCCGGGTTACCGCATCCACAGCGTGGATGCGATGGTCACCAACTTCCACCTGCCCGAAAGCACCCTGCTGATGATGATTTCGGCGTTTGCGGGCAAGGAACGGGTGTTCGAGGCCTACCGGGCCGCCATCGCCGGGAAGTACCGCTTCTTCAGCTATGGCGATGCAATGCTGCTGTTCCCGCAGGCGGATTGACCGGGCGGGGCAGGCGCGGCGGTTTTCGGCGACAATGGGCAATTATTTGCCCGACTCCCGCTCCATGTCCCGACTCCAGTTCCAGCTCCAGACCACCGACGGTCGCGCCCGCCGCGGCCGCCTGACCTTCCCGCGCGGCACCGTGGAAACCCCGGCGTTCATGCCGGTGGGCACCTATGGCTCGGTCAAGGGCATCCTGCCGGAGCAGATCCGGGCGCTGGGCGCGGAAATCATCCTGGGCAACACCTTCCACCTGTACCTGCGCCCGGGCCTGGACGTGATCGCCGACCACGGCGGGTTGCACGGCTTCGCGCGCTGGGACGGCCCGATCCTGACCGATTCCGGTGGTTTCCAGGTGTTCTCGCTGGCGCACCGCCGCAAGATCACCGAGCAGGGCGTCACCTTCTCCTCGCCGACCGACGGCGCGCGCGTCTTCCTCGGGCCGGAAGAAAGCATGCGCATCCAGAAGGTGCTCGACTCGGACATTGTGATGATCTTCGACGAGTGCACCCCGTACCCGGCCACCGAGCCGGTCGCGCGGACCTCGATGGAGCTGAGCCTGCGCTGGGCCCAGCGCAGCCGCAACGCGCACGACGAACTGGGCAACGACGCGGCGCTGTTCGGCATCGTCCAGGGCGGCGTCCACCATGACCTGCGCAGCCGCTCGGCCGAGGGCCTGCAGCAGATCGGCTTTGACGGCTACGCCATCGGCGGCCTGGCCGTGGGCGAGCCCGAGCACGAGCGCAACGCCATGCTCGACCACATGCACCCGATCCTGCCAGCCGACCGCCCGCGCTACCTGATGGGCGTGGGCCGCCCGGAAGACCTGGTGGAAGGCGTCGCCCGCGGCGTGGACATGTTCGATTGCGTGATGCCCACCCGCAACGCCCGCAACGGCCACTATTTCACTTCGTTCGGCACCGTGCGCATCCGCAACGCCCGCTACGAGCGCGACATGGACACGATCGAGCCGGGCTGCGGCTGCCACGCCTGCACCAGCGGTTACACCCGCTCGTACCTGCGCCACCTGGACCGCTGCAACGAGATGCTGGCGCCGATGCTGGGCACCATCCACAACCTGTATTACTACGAAAAACTGATGGCCGACATGCGCGCGGCCATCGCCGCGGGAACCTTTGCCGCCTTCCGCGAGTCCTTCTACGCGGCCCGTGGCGCGGCCACCCCGGCGCTGTAAGGCCTCCACGCAGCACCGACCGCCGCGCCGACCCTGCCAAAGGGCCCGAGGACGAACTCCCGGGGCCATGGCATACTTCGTGGCTGACCCGTTTCGCGGCGACACCCAGGCCCACCAGGGCAGGGCGCCTCCCAACCCAAGGACACCAACATGAACCTGATCGCTTTCCTGATTCCTGCCGCCCACGCCCAAGCCGCTGGCGGCCAGCCGGGCGGTGGTATGGGTCTGACCACGCTGCTGTTCCCGATCATCCTGATCGCGATCATGTATTTCCTGATGATCCGCCCGCAGATGAAGCGCCAGAAGGAACACAAGGCGATGCTGGAGAAGATCAAGCGCGGCGACGAAGTGCTGACCAACGGCGGCATCGCCGGCGTGGTCACCGACATCGGCGACAACTTCATCACCATCGAAGTGGCCGACAACGTGCGCATCCGCGTGCAGAAGGGCGCCGTGGGCAACGTGCTGCCGACCGGCACGCTGAAGTCGGCCAACTGAGCCACTCCTTTTCCGAAGCACAACCGCGGCGCCGGGATGGGCGCCGCGCGGGACCCAAGCAATGCTCGAATTTCCACGCTGGAAGTATTTCCTCATCCTGATCGTGCTGGCGCTCAGCACCCTGTACGCGCTGCCCAACGTCTACCAGAAGGACCCGGCCGTCCAGATCACCGCCAACCGTGGCGGGCAGATCGACGATGCGCTGCGTGACCGCGTGCTGGCCGACCTGGCCAAGGCCGGGGTCAAGACCCTGGGTGCGGAAAAGGAAGGCGACAGCCTGATCGTCCGCCTGGCCGACCTGCAGTCGCAGGCCGCCGCCAGCGACACCCTGCGCGACAGCGTGGGTGAGGACTATGTGGTGGCGCTGAACCTGGCCTCGACCGTGCCGGAGTGGCTGGCCAAGCTGGGCGGCAGCCCGATGGTGCTCGGCCTGGATCTGCAGGGCGGCGTGCACTTCGTGCTGCAGGTCGACCAGAAGGCCGCGCTGGACAAGCGCCTGGATGCCTACGCCGAAGACGTGCGCAGCAGCCTGCGCGATGCCCGCATCGCCTACCAGTCGGTGGAGCGTCGCGCGGACAACAGCATCATCGCCACCATCAGCCCGTCCGCCGGTGCCGAAGCGATCACCCGCGCCCGCGACGTGATGGCCAAGGCGCAGCCGACCCTGGGCTATGAGGTCAACGACAACCGCATCACGGTGAAGGTCCCCGAGGCCGAGCTGACCCAGATCGCCAATGGCGCGATCGAGCAGAACATCAACACCCTGCGCAACCGCGTCAACCAGCTTGGCGTGGCCGAGCCGATCATCCAGCGCCAGGGTGCCGACCGCGTGGTCGTGCAGCTGCCGGGCGTGCAGGACACCGCCGAAGCCAAGCGCATGATCGGTGCCACCGCGACGCTGGAATACCGCGCCGTGGTCGAGGGCAACGCGCAGGACGCGATCGCCAGCGGCCGCATTCCGCCGGAAGCCAAGGTCTACCAGCGCCGTGACAACGGCGGCCCGGTGCTGCTCAACAAGCGCGTGATCGTCACCGGTGACCAGATGGTCGCCGCGCAGGCCACCACCGACCAGAACGGTTCGGCGGCGGTCAGCGTGACGCTGAACAACGTCGGCGGCCAGCGCATGTTCGACTTCACCAGCGCCAACGTGAACAAGCCGATGGCGGTGGTCTACACCGAGCGCATCCCGACCGTGAACATGGTCGATGGCAAGGAAGTGCGCAGCTTCCGGGTCAAGGAGGAAGTGATCTCCGTGGCCAACATCAACGGCGTGTTCGGCAAGAACTTCCAGACCACCGGTCTGGAAAAGAAGGAAGCCGAAGACCTGGCCAAGCTGCTGAAGTCCGGTTCGCTGGCAGCGCCGATGGACTTCGTGGAAGAGCGCGTGGTCGGCCCGAGCCTGGGTGCGGAGAACGTCAAGAACGGCATCACCGCGGTGGTCTACGCGTTCATGTTCACCCTGGTGTTCTTCAGCATCTACTACCGCATGTTCGGCGTGATCACCTCGCTGGCGATGCTGTTCAACCTGCTGATCGTGGTGGCGGTGATGTCGATGTTCGGTGCCACCATGACCCTGCCGGGCTTTGCCGGCCTGGCGTTGTCGGTGGGCCTGTCGGTCGACGCCAACGTGCTGATCAACGAGCGTATCCGTGAAGAGCTGCGGGCCGGCGTGCCGGGCAAGACCGCCATCGTGACCGGTTACGAGCGTGCCAGCGGCACCATCCTCGACGCCAACCTGACCGGGTTGATCGTCGGCGTGGCCCTGTATGCGTTTGGTACGGGCCCGCTGAAGGGCTTCGCACTGACCATGATCATCGGCATCTTCGCGTCGATGTTCACGGCAATCACCGTATCGCGCGCCCTGGCGACGCTGATCTACGGCCGCCGCAAGAAGCTCCAGAACGTGGCCATCTGACGGGACGACACGCACAATGAAACTGTTTCCGCTGCATATCCTCCCGAACGACACCAAGATCGACTTCATGCGGTGGCGTCATGCCGCGATGGTCGTGACCCTGCTGCTGTTCGTGGGTTCGATCGCGTTGATCGCGACCAAGGGCTTCAACTACGCGCTGGACTTCACCGGCGGTACGCTGATCGAGGCTCGCTTCGAGCGCAAGGTGGACGTCGAAGACGTCCGCGCCAAGCTCGAGGCCAACGGCTTTGAAGGCGCACAGGTGCAGAGTTTCGGTGGCAACACCGATCTGCTGATCCGCCTGGCACCGCAGGGCGAACACGCACCGGGCACCGGCAATTCGGCCAGTGACCAGCGCACCGCCGCTGCGGTGGTGAAGGCCATTTCCACCGGCGACAACAAGGCGACGGTGCTGCGCAACGAGTTCGTGGGCCCGCAGGTCGGCAAGGACCTGGCGATGAACGGTCTGTACGCCACGCTGTTCATGCTGGTGGGCTTCCTGATCTACATCGCGTTCCGCTTCGAGTGGAAGTTCGCGATCACGGCAAGCATCGTGGCGCTGTTCGATCTGCTGGTGACGGTGGCCTACATTTCGGCGATCGGTCGCGAGTTCGACCTGACGGTGCTGGCCGGTCTGTTGTCGGTGATGGGCTTCGCCATCAACGACATCATCGTGGTGTTCGACCGCGTCCGCGAAAACTTCCGCAGCCTGCGCGTGGAGCCGCTGGAAGTGCTGAACCGTTCGATCAACCAGACGCTGTCGCGTACGGTGATCACCGCGGTGATGTTCTTCCTGTCGGCACTGGCGCTGTACATGTACGGCGGCACGTCGATGGAAGGCCTGGCCGAAACCCACATGGTGGGCGCGGTGATCGTGGTGCTGTCCTCGATCCTGGTGGCCGTGCCGATGCTGACCATCGGCGCGCTGCGCGTGACCAAGCAGGACCTGCTGCCCAAGGCCAAGGACATCGAAGCGCTGGAGCGCCGTCCGTAAGTCATCGGCTGCACGACGTACCTGAGAAGCCGCGCCCTGCGCGGCTTTTCTTTTTGCATCCCCATCAGCCCGTTTTGGTAGAGCCGGGCCATGCCCGGCTGCTCTCCCACCCACGCGCGGCCACCTGTCGGGCAAGCGGCGGGATGGGGTTGCCAGGACCGTCGGGCGCCATGGATGGCGCCCGCGAGCCCCCACGGACGGGTTTACGGCGTGTCCTGCCAACCCCATCCCGTCGCTCGCAAACGCAGTGACAAACCGCCCGCCATACACCCCCGTCGGTTGTGCAACGCGCCCCCGCGCACTACGATCCCTTGCGTTCGCGCAGCCGCCACGGTGGCGCGCGTTGCCCCCTTTCATCGCGCAGGCCCGGCCTGCGCCAGTCAATCGAGGTCTCCATGGTCATCAAACCGCGTGTGCGCGGCTTCATCTGCGTCACCACCCATCCTGTCGGCTGCGATGCGGCCGTCAAGCAGCAGATCGAGTACATCCAGTCCAAGCCGAAGATCGCCAACGGCCCGAAGAAGGTGCTGGTGCTCGGTGCATCCACCGGCTACGGCCTGGCCGCGCGCATCACCGCTGCCTTCGGCAGCGATGCGGCCACCCTCGGCGTGTTCTTCGAGCGCCCGGGTACCGAAACCAAGCCGGGCACCGCCGGCTGGTACAACACCGCCGCGTTCCACAAGTACGCCGGGCAGGCCGGCCTGTACGCCAAGAGCGTCAACGGCGATGCGTTCTCCGACGAGGTCAAGGCCAAGGTCATCGAGCTGATCAAGCAGGACCTGGGCCAGGTCGACCAGGTCGTGTACAGCCTGGCCGCACCGCGCCGCAAGCATCCCAAGACCGGCGAAGTGATCAGCTCCACGCTCAAGCCGATCGGCGCGCCGATCACCCTGCGCGGGCTGGATACCGACAAGGAAGTGATCACCGAAACCACGATCGAACCGGCCACCCCGGAAGAAGTCGCCGGCACCGTCGCGGTCATGGGCGGCGAAGACTGGCAGATGTGGATCGATGCGCTGCTGGAGGCCGGCGTGCTGGCGGACGGCGCCACCACCACCGCCTTCACCTATGTCGGCGAAGAGATCACCCAGGCCATCTACTGGAACGGCTCGATCGGCGCGGCCAAGAAGGACCTGGACACCAAGGTGCTGGGCCTGCGCGAGAAGCTGGAGAAGATCGGCGGCGATGCGCGCGTGTCGGTGCTCAAGGCCGTGGTCACCCAGGCCAGCTCGGCCATTCCGACCATGCCGCTGTACCTCTCGCTGCTGTTCAAGGTGATGAAGACCAAGGGCACCCACGAGGGCTGCATCGAACAGCTCGATACGCTGTACGACATTCTCTACGGCGGCAAGGACGCGGGCACGGCGATCGAGCGCCTGCGCCATGACCTGGTCACTGACGGCGGCCGCAAAGTCGACCTGATCGACGAGGCCGGTCGCCTGCGCGCGGACTACAAGGAAATGGCGCCGGAGGTGCAGGGCGAAGTCGTCGCGCTGTGGCCGCAGGTGACCAACGAGAACCTGTACGAGATCAGCGACCTGGCCGGCTACAAGGCCGATTTCCTGCGCCTGTTCGGGTTCGGCGTGGAAGGCGTGGATTACGACGCCGACGTCGCCACCGACGTGAAGATTCCGAACCTGGTCGAGATGGCCTGATCGGAAGGACAGATGCCGGCCCACGGCCGGCATCCCCACGCGCAGTCCCGGTCAAGGACCGGGATCTGCGCAGCAGGTCAGGCGATCGCGCCGCAACCCTGCATCAGGCGAACTCGAAGTCCATCGCCGGACCGGCCGGGCCGACGAACTCGCCCTGCACGTAGTCCACCCCGGCACTGAACAGCAGGCTCATCGAGTTGGCATCGGCGACGAACTCGGCGATGGTGCGGATGTTGGCCGACTGCGCGCGCGCGGTGATTTCGCTGATTTTGTCGCTGTGCTCGCGGGTGCTGGCGACATCGCGGGTGAAGTCGCGGTCCAGCTTGAGGAACTGCGGCTGGAAATGCGCCAGCAGCTGGAACGAGTCCAGCCCCGAGCCGAACTGCTCCAGCCCGATCTGGCACCCCAGTGGTGCCACCTCGGCCAGGAACTGCTGGGCATTGCGCAGGTGGGTGAACACCTTGGCTTCCGGGGCGTGCAGCCACAGCCGCTCGCCCGGCACGCCGTGCGCCTGCAGTTCGCGCCGCAGGGTGGCGATCATCTGCGGGTCGTTGAACGATTCCGGGGTGATCTTGACCATCATGTAGGTCGGCTTGCCGGCGCGCTCGCGCTGGCCGAGCACGCCGATGGCATGGGCCACCACCCAGCGGTTGATGTCGGCCAGCAGGCCGTGTTCTTCGGCGATGCCCAGGAACGCGGTCGGGCTGAGCAGCTCGCCGTTGTTATCCAGGCGCAGGTAAGCCTCGTACAGTTCCAGCGGTTCGCCCTGCAGGTTCAGTGCCGGCTGGTAGTGCAGCTGGAAGCCGTCGCCGGCCAGCGCCTCGCGGATGCGCGCGACCCAGCGCTGGATGCGCTCTTCCTCGACCCGGTCGACCGCGGCCGGATCGAAGATGCGCGTGGTGTTGCCCAGTTCGGACGCCGCCTGCTGGCATTCGGTGGCACGCGCCAGCACCTGGCCGATGCTGGCGATCTTCTCGCCCACCTGCACGCCACCGATGCTGACGGTGACCGTGGCCGAACGTTCGCCGATGCTGAACACCTGGGCGGCGAACGCCTCGCGGATCTGGTCGGCCAGTGCCACCGTCTGCGCGTAGGCACCTTCGGTGAGCACCGCGAAGCTGTGTTCGCCGAAGCGGGCAACCTGGGCCTGCTCGCCCACGCTGTCGGCCAGCACCCGGCCCAGTGCACCGATCAACGCATCGGCCGAATCCAGCCCGATGTCCGGCAGCAGCCGCGCGTAGTGGTCCGGCTCGATCAGCAGCAGGCCGAACTGACCCTCGCTGCGACCGGCCTGGGCCACTGCGTTTTCGACATGCAGCATGAAGGTGGGGCGGTTGAGCAGGCCGGTGACCTGGTCGCGCTGGCGCAGGTCTTCGACCTCGCGCGCCAGCTCCGGGTCGAACTCCATGCGCCGGCGGCGGAACACCACCTGCAGGCAGGATTCGCCTTCGTAGCTGGCCTGGGTGAATTCCATGGTGGCCGCGAATACCGCGCCGTCCTGGTTGCGCGCGTCCACCTGGTACTGCGGCGGCGGCGCCTCGCCCTTGCTCATCGACTTGAGCAGCTGCTTGAAGCCGTCCACGTGCTGCGGGGCGACCATGTCCAGCAGCGAGATGCCTTCGACATCATCGAAGGAGTCGTAGCCGAACATCTCCAGGTACGCCTCGTTGGCGCGGATGTGCATGCCTTCGTGGACGTAGGCGATCGGGTCGCGCGAGGAGGAGATCAGCGCATCGCAGCGGCGCTCGGTCTCGCGCATCTGCGCCTCGATGCGGCGCAGCCCGCGGCGCGCATGCAGGTCGGTCCATTCGTTGCGCACCACCGCCAGCAGGTGTTCGGGGCGGTTGCGCAGGGCGATCGCACGGATGCCGTTGGCACCGGCTTCGACCCATTCGTTCTCATTGATCGATTCGGCCAGCAGGATCATCGGGATGTCCTTGCCGCTGGCCGCGATCTGCTGGGTCACCTGCAGCAGCGGGATGCTCTGCGCCGGGGCGACCAGCACCAGGTCGATCGGCTGGCTGCCCAGGATCTGGGCCAGCTCCTCGGCGTGCTGCGGGCGCGCCGGGCGCACGGCGATGCCGCTCTTGCGCAGCGTGCTGACGCTGGTTTCAGCGTTCTCCCCGCTGTCATCCACGATCAGCAGGCGGACGGTGATGTCATTCGCGTTCTGCATTCACTACTCCCCGGACTGCAAACTTGATACACGATGCGTGTGGATACGTCCATGCGGCAAACGGTAGCCGGTCACGGATCCACGGTGTGGTCAGACCACCTGGCCGGCGGCGTGGCCGCTGGCCCAGGCCCATTGGAAGTTGTAGCCGCCCAGCCAACCGGTCACGTCCAGCACTTCCCCCACGAAGTGCAGGCCAGGGACCAACTGCGACTCAAAGGTGCTGGAAGACACTTTCCGGGTGTCCACCCCGCCCAGGGTGACCTCGGCGGTGCGGTAGCCCTCGGTGCCGCTGGCCACCAGCGGGAAGCCCTGCAACAGGGCGGCGGCCTCGCGCAGCTGCGGCTCGTCGATCTGCCTGACCGGGCGGTCCGGCAGCCAATGCTCGCACAGGCGCAACGCCAGCCGCCGCGGCAGCACCTCCGACAGCACCGTGCGCAGTTCGGCCGCGCCGCGCTCGGCCTTCATCCGGCGCAGCCAGGCGTCCGCGTCCTGGCCCGGCAGCAGGTCCAGGCGCAGGTCGTCGCCGGGCTGCCAGAACGAGGAGATCTGCAGGATCGCCGGGCCGCTGATGCCGCGGTGGGTGATCAGCATCGAGTTGCGGAATTCCACGTTGTTGCAGCGTGCCGTGATCGGCAGCGCCACGCCGCTGAGGTCGTTGAAGCGTTCCTGGTGCTTGCCGCTCAAGGTCAGCGGCACCAGCCCGGCGCGGGTGGGCAGCACGTCGTGGCCGAACTGGCGCGCCAGTTCATAGCCGAAGCCGCTGGCGCCCAGGCTGGGAATGGACAGCCCGCCGGTGGCCACCACCAGCGA
>NZ_DAMAGC010000042.1:25408-31859 GCF_031995405.1 Stenotrophomonas sp. | reverse complement strand
TACCGGGTGCCTGCGGACGAGCATGTCGCCGTCGCCCTCGCGGCACCACGCGCGCCCGTAGTGCCGAGCCATGCTCGGCAACCGCGCGCCAGCGCGGCAGATCTGTCCGAGGCCTTGCCCCCAGCAGACCGTTGCGGCTTCACCGAGGTTGAAACGGGGGCAGGAGGCGATGTCCGGCGTACGGAACGTTCGTGAGCGAAAGCAGCCGAGCATGGCTCGGCTCTACCGGGTGCCTGCGGACGAGCATGTCGCCGTCGCCCTCGCGGCACCACGCGCGCAGGTAGTGCCGAGCCATGCTCGGCAACCGCGCGCCAGCGCGGCAGATCTGTCCGAAGCCTTTCCCCCAGGAGACCGGTGCGGCTTCACCGAGGTTGAAACAAGGTCAGGTGGCGATGTCCGGCGTATGCCTCGTCCGCCGGAAGGTCCGCAGGCGAGAACAGCCGAGCATGGCTCGGCTCTACCGGGTGGCTGTGCCGCGACGGGCAGCCGAACAACGGGCGGCTCTACCCGGCTACGTAGAGCGCCACGTACTCGTGCACCGGCATGGCTTCCAGCACCACCGGGTCGAGGGAGGCATCCAGGATGCGGCGCTGCTGCTGGGTCGGGAAGGTGGCCGCCAGGTGGGCGCGGAACTTGTCCTCCAGCAGCGGGATGCCCTCGGCGCGGCGGCGGGCGTGGCCCAGCGGGTACTCCACGGCGGCGTCGAGCGTGCTGCCGTCGTTGAACACCACCTCCAGCGCATTGGCGATGCTGCGCTTGTCCGGGTCGAGGTAATCGGCGGTGTAGCGCGGCTCCTCCACGCAGGTGATCTTCGCGCGCAACGGATCGATGCGTGGGTCGGCGGCGACATCGTCTTCATAATCCTCGGCGACCAGCCGGCCGAAGATCAATGCAATGGCGACCATGTACTGCACGCAATGGTCGCGGTCGGCCGGATTGTGCAGCGGGCCGGGCTTGTCGATGATGCGCAGGCACGCCTGCTGGGTGCGCAGGGTGATGTGGGCGATATCCTCGCTGCGCCGGCCGGCCGCGCGCATCCGCGCGTGCAGCTGCATCGCCGCTTCCACGGCGGTCTGCCCGTGGAACTCGGCCGGATAGCTGATCTTGAACAGCACGTTCTCCATCACGTAGCTGCCGTAGGGGCGCTGGAAGCGGAACGGCTGGCCGCCGAAGGACACGTCATAGAAGCCCCAGGTCGGTGCGGTCAGCGCGCTGGGGTAGCCCATCTCGCCGGCCGCAGCCATCAGCGACAGCCGCACCGCGCGGCTGGTGGCGTCACCGGCCGCCCAGCTCTTGCGCGATCCGGTGTTGGGCGCATGCCGATAGGTGCGCAGTGCCTGGCCGTCGACCCAGGCCAGCGACACCGCGTTGAGCATGCGTTCGCGGTCCAGCCCCAACAGGTGGGAGACCACGGCGGTGGAGGCCACCTTGACCAGCACCACGTGGTCCAGCCCAACGCGGTTGAAGGCGTTCTCCAAGGCCAGGCAGCCCTGGATCTCGTGCGCCTTGACCATCGCCGCCAGCACGTCGCGCATGGTCAGCGGTGGCCGGCGCAGGGCTTCGGCATTGCGGCTGAGCCAGTCGGCGGTGGCCAGGATGCCGCCGAGGTTGTCGGACGGATGGCCCCACTCGGCCGCCAGCCAGGTGTCGTTGAAATCCAGCCAGCGCACCATCGCGCCGATGTTGAAGGCGCCCTGCACCGGGTCCAGTTCGAAGCGCGTCCCCGGCACCCGTGCGCCATTGATCACGCGCATGCCAGGCACCAGCGGCCCGAGCAGCTTGCTGCAGGCCGGGAACGCCAGCGCGGCCAGGCCGCAGCCCAGCGTGTCGATCAGGCAGTGACGTGCGGTGGTATAGGCAAGCGGCGACTCCACGCGGAAATCGCGCACGTAGTCGACGATGTCGGTCATCACCGCATCCCACGGCGGGCGTTGGTTGGCGTTGCTGTCGTGACCGGACATCGTGATCTCCTGTTGAAGCTACACCGTGTTGAAGCTACACCGTGTCGGCGGGTACCCGCACTGCGCCTTCCATCAGGACGCGCGCACTGCGGCTCATGATGGCCCGGGTGACCGTCCACTGGCCGTCAACGAACGCCGCCTGCGCGCCGACCCGCAGCGTACCGGAGGGATGACCGAAGGTGACCGCCTCGCGCTCGCCACCGCCGGCGGCCAGATTGACCAGCGTCCCGGGGATCGCCGCAGCGGTACCGATGGCC
This sequence comes from Stenotrophomonas sp., assembly GCF_031995405.1. Taxonomy (GTDB): domain Bacteria; phylum Pseudomonadota; class Gammaproteobacteria; order Xanthomonadales; family Xanthomonadaceae; genus Stenotrophomonas. The sequence continues at coordinate 29,641 of NZ_DAMAGC010000042.1, read as the reverse complement.
ACCGCCGCGGTGCCCATCATTGCGTGATGCAGCTTGCCCATCGACAACGCGCGCGCGTGCAGGTCGATGTCGCCGGCCGCGATCCGCTTGCCGCTTGACGAGACGTATTCCTGCGCCGGCGCCACGAAGGCCACCTTGGGCGTGTGCTGGCGGGTGGCGGCCTGGTCGATGCTGTCGATCAGGCCCATGCGCACCGCACCGTGGGCGCGGATCGCTTCGAAGCGGGCCAGCGCGGCCTTGTCTTCATTGATCGCCGGCTGCAGTTCGGTGCCGGTGTAGCCCAGGTCGGCAGCGTTGAGGAAGATGGTGGGGATGCCGGCGATGATCATCGTCACCGGAAAGCTGCCCACGCCGGGCACGTCCAGAGTGTCGACCAGGTTGCCGGTGGGGAACATCGCGCCGCCCTCTCCATCATCGGACGGATCCAGGAACTCCAGCTGGATTTCCGCCGCCGGGAAGGTCACCCCGTCCAGTTCGAAATCACCGATCTCCTGCACCTGGCCGTCCACGATCGGCACGTGCGCCAGAATGGTCTTGCCGATGTTGGCCTGCCAGATCCGCACCGTGCAGGTGCCGTTGTGCGGGATGCGCGCCGGATCGATGAAGCCGTTGCTGATCGCGAACGGACCGACCGCCGTACTGAGGTTGCCGCAGTTGCCGCTCCAGTCGACGAACGCGGTGTCGATCGCGACCTGGCCGTACAGATAGTCCACATCGTGATCGGGCACCGACGCGGCGGCGATGATCACGCACTTGCTGGTACTGGACGTGGCCCCGCCCATGCCGTCGGTGTGCTTGCCGTAGGGATCGGGCGAACCGATCACGCGCATCAGCAGCGCGTCGCGGGCCGGGCCCGGTACCTGTGCGGCCGCCGGCAGGTCGGTGAGCCGGAAGAAGACACCCTTGCTGGTGCCGCCACGCAGGTAGGTGGCGGGGATGCGGCGTTGGGGGAGGAAGGTCATGGCAGATGCCCTGGAAGTGTCGGGAAGGTCAACGCTGGGCGACCAGCGCGGGAAGACGTTTGTGCTCGGCCGGCGCGCGGCGCCGCTTCGAGCGGAACAGCCACAGGGTGGCCAGCAGCAACAGCGCCCCCATGCCACCGACGCTGCGGGCGCGCCCATCCGGTGCGCGCCCGTAGTGCCCTTACGCTGCCTGCGAGGCTTCCAGGAAGTCCTGGGCAAAACGCTGCAGCACGCCACCGGCCTCGTAGATGGATACCTCTTCGGCGGTATCCAGGCGGCAGGTGACCGGCACCATCAGCTGCTCGCCGTCGCGGCGACGGATGACCAGGGTCAACTCGGCACCCGGCACGCGCGTGCCGACCACATCGAAGGTCTCGGTGCCGTCGATGCCCAGCGTCCTGCGGTTCACGCCCGCCTTGAACTCCAGCGGCAGCACGCCCATGCCGATCAGGTTGGTGCGGTGGATGCGCTCGAACCCTTCGGCGGCGATCGCCTCCACGCCGGCCAGGCGCACGCCCTTGGCGGCCCAGTCGCGCGAGCTGCCCTGGCCGTAGTCGGCGCCGGCGATGATGATCAACGGCTGCTTGCGCGCCATGTAGGTCTCGATCGCTTCCCACATGCGGGTGACCTGCCCTTCCGGCTCCACGCGCGTCAACGAGCCCTGCTTGACCTGGCCATCGACCACGGCCATTTCGTTGATCAGCTTCGGGTTGGCGAAGGTGGCCCGCTGCGCGGTGAGGTGGTCGCCACGGTGGGTGGCGTAGGAGTTGAAGTCTTCCTCGGGCAGGCCCATTTTCGCCAGGTATTCGCCGGCGGCGCTGCTGGCCATGATCGCGTTCGACGGCGACAGATGGTCGGTGGTGATGTTGTCGCCGAGCACCGCCAGCGGACGCATGCCCGTGAGCCCTCGCTCGCCGGCCAGCGCGCCTTCCCAGTACGGCGGGCGGCGGATGTAGGTGCTCTGTTCGCGCCATGCATACAGCGGGCTGATCGGCGCGCCGTGTTCGACCTTGAAGGTGAACATCGGGTCGTAGACCTGGCGGAACTGCTCCGGCTTGACGCAGGCCTTCACCACCGCATCGATCTCCGCATCGCTGGGCCACAGGTCCTTCAGCGTGATCGGGTTGCCGTCGGCGTCGTGGCCGAGCGCATCCTTTTCGATATCGAAGCGCACCGTGCCGGCGATCGCATAGGCCACCACCAGCGGCGGCGAGGCCAGGAACGCCTGCTTGGCATAGGGATGGATGCGGCCGTCGAAGTTGCGGTTGCCCGACAGCACGGCGGTGGCATACAGGTCGCGGTCGATGACTTCCTGCTGGATCTTCGGGTCCAGCGCGCCGCTCATGCCATTGCAGGTGGTGCAGGCGAAGGCGACGATGCCGAACCCCATCTGCTCCAGGTCACCCAGCAGGCCGGCCTCCTCCAGATACAGCTGCACGGCCTTGGAGCCGGGCGCCAGCGAGCTCTTCACCCACGGCTTGCGGGTCAGGCCGGCGCGGTTGGCGTTGCGCGCCAGCAATGCCGCGGAAATCACGTTGCGCGGGTTGCTGGTGTTGGTGCAGCTGGTGATGGCGGCAATGATCACCGCGCCATCGGGCATCAGCCCCTGTTCCTGTTCCAGCTTGCCGGAGGCCAGCTTGGCTTCATCGGCGATGCCGCGCGCGGCCAGTTCGCTGGTGGCCACGCGCTTGTGCGGGTTGGACGGGCCGGCCATGTTGCGCACCACGCTGGACAGGTCGAACTGCAGCACGCGCTCGTACTGCACGTGGGCCAGGTCGTCCGACCATAGCCCGGTGGCCTTGGCGTAGGTTTCCACCAACTGCACCTGGGCTTCCTCGCGGCCGGTCAGACGCAGGTAGTCCAGGGTCTGCTGGTCGATGGAGAACATCGCGGCAGTGGCGCCGAACTCCGGGGTCATGTTGGAGATGGTGGCGCGGTCGCCGATGGTCAGCGCGGTCGCGCCTTCGCCATGGAACTCGATCCATGCCCCCACGACGCGTTCCTTGCGCAGGAACTCGGTCAGCGCCAGCACGATGTCGGTACAGGTGATGCCCGGCTGGGGCCGGCCGGTGAGCTCCACGCCGATGATGTCCGGCAGGCGCATCCACGAGGCGCGACCGAGCATGACGCTCTCCGCTTCCAGCCCGCCCACGCCGATCGCGATCACGCCCAGCGCGTCCACGTGCGGGGTGTGGCTGTCGGTGCCCACGCAGGTATCGGGGAAGGCCACGCCGTCGCGCACCTGCACCACCGGCGACATCTTCTCCAGGTTGATCTGGTGCATGATCCCGTTGCCCGGCGGAATCACATCGACGTTCTTGAACGCCTTCTTGGTCCAGTTGATGAAGTGGAAACGGTCTTCGTTGCGGCGGTCTTCGACGGCGCGGTTCTTCTCGAACGCGGCCTTGTCAAACCCCGGGAATTCCACGGCCAGCGAGTGATCGACGATCAGCTGGGTAGGCACCACCGGGTTGATCTGGGCCGGGTCGCCTCCGGCATCGGCAATCGCATCGCGCAGGCCGGCCAGGTCCACCAGCGCGGTCTGGCCGAGGATGTCGTGGCACACCACGCGTGCCGGGAACCAAGGGAAATCCAGGTCCTGGCGGCGCTCGATCAGCTGCCGCAGCGAGGGCTCCAGCGTGGCCGGGTCGCAGCGCCGCACCAGGTTTTCGGCCAGCACGCGCGAGGTGTACGGCAGCGTGGCATAGGCACCGGGCTGGAGCGCGTCGACGGCGGCGCGGGTATCGAAATAGTCCAGCGAGGTGCCGGGGAGGTTCTTGCGGTAATGGCTGTTCATCATGGCTGGCGATAGCTGCTTGTTGGCGGGCCGGGGCGTCGTGACACCGGCAAAGAGGAGGTGCGACGCCGCAACGGAAGGGGCCGGCATCGCGCCGGCCTCCTCCGCAATGCACCCTCTACAGGGTGCGGTACGTCTGCATCACTTGCGCTGGTCGATCGGCACGAAGGCCTGGTCTTCCGGGCCGGTGTAGTTGGCGCTGGGGCGGATGATCTTGCCGTCGATGCGCTGTTCGATGATGTGCGCGCTCCAGCCGGAGGTGCGTGCGATGACGAACAGCGGGGTGAACATCGCCGTCGGCACACCCATCATGTGGTAGCTGACCGCGCTGAACCAGTCCAGGTTGGGGAACATCTTCTTGATGTCCCACATCACCGTTTCCAGGCGCTCGGCAATGTCGAACATCTTGACGTTCTGCTGCTCGGCGGAAAGATCGCGCGCCACTTCCTTGATGATGTTGTTGCGCGGGTCGCT
>NZ_DAMAGC010000042.1:16578-25398 GCF_031995405.1 Stenotrophomonas sp. | reverse complement strand
GTATACACCGGATGACCAAAGCCGATCACCACTTCCTTGCGCTCCACGCGGGCCTTGATGTCGGCCTCGGCGTCGTCGGGGCTGTCGTAGCGCTTCTGCACTTCGAAGGCCACTTCATTGGCGCCGCCATGCTTGGGACCGCGCAGCGCGCCGATGCCGCCGGTGATGCAGCTGTACATGTCGCTGCCGGTGCCGGCGATGACGCGGCAGGCGAAGGTGGAGGCGTTGAACTCGTGCTCGGCATACAGGATCAGCGAGGTGTGCATCGCCTTCACCCACGAATCCTGCGGCTTCTCGCCGTGCAGCAGGTGCAGGAAGTGGCCGCCGATGGAGTCGTCGTCGGTTTCCACGTCGATCGCGCGGCCGTTGTGGCTCCAGTGGTACCAGTACAGCAGCATCGAGCCCAGGCAGGCCATCAGCTTGTCGGCGATGTCGCGCGCGCCAGGATGGTTGTGGTCGTCCTTTTCCGGCGACACGCAGCCAAGCACCGACACGCCGGTGCGCATCACGTCCATCGGGTGTGCCGACGGCGGCAGTTCTTCCAGCGCGGCCTTGACCGCGGCCGGGATGCCCCGCAGCGACTTCAGCTTGGCCTTGTAGGCGACCAGCTCGGCGCGGGTCGGCAGCTTGCCGTGCACCAGCAGGTGGGCGATTTCCTCGAACTCGCTGGTATTGGCCAGGTCCAGGATGTCGTAGCCGCGGTAATGCAGGTCGTTGCCGCTACGGCCGACCGTGCACAGCGCGGTGTTGCCGGCGGCGGTGCCGGACAGGGCGACGGATTTCTTCGGCTTGAAGCCGGGGGCGGTGGTTGCTTCGCTCATGATCCCTCCAGAAAACAAATGGTGCGACGTTACTTCTTGGCGGCGAACAACGCATCGAGCTGCTGCTCGAAGGCGTGGTAGCCGATACGGTCATACAGTTCCTCGCGGGTCTGCATCGCCTCCACCACATTACGCTGGTGGCCCTCGCGGCGGATGGTCGCATACACGTTCTCGGCGGCCTTGTTGGCGGCGCGGAACGCGGACAGCGGGAACAGCTGGATGGCCACGCCGGCCGAGGCCAGTTCGTCGCGGCTGAACAGCGGGGTGGCGCCGAACTCGGTGATGTTGGCCAGCACCGGCACCTTCACCGCATCGACGAAGCGGCGGTAGGTCTCCAGGTCATAGGCCGCCTCGGCGAAGATGCCGTCGGCACCGGCCTCTACGCAGGCGATGGCGCGTTCGATCGCCGCGTCCACGCCATCCACCTGGATGGCATCGGTGCGCGCGATCAGGAAGAACGCCGGATCGGTCCTGGCATCGGCGGCAGCCTTGACCCGGTCGACCATCTCGCCCTGCGAGACGATTTCCTTGCCCGGGCGATGACCGCAGCGCTTGGCGCCAACCTGGTCTTCGATGTGGCAGGCAGCCGCACCGGCCTTGATCAGCGACTTCACCGTGCGCGCGATGTTGAACGCGCTGGGGCCGAAGCCGGTGTCGATGTCCACCATCAGCGGCAGGTCGCACACATCGGTGATGCGGCGCACGTCGATGAGCACGTCTTCCAGGGTGTTGATGCCCAGGTCCGGCAGGCCCAGCGAGCCGGCCGCGACGCCGCCGCCGGACAGGTAGATCGCCCGGTAGCCGGCGCGCTTGGCCAGCAGGGCGTGGTTGGCGTTGATCGCGCCGATCACCTGCAACGGCGATTCGGCAGCCAGTGCGGCGCGGAAGCGGGCGCCAGCGGAAGAAACAGGGGTGCTCATGCGGCATTCCATCGTGGTTGACCCGGTTACAGGCGCAAAGGCCGTGCCAAGTGGCAAGTCACTGATTTCATTGAGACGGACGCGGGCAAGAGATGTTTCATGATGCAACATTGAAACCCCTGTAACATGGCTGGAACTGAAACATTGAAACAGCCCCATGTCCATCAGCCTGCCCCGCCACCGTTCACGCCTGCCCGATCCCGACCTCGGCGCCCTGCCGGTGATCTGGACGGTGAGCGTGTCGCGCCTGACCGGCCTGCTCGGCGATGTGATCCCCGAGTTCGATCGCCGCGCACGCATCGTGCCGATCAACCTGGGCTTCGAAGAGGCGGTGGATGTGATCGGCCAACGCCTGCGCCGCGAACACTGCGATGTGGTGATCGCCGGCGGCTCGAACGCGGCCTACCTGCGCGGCCGGCTGGACGTCCCGCTGGTGCCGATCCAGGCAAATGGTTTCGACCTGATGGAAGCGCTGGCGCGCGCGCGCCGGATCGCCCCGCGGATCGGCCTGGTCACCCACGCCACCGATGTGCCCACCTTCGGCAGCTTCCAGCACAGCTTCGGGCTGGACATCGAACACCGCCGCTTCGTCACCCGCGAAGACGCCCGCGACTGCATCGCCGACCTGCGCGCCAACGGCATCGAAGTGATCGTCGGCACCGGCATGGCCATCGACTACGCCGAACAGGTCGGCCTGCCCGGCGTGCTGCTGTACTCGGCCGACTCGGTGCGCCAGGCCTTCGAGCACGCATTGGAGCTGACCCAGACCCTGGCCCGTTCCGGCGCCAGCACGCCGCGCCGACGCGGCCCCTTCAAGCGCCCGGACAGCGACCACGCCCTGCTCGGCGACAGCGCGTCGATGCAGCAGGTACGCGAGCGCATCGCGCTGTACGCCCCGCACGACAGCACCGTGCTGGTGACCGGCGCGACCGGCACCGGCAAGGAACTGGTCGCCCGCCAGCTGCACGCCGGCAGTGGCCGACGCGGGCGCTTCGTGGCGCTCAACTGCGGGGCGATCAGCGAGTCGCTGCTGGAAGCGGAGCTGTTCGGCTACAACGAAGGCGCCTTCACCGGCGCGCGCCGCGGGGGCCGCGTCGGCCTGGTGGAGGCGGCCGATGGCGGCACGCTGTTCCTGGATGAAATCGGCGAACTGCCGCTGCCGTTGCAGACCCGCCTGCTGCGCGTACTGGAAGAACGCGAGGTGCTGCGGGTGGGTGCGACCGAGCCCACGCCGGTTGACGTGCGGGTCATCGCTGCGACCCTGCAGACGCTGGAAGCGCTGGTGGAGGCGCAGCGTTTCCGCCGCGATCTGTATTACCGGCTGGCCGCGCTGCGGATCGCGCTGCCATCCCTGCACGAACGGCGCGAGGATGTGCCGCTGCTGGTGGCGCACTTCTTCCGGCTGCTGGGTGCGATGGACTCGCCCCTAGCACCCGACGCGCTGCAGCGGCTTGGCGAGTACCCATGGCCGGGCAACGTGCGCGAACTGCGCAACATGATCGACCGGCTGCGCATCCATTGGCAGCAGGGGCACGGTGAACTGTCACTGCCGCAGATGCTGCAATGGCTGCCAGAACTGCAGGGGATCCCCGTACGGATCGACGCACCGGGGGCGTTGCCGGCGCTCTGGCCGGTAACGCGCGCGGCCGCACGTCCGCCCGCCGATGAACTCAAGCGGGTCCTTGCCAGCTGTGGCGACAACCGGGAACAGGCCGCGGCACAGCTGGGCGTCTCCCGGACCACGCTGTGGCGCTGGCTGCGAAGCGATCTGGACTGAGTCGCCCGCGGCGGACGACGAACTGCAGGCTGCAGGCTCAGCCGGCGGCGGCGCGAAGGCGCCGCAACGCATGCGGCACCGGTTGCGCGAGGCGGATCGTGCCGGCCCTTACGGGAACAACATCCGCTTGCTCCACTGTCCGTCCGCATCCACCTCATAGCACCAGCGCTCATGCAGGCGGAACTGCGCGCCGTACCAGAACTCGATCCGCTCCGGCACCACGCGCAGCCCACTCCAGCCCTCCGGGCGTGGCACGTCGCGCCCCTCGAAGCTGGCCTCCGTGGTAGCCACGCGCGCGTCGAATTCCTCGCGCGAGGACAGCGTTTTGGACTGCAGCGAGGCCCATGCGCCGATCTGGCTCATGCGCGGACGCGAGGCGAAATACGCATCGGCTTCGGCATCGTCCACCTGCTCCACGCGGCCCTCGATGCGCACCTGGACGCCGGCCTCGCGCAGGCTGCGCCACAGGAACAGCAACGCCGCGCGCGGATTGGCACGCAGTTCGCGGCCCTTGTGGCTGTCCAGGTGCGTGTAGAACACGAAGCCGCGTGCGTCGAACGCCTTGAGCAGCACGGTACGCGCCGACGGCTGGCCGCTGCTGTCGGCAGTAGCCACGGTCATCGCGTTGGGCTCGATTTCCGCGCTGCCCTTGGCTTCCTCGAACAGCGCGGCGAAGGTGGACAGCGCTTGGGTATACAGATCGGTCATGGTTGGTTTCTTGCCACCTGATTTGGGTTTATTGTCACCGCATGCCTACCGCCGCGTACATGCCCAGCACCAAAGGCTTTCCGCACGCGCTCGTCGCGCAGGCGCTGGATGACGCGCTCGGTGCCGGCACCGGGGTGCCAGTATTGGCGATCAGCGGCCTGCAGGGCAGCGGCAAATCGACGCTGGCCGCGCAGGTCGTGGCGCTGGCGCAGGCCCGTGGCCTGCGCGCGGCCATGCTCTCCATCGACGATGTCTACCTGACCCGCGCCCAGCGCCAGCGCCTGGCCCGCGAGGTACATCCGCTGCTGCTCACCCGCGGGCCGCCCGGCACCCACGACCTGCCGCTGGCACATGCCACCTTCGACGCCATCGCCGCGCGCCAGCCGGTCGCGCTGCCGCGCTTCGACAAACTGGCCGACGAACGCGTCGCGCCGGCCCGATGGCCGCGCGTGGACGGCCCCCTGGACCTGCTGGTGTTCGAAGGCTGGTTCCTCGGCACGCCGGCCCAGGCCGAGGCCGACCTGATCACGCCGCTGAACGCCCTGGAACGCGAAGCGGACCCGGACGGACGCTGGCGCCACTGGTGCAACCAGGCACTGGCCGCGGACTATCCCGCGCTGTGGCAGCGCTGCGACCGCCTGTGGTTCCTGCAACCGCCGGACTTCGCGGTGATCCCGCGCTGGCGCTGGCAGCAGGAACAGAACCTGCAGGCTGCGCAACCCGAGCGCAGCAGCATGAGCCGCGCGCAGCTGGAGCGCTTCGTGCAGTACTACGAACGGGTCAGCCGGCAGGCGCTGCGCACCCTGCCCGCCCTGGCCGACCGGGTCATCGCGCTGGACGCACAGCGCCACATCGTGCCGCCGACCTGAGCGCCGGGCGGAAACCGGGATGCCGGGTCAGCTGACCAGGAAGGTCACCCGCAGATTGACCCGCCACTCGGTGATGTTGCCCTCACCATCGGTAACGACCTTGGTTTCATTGATCCAGGCGCCCTGGATGCCCTTGACCGTCTCGGAGACCTTCTTCAGGCCGCTGCGCACGGCGTCCTCGACGCTGGTCGTGGAGGAGGCATTGATCTCGATGATTTTGGCCACTGACATGGGCACGCTCCGGCGATGCGCGGGACATTCCGCGCTCCACACCATGGGGGCCCGGGCGTAAAGGCCGTGGCACGGAGATGTTAGGATCGCGGGTAATGAATCCCGCCCCGAACCTGATCCTGATCGGCCCGATGGGCGCCGGCAAAACCTGCATCGGGCGTCGCCTGGCCGAGCGCTTCACGCTGGCGTTCGTCGACGCCGACCAGGCCATCGTCGATGCCGCCGGCGCCAGCATCGCGACCATCTTCGAGCATTCCGGCGAAGCCGGCTTCCGCCAGCACGAGCGCCAGGTGCTGCAGACACTGCTGGCCGGCCGCAACCAGCTGGTTTCCACCGGGGGCGGCGCGGTGCTGGATGCCGGCAATCGCCAGACCATCGCCGCGCACGGTTTCGTGGTGTACCTGCGGGTCAGCGTGCCGGCCCAGCTGGAACGGCTGGCACGCGACCGCACCCGTCCCCTGTTGCAGCGCCCGGACCGCGAACAGGTGCTGCACGAGATGGCCGCGCTGCGCGATCCGCTGTACCGCGAACTGGCCGACCTCACCCTGGACACCGACCTCTACACGCCCGCCGAGGCCACCGCGCAGCTGGTGCTGCGCCTGGCCGCGCAATGGCAGCGACAGGAAACACCCGCATGACCCCCGCCCCCCGCACCGTCGCCGTTGGCGGCGACACCCCCTACACCATCCATATCGGCCCGGACCTGCTCGGCCAGGGCACGCTGCTCGCCCAGCACGTGCGCGGCCGCCATGTGCTGCTGCTCAGCGATTCGTCGGTGGCGCCGCTGTACCTGGCCGGGGTGACCTCGGCGCTGCGGGCCGCACGCCCGGACCTGCTGATCGGCGAACTGGTGCTGCCGGCCGGGGAAGCCTCCAAGACCCTGGCCAACTTCGGCGCGGCGATCACCGCCCTGGCGGCGCTGGGCGCTACCCGCGATGCCTGCGTCATGGCGCTCGGTGGTGGCGTGGCCGGCGACTTGGCCGGCTTTGCCGCCGCCTGCTGGATGCGCGGGGTGGACTGCGTGCAGTTGCCGACCTCGCTGCTGGCGATGGTCGATTCCTCGGTCGGCGGCAAGACCGCGGTGGACATTCCCGAAGGCAAGAACCTGGTCGGCGCGTTCCACCCGCCGCGCGCGGTGATCGCCGACACCGCGGCCCTGCGTACCCTGCCCCCGCGCGAACTGCGCGCCGGGCTGGCCGAAGTGATCAAGTACGGGGCCATCCGCGACCCGCTGTTCTTCCGCTGGCTGCAGGCCGAGCACGCCGCGCTGCTGGCCGGCGATGACACCGCGTTGGCCCAGGCCATCGCACGCAGCTGCGAACACAAGGCCGAGATCGTCGCCCGCGATCCGCTGGAGAAGGGCGAACGCGCCCTGCTCAACCTCGGCCACACCTTCGGCCACGCCATCGAGACCGAACAGGGCTACGGTGCGCCCGGCAACGACAACCTCAACCACGGCGAAGCGGTTGCGGTGGGCATGGTGCTGGCTGCGCGCCTGTCGGCGCGGCTGGGCATGAGCAGCGAGGCCGACACCTACCAGTTGCGCGACCTGCTGCTGCGCTACGAACTGCCGGTGGAAATTCCCGCTGGCCTGGCCCCCGAAGCGCTGCTGGCGCGCATGCGCCTGGACAAGAAGAACGTCGCCGGTCGCCTGCGCCTGGTGCTGTGGCGCGGCATCGGCCACGCCGAAGTGGTGGCCGACGTCGATGAGGCTGACGTGCTGGACGTGCTCGCCACCGGCTGAGCCTGCGACCGTTGGCCGCAGGCACGGCCGGCCAGCACGGCCTGCCCACACGTTCGCGGCTACAATCGCGCCCATGCGTGTCTTCCTGCAGCAACATCCCAGCGCCACCGAACCGGCCCGCTACCTCCAGCTGACCCTGCAACCGGACCTGTTCGGCGGTTGGGAGCTGCTGCGCGAGTCCGGCCTGGTCGGCGGACGCGCACAGCTGCGTCGAGAGCTGTTCCTGCAGGCCGAGCCGGCCCATCGCGCATTTGAAAAAGCGCGCGACGCCCAGCTCCAGCGCGGCTACCAGATCACCTATACCAGCGGCGTCGCGCCGCGCTGAGCGCGGCCCACCGCCGCTGTACCACTCCGGCCCTGCGCCACCAGATTCCAAGGAAGCGTTGCATGACCAGCCCCTCCCGCCATGATCGCCTGCTGCGCGCGCTGCGCCGCGAACCGGTGGACTGCACCCCCGTCTGGCTGATGCGCCAGGCCGGCCGCTACCTGCCCGAATACCGCGCCACCCGCGCCAAGGCCGGCAGCTTCCTGGCCATGGCCAAGAACCCGGACATCGCCTGCGAAGTCACCCTGCAGCCGCTGCGCCGTTTCGACCTGGACGCGGCGATCCTGTTCTCCGACATCCTCACCATCCCCGATGCGATGGGCTTGGAGCTGTACTTCGTCGACGGCGAAGGCCCCAAGTTCCGCCACCCGGTGCGCGACGCCGCCGCCATCGCCAAACTGGCCGTGCCGGACATGGAAACCGAGCTGCGCTACGTGATGGATGCGGTGCGCGTGATCCGTCGCGAACTGGATGGCAAGGTGCCGCTGATCGGCTTCTCCGGCAGCCCGTGGACGCTGGCCTGCTACATGGTCGAAGGCGGCGGCAGCAAGGACTTCGCCCGCATCAAGGCCATGGCCCTGAACGAACCCGCCGCCCTGCACCAGCTGCTCTCGGTGGTCACCGACGCCGTCATCGCCTACCTCGCCGCCCAACGCGCCGCCGGCGCCCAGGTGCTGCAGGTCTTCGACACCTGGGGCGGCGTGCTCAGCCCCGACATGTACCGTGAATTCTCGCTGCGCTACCTCACCCGCATCGCCCAGGAACTCGAACGTGGCCAGGGCGACCAGCGCACCCCGCTGATCCTGTTCGGCAAGGGCACCGGCCTGCACCTGGCCGACCTGGCCAACACCGGCGCCGACGCCCTCGGCGTCGACTGGACCCTGGACCTGTCCGACGCCGTCGCCCGCACCGGCGGCCGCGTCGCCCTGCAGGGCAACCTCGATCCCGCCACCCTGTACGGCAACCCCGACGCCATCGAACGCGCCGCCGGCCGCGTGCTCGACAGCTACGCCCAAGGCAACGGCGGCTCGCGCGAAGGCCACGTCTTCAACCTCGGCCACGGCATGTCCCCGGACATGAACCCCGAGCACGTCGGCGTGTTGGTGGAAGCGGTGCACCGGTTGAGCCGCCGCTGAAAAACCCGGCAACGTAGAGCCACCCCATGGGTGGCTGCACGCCACGCCGGATCGAAAAGCAGCCACGCATGGCGTGGCTCTACGCCACACATCGCGCACCCGGCAGGTAGAGCCACCCCATGGGTGGCTGCACGGCAACGCCAGATCGAAAAGCAGCCACGCATGGCGTGGCTCTACGCCGCACATCGCGCACCCGGCAGGTAGAGCCACCCCATGGGTGGCTGCACCGCCACACCGGATCGAAAAGCAGCCACGCATGGCGTGGCTCTACGCCACACATCGCGCACCC
>NZ_DAMAGC010000042.1:16193-16478 GCF_031995405.1 Stenotrophomonas sp. | reverse complement strand
GGCAGGTAGAGCCACCCCATGGGTGGCTGCACGCCACGCCAGATCGAAAAGCAGCCACGCATGGCGTGGCTCTACGCCACACATCGCGCACCCTGTAGGTAGAGCCACCCCATGGGTGGCTGCACGGCGATGCGGGATCGAAAAGCAGCCACGCATGGCGTGGCTCTACGCCACACATCGCGCAGCCTGCGGGTAGAGCCACCCCATGGGTGGCTGCACCGCAACGCCGAATCGAAAAGCAGCCACGCATGGCGTGGCTCTACGCCACACATCGCGCACCCTGTA
>NZ_DAMAGC010000042.1:0-16093 GCF_031995405.1 Stenotrophomonas sp. | reverse complement strand
GGTAGAGCCACCCCACGGGTGGCTGCACCGCAACGCGGGATCGAAAAGCAGCCACGCATGGCGTGGCTCTACCGCCTTCACCAAGCGCACCGACCCTCTGTCGGGGGTCGGCGTGGGTGGGTTGGCGGGACCGTTGGGCCGCATGGATGCGGCCCACGAGCCCCCATGGATGGGTTCACGGCGTGTCCCGCCAACCCACCCGCACCGACCCAACCCGCAGCACCGCAGCGCCGCTGTGGCCGTGGCTGTGGCCGTGGCCGTGCCTGTAGCTGTCGCCCTTGCCGCAAAAAAAAGCCAGCGCGCCAGCGCCCACCCCACCCCGATCCCTCAAGCCTTGGCCCTTAGCCCTTAGCCCTTGGCCTGGAACGTAACCTCCTCATACGGCTGCACAACCACCCAGCCCTCACCCGCAAAACGCATCTGCAGCGTCTCGCCCGAACCACGCCCCACCAGCGTCCCCAGCGAAATATCCGCCACGATCTCCGGCACCAGCGACCCCGACCAGGCCACCGTCGCGTTCGGATCGGTGAACACCGGACCGCCCTGCGCGGTCACCGGCAACGTCATCGGCTCGTAGTGCGACGTCATCGCCACGATCCCGTGACCGCTCAACTTGATGTTGAACAGCCCACCGGACAGCATCCCTGCCACCTTCTTCATCATCGTGATCTTCGACTCGATCCCGGTCTCGAAGGCCAGCACATCGTTGCCGTTGACGAAAATCGACTCCCCCGCCAGCCGCACCAGCGTCACCTGCTTGCCCGCATCGGCCAGGTACACACGGCCCTGCCCCTCCACCTTCATCAACTGCAGGCCCTCGCCCGTCACCATCTTCTTCAGCAGCGTCCCCAGACCCTGCTCCAGCAGCCCCTGACGGGTGAACTTCACCCCGCCCTTGCGGGCCACCATCGAACCGGCCTTCGCCCACACCATCCCATCGACGCGCACCTCCAGCATGTGCGGGCTTTCCAGCTCGAACGCATCGGCACTGACATCCTTTTCCCGGGTGGTGGACAGAAACTCATGCAGCGACTTGACGGCCATCTGTTGCGTCATCCTTGTGTTTGAGAGCGCGAATGGTAACGGACCTCCCCCTCCGCCGGTGAATGTGTTACCAAGGGCGCGACGAACACGCCCGCCGCGATCTGCCCATTGGTTTTGCAGCGCATGGCGCATCCGCCACGATGCCGCCCACGCCAATTGAAAAACCAACGCAAGATTCAACGCTCAAATCTGTGACGGACTCCATGTATTCTTGCCACAACACACCAATAGCCCCGCCATGCCTCCCGAGCTGACAGCCGCCCTGGCGCTCTGCCGCAACCTGCCCTCGCCGCCCGGTATTGCCCTGCGCATCATCGAGCTGGCCCAGGACCCGGAAGCGGACATCACCACCGCCGCCGACATCATCGCCATCGACATGGCGCTGAGCGCGCGCATGCTGCGCATCGCCAATTCCCCGCTGTATGCCAGCCGCCGACGCATCGAAAACCTCGGCCAGGCGCTGACCATGCTGGGCCTGAATGCCACCGTCAGCCTCGCCCTGGGCTTCACCGTCACCCAGGGCCTGACCAGCCCCGGGCAAGGCCAGGACCTGCGCGAGCGCGCGTGGCGGCGCAGCATCCTCAGTGCACTGGCGGCCAGCCTGCTCGGCCAGGCCCGCGGCCTGCGCAAGGCCGAAGAGCTGATGCTGGCCGGGCTGCTGCAGGACCTAGGCATCCTCGTGCTGGCCCAGTCGCAGCCGGACACCTACCTGCCGCTGCTGCGCCAGGCCAGGGACAATGACGCCCTGGTCGCGCTGGAGCGCGAGCACCTGCAGTCCAGCCACGCCGAGGTCGGCGCCTGGATGGCCGACCAGTGGCAGCTGCCCCGCTACCTGGTGGACAGCATCGCCCGCAGCGAATCGCCGGCCGACGCCGAGGACAACTTCCAGACCTGCGTTGCCTTGTCCGGCGCCGTGGCCGACATCTGGCTCAGCAGCGATGCCGATGCCGCCCGCGAACACGCCCTGCAGCTGGTCAACGAGCGGCTGCAGCTGGACAGCGCCCAGTTCGACCAGGTCCTGGCCCGCATCGGCGAAGCCCTGCCCGATATCAGCGCCCTGTTTGAAACCACCCTGTTTTCACCCTCGCGCGTGCAGCAGCTGATCGACCACGCCCAGGAACTGGCCACCCTGCGCAACCTGCGCGAGATGCAGGACGCGGCCATGGCCCGGCAGCGTGCCGATGAGTTCGAGGCGCGGGCCAACCGGCTGGCCGAACAGGCCCACCGCGATGCGCTCACCGGCGTGCTCAACCGCCGCCAGCTGGAGGCCGTGCTGGAACAGGAATTCCTGCGCGCCACCCGCCACGGCTGGCCGCTGTCGGTGGCCTTCATCGACCTGGACGATTTCAAGAAGATCAACGACGCCCACGGCCACCTGATGGGCGACCAGGTCCTGCGTGCCTTCGCCGGCAAGCTGCAGGAACAGCTGCGCAACAGTGACACCGTGGCCCGCTTCGGCGGCGAGGAATTCATCGCCCTGCTGCCCAACACCACCGAACCGGTCGCCCTGGAAGTGGTGCGCCGGGTACTGGCCAACATCGTCAACACCCCGATGGCCGAGGTGGCCGAAGGGCCGTTGTTTGTGACCTTCTCCGCCGGCGTGGCCACCCAGGGCGGCTACGAGCGTTTTGCCGATGTTCAGGACCTGCTCAAGGCCGCCGACGACGTGCTCTACCGCTCCAAGAACCTCGGCCGCAACCGCGTCATCGCTCGCTCTCCGGGAACCGCCCCGGCCTGAGCCGGGCGGGCCACGGGGCATCGCAGGCCGGATACGACCCGCGCCGCAGTGCAGCAAGATTTCTCCACGGACGGGCCCCGCATCCAGTAGAATTTGCGCGTTTTCCACGCACCCAGAGGCCACCATGTCCAATCTTTCCTATCGTCGCATCCTGCTGAAAGTTTCCGGGGAGGCACTGATGGGGGATGAGGACTATGGCATCGACCCGAAGGTCATCAATCGCCTCGCCCGCGAAGTGATCGAAGCCCAGCAGGCTGGCGCCGAAGTGGCCCTGGTGATCGGCGGCGGCAACATCTTCCGCGGCGCGGGCCTGGCCGCCGGCGGCATGGACCGGGTGACCGGCGACCAGATGGGCATGCTCGCCACCGTGATCAACGCGCTGGCCATGCAGGACGCGCTGGAGAAGCTCGGCGCCAAGGCGCGGGTGATGAGCGCCATCAAGATCAACGATGTGTGCGAGGACTACATCCGCCGCCGCGCCATCCGCCACCTGGAAAAGGGCCGCCTGGTGATCTTCGCCGCCGGCGTCGGCAGCCCGTTCTTCACCACCGACTCGGGCGCGGCCCTGCGCGCGATCGAAATCGGCGCGGACCTGCTGCTCAAGGCGACCAAGGTCGACGGCGTCTACGACAAGGACCCCAACAAGTACAGCGATGCGGTCCGCTTCGACAGCCTGACCTACGACGAAGTGATCCGTCGCGGCCTGGAGGTGATGGACACCGCCGCCTTCGCCCTGGCACGCGACAGCGACCTGCCGCTGCGCGTGTTCGACATGGGCCAGCCGGGCGAACTGCTGAAGATCCTGCACGGCGAAAACATCGGTACGCTGGTCAAGGGCCGCGACCAGGCTGCCTGAACGAGGCACGCGCCGCTCCCCCGTGGAGCGGCCGCTGGCGGCGTGGATAAGGCGGCCAGACCCCTTATTCGCCTATAATCGCCCGATTACCGGTTAGATCCAGGATTCGGGCGATGCTCAACGAAATCAAGCAGGACGCGCAGACGCGCATGGCAAAGAGCATCGACGCTCTGAAGCACACCCTCACCTCCATCCGCACTGGCCGTGCTTCCCCGGCCCTGCTGGACCGCATCACCGTCAAGGCCTACGGCACCGACACCCCCCTCAACCAGGTGGCCTCGATCAGCGTCTCCGAAGGCCACTCGCTGGTCATCACCCTGTTCGACAAGGGCATGATCAAGGACGTCGAGAAGGCGATCTACGCCTCCGACCTCGGCCTGACCCCGAACGTGGCCGGCACCGTCATCCGCCTGAACCTGCCGCCGCCGACCGAAGAGCGCCGCAAGGAGCTGGGCAAGCAGGTGCAGAAGGAAGGCGAAGGCGCCAAGATCGCCATCCGCAACATCCGCCAGGACGCCAACAAGGCGATCGCCACGCTGCTCAAGGACAAGTCGATCAGCGAGGACGACAAGAAGCGCGGCGAAGACGACATCCAGAAGCTCACCGACAAGTCCATCAAGGACGTCGAGAGTGTCGTGGCAGAGAAAGAAAAGGAACTGATGGCGGTCTGAGCCCCCATGTCCCAGGCCCCGACCACCAGCACCGCTGCGCCGATCCCGCGCCACGTTGCCATCATCATGGATGGCAACGGGCGCTGGGCGCAGAAGCGCCGCCGTCCGCGCGTGATCGGCCATCGCGCCGGCGCGCGTGCGGTCAACCGCACCATCGATTTCTGCCTGGAGCGTGGCGTCGCCGCGCTGACCCTGTTCGCCTTCTCCAGTGAAAACTGGGGCCGGCCGCAGGAGGAAGTCGATGCGCTGATGAAACTGTTCCTCAATGCACTCGACCGCGAAGTGGACGAGCTGCATCGGCGTGGCGTGCGCGTGCGCTTCATCGGCGAGCGCGAGCGTTTCGGCGCCGGGCTGGTGAGCCGCATGCAGCTGGCCGAACAACGCACCGCCGACAACCGCGCGATGACCCTGAGCATCGCCGCCAGCTACGGCGGCCGCCAGGACATCGCCCGTGCCGCGCGCGAGCTGGCCGCCGAAGTGGCGGCCGGTCGCCTGCTGCCCGAACAGATCGACGAAACGATGCTGTCCAGCCGCGTCGCCCTGGCCGACCTGCCGCCGCCGGACCTGTTCATCCGCACCGGCGGCGACACCCGTATCAGCAATTTCCTGCTGTGGCAGCTGGCCTACACCGAACTGTGGTTCACCGACGTGCTGTGGCCCGAGTTCGACGCCGCCGTCCTGCAGCAGGCGCTCGACGCCTACGCCGCACGTGAGCGCCGCTTCGGCCTGACCAGCGCCCAGATCGCCGCCCTGGCCACCGAGACGTCCACCCCATGACCAAAACCCGAGTCATCGCCGCGCTGATCATGGCGCCGGTCGCCATCCTCGCCATCCTCATGCTGCCCACCCAGTGGCTGGCCGCCGCCGCCGCCGCCGTGTTCCTGATCGGACTGTGGGAATGGCTGAAGCTGGCCGACGTGGACGACACCCTCGCCCGCACCGTGCTGCTGGTCCTGAACCTGCTGCTGATGGTGCTGATGGTGTGGGCTGGCGACGGCTCGCTGGTGCTGTACCAGATCGCCGCGCTGGTCGGCATCGGCTGGTGGCTGATGGCGCTGCTGTGGCTGCGCTTCTTCACCTTCGGGGCCAGCCCGAGCAGCCCGGCGCGTGCGCTCAAGCTGCTGGCCGGCACCCTGGCCATCGTCCCGGCGTGGGCATCGCTGGTGCTCATCCACGCCACCGGCGAGAACGGCCACCTGTGGCTGCTCACCGCGCTGGCGGTGGTGTGGGCGGCCGATTCGGGCGCCTACTTCGCCGGCCGCACCTTCGGCCGTACCAAGCTGGCCCCGCGGATCAGCCCGAACAAGACCTGGGAAGGCCTGGGCGGCGGCATGGTCGCCGGCCTGATCGTGGCACTGGGCTTCGGCTGGCTCGCCGGCATCGACAGCAGCCACGTGGTGGGCCTGATCGTCACTGCCGTGGTCACCGTGTTCGCCTCGGTGCTGGGCGATCTGTACGAAAGCCTGATCAAGCGCCATGCCGGCGCCAAGGACTCCGGCCACATCATTCCCGGCCACGGCGGCGTGCTCGACCGCATCGACGGCGTGCTGGCCGCGCTGCCGGTGTTCGCGCTGGGCAAGGAAATCTTCGGATTCTGATGATGGATGCTGTCAACCGCCCTCGCCGGGTCGCCGTATTCGGCGCCACCGGCTCGATCGGCGCATCCGCGCTGGACGTGATCGCGCGCCATCCCGACCGCTACCAGGTCACCGTGCTGGCCGCCGGCCGCCAGGTGCAGGCGCTGGTCGCGCTATGCGCCGCGCATCGGCCCGCGCATGCCGTGATCGCCGATGAGGCGCTGTTCACGGCGCTGCGCGATGGCCTGCGCGACGCCGGCCTGGCCACCCAGGCCCACGCCGGTGCGGCCGCGCTGGATACTCTGGCCGCGAGCGACCTGTGCGACACCCTGGTGGCGGCAATCGTCGGCGCGGCCGGGCTGTCCTCAACCCTGGCCGCCGCCGCGGCGGGCAAGCGCATCCTGCTGGCCAACAAGGAGTCGCTGGTGCTGGCCGGCGAGCTGCTGATGCGCCAGGCCGCCGCGGGCGGCGCCGAAATCATTCCCATCGACAGCGAACACAGCGCGATCTTCCAGTGCCTGCGCTCGCGCGATGCCAGCCTGGACGGGGCCGGCGTGCGCCGGATCCTGCTGACCGCCTCGGGCGGCCCGTTCCGTGGCCGCAGCCGCGCGCAGCTGGCCGAGGTCACCCCGGCACAGGCCGTGGCCCACCCGAAGTGGTCGATGGGCCCGAAGATCTCGGTCGACTCGGCGACGTTGATGAACAAGGGCCTGGAAGTCATCGAGGCCCACCATCTGTTCAACGTGCCCGGCGCGCGCATCGAGGTGCTGGTGCATCCGCAGAGCCTGGTGCACTCGCTGGTCGAGTTCATCGACGGTTCCACCCTGGCCCAGCTGGGCCTGCCGGACATGCGCACCACCCTGGCCGTGGGCCTGGGCTGGCCGCAGCGCATCGACTCCGGGGTCGGCGGGCTGGATCTGCTGACCCAGGGCCGGCTCGATTTCGAGGCGCCCGACAACGACGCCTTCCCCTGTCTGGGCCTGGCCTGGCAGGCGATGGCCGCCGGCGGCACCGCCCCGGCCATCCTCAATGCCGCCAACGAAGTGGCGGTTTCAGCGTTTCTTCAGGGACAGGTCGCTTTCCTTGCCATTCCGGCGCTGGTGGCTAACGCTCTTTCAACACTGTCGGTCGAGTCCGCCGATACACTTGAGGTCCTGCTGGCCGCCGACCAGCGTGCCCGCCTGATCACCCAGACCGCCATCGACCACGCCTGAATGCCCTTCCCGCCTTCCTCCAGCACTGTTCACCATGGGTGAGTTCATCGGATCTGTCTGGTGGATGATCGTCAGCCTTGGCGTGCTGGTGACGTTTCATGAGTTCGGCCATTACTGGGTGGCCCGCCGCTGCGGGGTGAAGGTGCTGCGCTTCTCGGTAGGCTTCGGCCGACCGCTGTGGATGCGCCGCAACCGCGACGGCACCGAGTTCGCGATCGCCGCGATTCCGCTCGGCGGCTACGTGAAGATGCTCGACGAGCGCGAGGTCGAGGTACACCCGCACGAGCGCGGGCAGGCCTTCAACCACAAGACCGTCTGGCAGCGCATCGCCATCGTCGCCGCCGGCCCGATCGCCAACCTGCTGCTGTGCATCGCCCTGCTCTGGGCGATGTTCGTGCTCGGGCGCCAGGACTATTCGGCCACCATCGGCCGCACCACCGGCATGGCCCAGGCCGCCGGGCTGCAGGCAGGCGACCGCGTGCTGAGCGTGGACGGCCGCGCCGTGGCCACCGCCGGTGAAGCCAGCATGGCACTGACCACCGCGGCCATGGACCGCCACGACGCCCGCGTCGAGGTGCTCGACAGCCTGGACCAGACCCGTACCCGCAACCTGCCGCTGTCGCAGCTGCCGGCCGGCTTCAACGAGCGCCAGGTCCTGTCGCTGGCCGGCGTGGGCTGGCTGTCGGCGCTGCAGCCGGCGCAGGTGGACAAGGTCCTGCCCGATTCGGCCGCACAGGGCGTGGTGATGCCCGGCGACCTGATCGTGGCCATCGACGGCCAGCGCATCGACGGGGCCGACCAGGTAGCGGCGCAGATCCGCGCGCTGGGCCAGCGCGGCGGCCCCGGCATGATCGAAGTCCAGCGGGCCGGCGAGCGCCTGGCCCTGGAGCTGACCCCGCGCCAGGGCAAGGATGCACAGGGCGCGCCGGTCTGGCAGATCGGGATCGGCTTTGCCCAGCCCAGTGCCCCGGTCTATGACGCCAAGCTGCAGTACGGGCCGCTGGCCGCGCTGCCGGTGGCGTTGCGTGAAACCGCGCGGATGGCCGGCGACTCGCTGGGCATGATGCGCCGCATCGTGACCGGCAACGCCTCGCTGCAGAACATTTCCGGCCCGGTCACCATTGCCCGGGTGGCCAATGTCTCGGCCCAGCGCGGGGCCGACTGGTTCCTGTATTTCCTGGCCCTGCTGTCCTTGAGCCTGTGCATCATCAACCTGCTGCCCATCCCCATCTTGGACGGCGGGCACCTGCTGTATTACCTTATTGAGTTGGTCAAGGGCAGCCCGCTTAGCGAGCGTGCCATGGCCGCCGGGCAGTACGTGGGCCTGGCGCTGCTGGCCGGGCTGATGGGATTGGCGTTCTACAACGACATCCTCAGCCTGCCGCTGCGATGAACTTTTTCCCTTTTGTCGTCGTCTTATGCGCCGGCATCCCGCAACATTGCATTCGACTCCAACCGGACGTGACATGACGCGACTCCCCAATCGCCGCCTGCTTGCCCTCGCACTCGCCGCCGGTTTCGGCGCGCCCGCCCTGGCCCAGGCAGCCGAGCCCTTCACCGTCAGCGACATCCGTGTCGATGGTCTGCAGCGCATCACCTCCGGTACCGTGTTCACCTACCTGCCGGTGGAACGTGGCGAGACGCTGACCGACAGCAAGGTCGGCGAGAGCATCCGTGCCCTGTACAAGACCGGCTTCTTCGAAGACGTCCAGATCGACCGCCAGGGCAACATCCTGGTCGTCACGGTCAAGGAACGCCCGGCGATCAACAAGTTGACCGTCACCGGCAACAAGGACATCAAGAGCGACCAGCTGCTCAAGGGCCTGAGCGACATCGGCCTGACCGAGGGCGGCACCTTCGACCGCCTGAGCCTGGACCGGGTCACCCAGGAACTTCGCCGCCAGTACAACGACCGTGGCAAATACAACGTCGACATCACCCCGACGGTGAGCCCGCTGGACCGCAATCGCGTGGACATCACCATCGCGATCAAGGAAGGCAAGGCCGCCAAGATCCAGCACGTCAACCTGGTGGGCACCGAGAAGTTCGCCGCCAAGGACATCCTGGAAACCTGGGAATCCAAGGAGCACAACTGGGCCTCGTGGTACCGCCGCGATGACCAGTACTCCAAGGAAAAGCTGTCCGGCGACCTGGAAAAGCTCAACGGCTGGTACCTGGACCGCGGCTACGTGGACTTCAGCATCGACTCCACCCAGGTCTCGATCAGTCCCGACAAGCGCGACATGTTCATTACCGCCGGCGTGACCGAGGGTGAGCAGTACAAGATTTCCGACATCAAGGTCACCGGCGACACCATCCTGCCGCAGGCCGATGTCGAGCGCATGGTGATCCAGAAGTCCGGCGATACGTTCTCGCGCGCGCTGCTGGAATTCAGCTCCGATGCGATCACCAATTCGCTGTCCAACATCGGCTACGCCTTCGCCAAGGTCAACCCGATCCCGACCAGCAACCGTGCCGAGCAGACCGTTGCGATCAACATGCAGGTCGTCCCCGGCCCGCGCGTGTCGGTGCGTCGCATCATCTTCAAGGGCAACACCCGCACCTCCGATGAAGTGCTGCGTCGTGAAATGCGCCAGTTCGAGAACAGCTGGTACTCGCAGGCCGCCATCGATCGTTCCAAGATCCGTCTGCAGCGCCTGGGCTACTTCGAGTCGGTCGACGTGGAAACGCCGCCGGTCACCGGCAGCAACGACCAGGTCGACGTGGTCTACAACGTCAAGGAAACGACCTCGGGCAGCTTCGTGTTCGGCCTGGGCTATTCGCAGTCCTACGGCATGACCACCTCGGTGCAGCTGTCGCAGAACAACTTCCTCGGCGGCGGCAACCGCGTGTCGGTCGAGGCCTCGCGCAGCAGCTACCTGCAGCGCTATGGCTTCAGCTACACCAACCCGTACTTCACCGACGACGGCGTCTCGCTGGGCTACAACCTGTCCTGGCGCGAACTGGACTACTCCGACTTCAACACCGCGCAGTACAACAGCACCAACGGTGCGGCGCAGGTGGTGTTCGGCGTGCCGATCACCGAGAACGACACCGTCTCGTTGATGTTCGGTATCGACAGCAACCAGATCACGACCTACCAGGGTTCGACCCCGCAGTCGATCATCGACTACATCGACGCCATCGGCCACAAGACGTTCCACTCCTGGCGCAGTGAACTGGGCTGGGCCCGGGATACCCGCAACGACTACTTCATGCCTACGCGTGGTACCTACCAGCGTGTCGGCCTGGAAACCACCCTGCCCGGCTCGACGGTCGAGTATTACAAGCTGAACTACCAGTTCTCCAAGTACTGGCCGATCATCCCGTCCCTGGTCATCAACACCCGCGCCGAGATCGGCTACGGCGACAGCTATGGCAAGGACATCAGCCGCGACATCTGCTACACCGCGCCCACCACGGCCAATCCGAACCCGACCCAGACGGTGAACTGCAACAGCGCCTCGAGCGATTACGTGAAAACCGTGACCGCCACCGGCCTGCCGTTCTTCGAGAACTTCTATGCCGGCGGTACCAACTCGGTGCGCGGCTTCGAAGACAACACCCTGGGACCGCGTTCGGAACCGACCGCCAGCTACAACCGCGGCCAGCCGCTGGGTGGCTCGCTGAAGACGGTCGGCTCGGTGGAAGCGTATTTCCCGCGTCTGTTCGACAGCCCGTCGGCGCGCATCTCGGCCTTCGTCGACTTCGGCAACGTCTACAACGGCGTGGACAACTTCAAGGCCAACGAGCTGCGCGTGTCCACCGGTGTGGCCCTGCTGTGGCGCGCCCCGGTCGGTCCGATTTCGATCAGCTACGCCTTCCCGCTGAAGAAGGAAGACGGCGACGAGATCGAGCGCCTGCAATTTACGTTTGGCGGCCAATTCTAAGAATTGACCACCAAACGTACCCAAGGTTTGCGTTGCAAACCTTGGGGCCTGTCCTGCCTCCTTGACCCCGCGCCTGTCGGCGCGCCCCCTTCAACAAGAAGGGGGCTCTGCACCAGATGCGCTACGAGACGCCGGGCTTTGCCCGGCGTTTTCGTTTTTGGGTGGGAAATGATCGGCGCCGAGTCGGTCTGGGCGTGATCGTTACTCGGTACCGCGTGAGGTGCATATCGACCCTTTCTCGGTGCGGATGTCCGGGATCAACGGGAGCCGGCCAGCGGCCGGCACTACCTGTCCGCGCTGGCATTGAACCGTCAGGGTCGTCGTGGGTGGGCCTGGCCAGGACCGTTGGGCTGCAGGGATGCAGCCCACGAGCCCCCAGGGATGGGTTTACGGCGCGTCCTGCACAGGGCTACCCGACACGCACCCGCGCGACAGCAACCCAGGCGCCACGCCGCAGCAAACCGACCAGGCCCCAAACCCCACCCCGCATGACCGAACCGGCGCCACACGGTAAACTTCCGCCGTGAATACTCCTACCTACACCGCCCAGCAACTCGCCGAGCAGTTTGGCCTGCAGGTCCATGGCGATGGCAGCACTGCCATCCATGGCGTGGCCACCCTTGCCCATGCCGGCCCCGGCCAGCTGACTTTCCTCGCCAACCCGCGCTACCGCGTCCAGCTGGCCGACAGCCAGGCCGGGATCGTCGTGCTGCGCGCCGAGGATGCCGATGCCGCCCCCGGCACCGCGCTGATTGCCAAGGACCCGTACACCACCTTCGCCAAGATCGCGGCGCTGTTCGACATCGCCCCCGCGCGACCGCCGGGCATCCACCCCAGCGCCGTCATCGACCCCAGCGCCCAGGTTGCCGCCAGCGCGCACATCGGCCCGTTCGTCAGCATCGGCGCCGGCAGCAGCGTCGGCGAGAACTGCATCATCGGCGCCGGCAGCATCATCGGCGAAGACTGTCACCTGGATACCGGCTGCGAACTGATCGCGCGCGTCACCCTGGTCACCCGTGTCAGGCTCGGCAAGCGCGTGCGCGTGCATCCTGGCGCCGTGCTCGGTGCCGACGGCTTCGGCCTGGCCATGGACGCGGGCGCCTGGATCAAGGTGCCCCAGCTCGGCGGCGTGCGCATCGGCAACGACTGCGAAATCGGGGCCAACACCTGCGTCGATCGCGGCGCGCTGGAAGATACCGTGCTCGACGACGACGTGCGCCTGGACAACCTCGTCCAGATCGCCCACAACGTCCAGATCGGCTCCCACTCGGCGATCGCCGGCTGCACCGGCATCGCCGGCAGCGCCAAGATCGGCCGTTACTGCCTGCTGGGCGGGCACGTGGGCGTCGTTGGCCACCTCGAAATCTGCGACAAGGTCGTCATCACCGGCAAGTCGGTGGTGCGCAACTCCATCCATGAGCCGGGCGAATACTCGTCCGGTACCCCGTTGACCGACAACCGCACGTGGCGCAAGAACGCCGCGCGCTTCAAGCAGCTTGATGCCCTGGCCCGTCGCATCCTGTCTGTGAGCAAGGAGAAGGAATGAGCCACGACCAGAAGCTGCCTGACATCACCCAGATCCAGGCACTGATCCCCCACCGCTACCCGTTCCTGCTGGTCGACAAGGTTGTCGCGATCGATTACGAGAAGCGCACGATCATCGCCAACAAGAACGTCAGCATCAACGAGCCGTTCTTCCAGGGTCACTTCCCCGGCCAGCCGATCATGCCCGGCGTGTTGATCATCGAAGCCATGGCCCAGGCCGGCGGCGTGCTGACCCAGTTGACCCTGGGCCGTGACGCGCAGTCCAAGCTGTTCTACATGGTCAAGGTGGACAAGGCGCGCTTCACCAAGCAGGTGGTGCCGGGCGACGTGCTGGAAATGCACGTGGAGATCAAGCGGGTGATCCGCAACATGGCGGTGTACGACTGCGTGGCCAAAGTCGACGGCGAAGTGGTCGCCTGCGCCGAAGTGCTGTGCGCCGGCACCCGCGAATGACTCAGGCAGGAGACCTGCAATGAACGACAACGCTCCCCTCATCCACCCCACCGCGGTCATCGATCCGTCGGCGAGATTGGCTGCGGATGTGCGCGTCGGTGCGTTCTGCCTGATCGGCGCCGACGTCGAGATCGGCGCCGGCACCGAAGTGGGACCGCACTGCTCGATCCACGGCCCGACCCGGATCGGTCGCGACAACCGTTTCATCGGCCACGCCGCCATCGGTGGCGAGCCGCAGGACAAGAAGTACAAGGGCGAACGCACCCGGATGGTGATCGGCGACGGCAACGTCATCCGCGAATTCGTCACCATCAACCGCGGCACCGAGGGGGGCGGCGGCATCACCACCGTCGGTGACGACAACTGGATGCTGGCCTATACGCACGTCGCCCACGACTGCCACGTCGGCAACCATTGCGTGTTCTCCAACAACACCACGCTGGCCGGCCATGTCACCGTCGGCGACTACGTGATCATCAGCGGCTTCGCCGGTGCGCACCAGTTCTGCCGGATCGGCGCGCATGCCTTCCTGGGCATGGGCGCGCTGACCAATGGCGACGTGCCGCCCTTCACCATGGTCGGCAGCGACTCGCTGGGTCGCCCGCGCGGGATCAACAGTGAAGGCCTCAAGCGTCGCGGCTTCGATGCCGAGCGCATCGCCAGCATCAAGCGCGCCTACCGTACCCTGTACGTGGCCGGTCTGCCGCTGGCCGAGGCCAAGGTGCAGCTGGCCGAACAGGCCGAGCACAGCGCCGACGTCAAGGACCTGCTGGACTTCATCGAGCACGCCGAGAGGCCGCTGCTGCGATGACGGCTCCGGGCGGGCACCTCCCAGCCGGCACGACCGCGCAGATCATCGAGCTGGCGACGGTCGTCGATGCGCTCGGGCAAGCCAACCAGGCGCACGCCTCCCCCCGGCCGGTGCGGATCGCACTGGTCGCCGGCGAGGCCTCCGGCGATCTGTTGGGTGCCGGTCTGGTGCGTGAGTTGAAGGCACGCTTCCCCAACGCCGAGTTCGCCGGGATCGGTGGCGACGCGATGCGGAATGCCGGCTGCCAGACCTGGTTCGATGCCAGCGAACTGGCGGTGATGGGCCTGACCGAAATCCTGCGCCACCTGCCGCGCCTGCTGAAGCTGCGCGGCCAGTTCCGTACGCGCGCGCTGGAATGGCAGCCGGACGTGTTCATCGGCATCGATGCGCCCGACTTCAACCTGGGCGTGGAGCGTTGGCTGAAGGAACGCGGCATCACCACGGTGCATTACGTGAGCCCCTCGGTGTGGGCGTGGCGCGAGAAGCGTGCGGAGAAGATCGGGGCCAGCGCCGACCTGGTGCTGTGCCTGTTCCCGATGGAGCCCCCGATCTACGCACGCCACGGCATCGATGCGCGCTTCGTCGGGCATCCGATGGCCGACGATATTCCGCTGCACAGTGATCGCGACGAGGCGCGCATGGCGTTGGGCCTGCCGTCCAACGCGAAGGTGCTGGCGGTGCTGCCGGGCAGCCGGCTGGGTGAAATCGGCAAACTGGGCGAGGCGTTCTTCGAGGCTGCCTGGCAGGTGTCCGAACGCATTCCCGGCCTGCATGTGGTGGTACCGGCGGCCAATCCGGCCTGCCGCCAGCTGATCAGCGAGCAGCTGTCACGCTCGGCGTTGCCGGTGGCCTATTCACACCTGCTCGATGGCGACGCGCGCAACGCGATGATCGCCGCCGACGTGGTGGTGCTGGCCTCGGGCACGGCGACGCTGGAGACGATGCTGGTGAAGCGCCCGATGGTGGTCGGCTACCGCGTGGCGGAGCTGACCTACCGGATCGTGAAGGCGCTGGGGCTGATCAAGGTGGATCGTTTCGCCCTGCCCAACATTCTGGCGGGCAAGGATCTGGCACCGGAGCTGATCCAGCACGACTGCACGCCGGACAAGCTGGCAGCGGCGATCCTGCAGTGGTTCGACCATCCGCAGCGCGCGATCGACCTGCAGGACACGTACCGGCAGCTGCACCTGCAGTTGCGCCAGGATGCCTCGGCCCGCGCAGCCGATGCTTTAGCCGATATGCTGGGCAAGCACACGGCGGGCGGGGGGGCGGCATGAGCCGACGGCACGCGGCGGCCGCGTCGCTGGCCCTGTTCGACGGGGCGGCGCTGGCGACGGTGGCCCCACGTTACATGGCCGGCGTGGACGAAGCCGGGCGCGGCCCGCTGGCCGGGCCGGTGGCCGTAGCGGCGGTGGTGTTCTGTCCGAATCGCCCGCGTCTGAACGGGCTGGACGATTCCAAGCAGTTGACTGCCGCGCGACGCGATCAGTTGTTCGACAGGATCCTGGACCGCGCGCTGGCCTTCCACGTGGTGATGGTGGAGGTGGGCGAGATCGATGCGCTGAACATCTACCAGGCGACGATGCTGGGCATGCGGCGCGCGGTGGAAGGGGTGGCGCACGTGGCGCAGTTCGCGCGCATCGACGGCAACGTGGTGCCCAAGGGCCTGCCGTGCCCGGCGCAGGCGCTGGTCGGCGGCGACGGGCTGGACCGGGCGATCATGGCCGCCTCGATCCTGGCCAAGGTGAGCCGCGATCGTTTCATGCTGTCGCTGCACGAGCAGCATCCCGAGTACGGGTTCGACCAGCACAAGGGCTACGGGACGCCGGCGCATCTGGCGGCGTTGCGTTCGCACGGTCCCTGTCCACAGCACCGCCGTAGTTTCGCCCCGGTCCGCGCGTGTTTTGACGATGCGGTGGCGGTGGTGGGGTGATTGGTTTTCTTTTAAAGCTTTAAAGCTTTGAAGCTTTGAAGCCAGAGCGGTGCGCTGGCAGCTTGCGGTGCAGGGCGGTGCGGGTGGGTTGGCGGGACACGCCGTGAACCCATCCATGGGGGCTCGGTGTTGCCATCCATGGCAACACACGGTCCCGCGACCCTGCCCCCGCCACCCCCCGATAGTTTTCCGGTGTGCATGGGATAAGCGAAGCCGGAGCCGAAGCAGGAGCCGAAGCAGGAGCAGGAGCCGGAGCCGGAGCCGGAGCAGGAGCAGAGGCTTGGGCGTTAGGTGGGTCGGATGCAGGAAGGTCAAACACGCCGCAATGGGAGAGGAGAGGGTAGTGCCGAGCCATGCTCGG
>NZ_DAMAGC010000041.1:0-32190 GCF_031995405.1 Stenotrophomonas sp. | reverse complement strand
GGCGCCGCGCCCAGCAGATGCAGGCAGGCATGGATCATGCCGGGCAGGCGCTCGCAGCGCACCGCCACCCCGGCCTGCGCCAGGCGCGCGGCGTACTGTTCGCCTTCATCGCGTAGCGGGTCGTAGTCGCACACCAGCACCGTGGCAGGTGGCAGTCCGCGCAGGTCCTGCGCGCGCGCGGGTACGGCGTAAGCGTTGGCCGCGTCACCCGGGTTGAGGTAGGCGTCCCAGCAGCGTTGCATCAGCACGGTGGTGAGGTAATGACCCTCGCCGAACCTGCGGTGGCTGTCGTGGTCGGTGACGGTATCGAGTGCGGGATACAGCAGCAGCTGGTGATGGACGGTGGGGCCGCAGCGATCGCGGGCAAGCAGTGCCACGGCGGCGGCCAGGTTGCCGCCGGCACTGTCGCCGCCCACCCCCAGCCGCGCCGGATCGATGTCGAGCATCGCCGCGTGGCGGCTGGCCCAGCCCAGGGCGGCGTAGACGTCTTCCAGCGGAATCGGAAAGCGGTGTTCCGGCGCCAGCCGATAGTCCACCGACAGCACCACGCAACCGGTGGCGTTGGCCAGCGCCCGGCACGGGTTGTCGTAGACCGCCAGCGAACACTGGAACCAGCCACCCCCATGGGCAAACACCAGGCCCGGGCGTGCCTGGCCTGCGCGGTGACCGCTCGGCCAGTACGCACGCACGGTAATCGAATGGCCATCGCTGCCGGCCACGCTGAAATCGCGGACCGATGCGACCGCCTCCAGCGGTCCGTGCAGGGCGGGCAGGGCGATCTCGCTGGCGCCACGCAGCTGTGCCAGCGACATCCCTGCCACCGCCTCCGACGGTGGCAGGGTAGACAGGAAGCGGGCGATGTCCGGGTCCAGGCTCATGCGGTGACGTCCGGCAACAGGAACGGCAGCAGCTGCGCCAGGAACGCCTCCGGTGCTTCCTCCATGACGAAATGGCCGCAGTCGGCAATCATCGTGCCGCGCAGATCGCGGGCGTGCGCGCGCATCGTGTCCATCGGCATGTCGGCGGTGGCGTGCTCGGCGCCGATCGCCAGCACCGGCATGGCCAGCGGGGTGAACGCGCGCTGCCGGTTCTGGCGGATGGTCTCCGGGATCGCCCGGTAGTAGCCGAAGCCACCGCTCAGCCCACCTGGTGCGGCGTACGCGCGGATGTAGACCTCGCAGGCGACCGCTTCGCGGCGATGCGCCCAGCGGTCGAACATGAAGGTCAGGTAGGCGCGCTCGCGGCCGGCGATCAGCGCTTCGGGCAGGTCGCGCACCTGGTTGAACATGAAGTGCCACAGGAAGATGTTGTCCTCCGGCGCCACGAACACCGGCGGTGCATCGGCCAGGCCGGGGATCACCGCCTCGGTGATGGCCAGGCGTTGCACCGCCTGCGGCTGGTCGCTGGCCAGTGCGTAGGCTACCCACATGCCGACGTCGTGGCCCACCACCTGGTAGCGCGCGTGGCCCAGCTGCTGCATCACCGCATGCAGCGTGGCGGCGATGTTGCCGGTGTCGTAGCCCTGTGCGGGCGTATCCGAATCGCCGGTACCGGGTGGATCCACGGCAATCGCCTGGAAGCCCTGCGCGGCCAGTGCCTGCATGACGTGGCGCCAGGCATACCAGGTCTGCGGCCAGCCGGGGATCAACAGCACCGGGCGGCCTTCGCCGAGGAGCGCGCAATGCACGCTGCGCCCTTCAATACGCACATGGCGATGGGTGACGCCCTCAAGTTCCCGGTCCATCAGAGGATCCCCAACATGCCGTGGATCTGCGCGCGGCTGACCGGCGCCCCGGCGAAATCGTCGAAGATGCGGTCGGTGACCTTGATGATGTGCGCGTTGATGAACGCCACGCCCTCGCGTGCGCCGTCTTCCTGGTTCTTCAGGCAGCACTCCCATTCCAGCGTGGCCCAGCCGTCGTAGTCGTACTGGGCCAGCTTGGAGAAGATGCCCTTGAAGTCCACCTGGCCATCACCCAGCGAGCGGAAGCGCCCGGCACGCTCGGTCCAGCCGCTGTAGCCGCCGTAGATACCCTGGCGCCCGCTGGGATTGAACTCGGCGTCCTTGATATGAACCATGCCGATGAAGTCGCGATAGATATC
This sequence comes from Stenotrophomonas sp., assembly GCF_031995405.1. Taxonomy (GTDB): domain Bacteria; phylum Pseudomonadota; class Gammaproteobacteria; order Xanthomonadales; family Xanthomonadaceae; genus Stenotrophomonas. Next base: position 30,087 of record NZ_DAMAGC010000041.1, on the reverse strand, counting down.
CAGGAAGCTCAGGTAATCCAGCTGCTGCAGTACGAAGTGGCTGGGATCGAACAGGATGCGGCAACGGCGATGTCCGCCTACCGCAGCGTGGAAGCGCTCGAAACTGGTGCCATCGTGCAGGTCTTCGCTGGGGTGGATCTCATAGCAGAGATCCACGCCGTGCGCGTCGCACACCTCCAGGATCGGCAGCCAGCGCCGTGCCAGTTCCTCGAACGCGGCCTCGATCAGGCCGTCCGGGCGCTGCGGGAACGGGAACAGATAGGGCCAGGCGAATGATCCGGAGAAGGTGCCCATGCGGTCCAGGCCCAGCCGCTGCGAGGCCTGGGCGGCCAGTTTGATGCGCTCCACCGCCCAGGCGCTGCGCGCGGCCGGATCGCCATGCAGGTGCACGGGGGCGAAGCTGTCGCACAGGGCGTCGTAGGCCGGGTGCACCGCTACCAGCTGGCCGAAGATATGCGTGGTGAGTTCGCTGACCACCAGCCCGTGGCCGGCCAGCATCGCGATCAATTCATCGCAGTACTGCTGGCTGTGCGCGGCTTTTTCCACATCGAACAGGCGTTCGTCCCAGGCCGGGATCTGCAGCGCCTTGAAGCCGTTGCTGGCGGCCCATGCAGCGATGGAGGGCAGGTCGTTGAACGGGGGCTGGTCTGCACTGAACTGGGCCAGGTGCAGGCTGGGGCCTTGGAGGGTGCGCATCGAATGTCGCCTTATTGTTTGTCTAGCGACAAAGAATAGGCGCGCCGATGTCCCCGGTCAATGCCGGGTATCGTTAGAATTCCCGCAACGCTCTTTCCCGTAGTGATGCCCATGGCCGGACGCCCGCGCGAATTCGACAAAGACCACGCCCTCAAGCAGGCGATGCTGCTGTTCTGGGCGCGGGGCTATGAAGGCACGTCGATGTCGGCGTTGGTGGAGGCACTGGGCATCGCCTCGGCGCGCATCTACGCCGCCTTTGGCAGCAAGGAACAGCTGTTCCGCGAAGCGGTGGCGTTGTACGAAGCCGGCGACGGCGGCTTTGCCGACCGTGCGCTGCGTGAGCAGGCGGTGCGCCCGGCAATCGAGCGCATGCTGCATGACGCGGTACTGACCTACACCCGGCGCGGACGCGCGCAGGGCTGCCTGGTGGTCTCGGCGGCAACCAGCACCGCGCCGGAGAACGAAACGGTGATGGACTGGCTGGCCGAACATCGCCGCCAGCGCACCCAGTCGATCATTGCGCGCCTGCAGCAGGCGGCCAGCGCCGGCGAACTGGCCGACGACGCGGACGTGCAGGCGCTCGGCGACTATTACGCCACCGTGCTGCATGGCATTTCCACCCAGGCGCGCGATGGCGTGGGCCGGGCGCGGCTGCTGGCGGCGGTGGCGCTGGCGATGCGCGCACTGCCAACCCGGGACTGAGCCCGGGCCGGCTCAGCGCTTCGCCGCGGCGCTGTCGCCGCGCGCCACCGCCTCCACTTCCTCCAGGCTGGCACAGGCGTTGTCGCCCGGCGTGGACATCGCCAGCGCACCGTGCGCGGCGCCCAGTTCCACTGCGGCCTGCTCGCCCTTGCCGCTGAGCAGGGCGTGCACCACCCCGGCCACGAACGCATCGCCGCCGCCCACGCGATCGAGCAGGTCCACCTCACGCGTGCGCGAGACGAACAATGTCTCCCGGGTACGCAACGCGCCGCCCCAGCCGTTGCGCGCGGCGTTGCTGGCATCGCGCAGGGTGAAGGCCACCGCCTGCAGGTTCGGGAAACGCTGCAGTGCGCGCTGCGCAGCCGCATCGGCCGGGCCGACATCCATCGGCGTGGCACGTCGCCCCAGATCGGCCAGGTCCATACCCAGGCACGCCGCGAACGAATACTCATCGCCCACCAGCAGGTCGCATTCGGCGGCGATGGCGCAGTTGGCATGCCGGGCCGCATCCGGGTCGGGATGGCTTTCCCACAGGCTGGCGCGGTAGTTGAGGTCGTAGGAGACCGCCACGCCGTGCCGACGCGCGGCCTGCACCGCGGCAATGGCGGTCTGTGCACTGTGTTCGGACAGGGCGGCGAAGATGCCGCCGGTATGCAGCCAGCGCGCGCCGTCGCGGCCGAACAGCGCGTCCCAGTCGTAGTCGTGCGCCTGCAACTGCGAGGCGGCCGAGCTGGCGCGGTCGGAGATGCCCAGCGGCGCACGCACCCCAAAGCCGCGCTCGGTGAAGTTCAGCCCCATGCGCGTGTTGCGACCGATACCGTCATAGTCGCGCCACAGGATCTGGCTGGTATCCACGCCCCCGGCCTGGATCAGCTGCCGGGCCAACGCACCCAGCTCGTTGCGCGGCAGCGCGGTCAACACGCCGCTGCGATGCCCGAAGGTGCTGCACAGGCCACGCGCGACGTTGTACTCGCCACCGCCTTCCCACACGTTGAACTGGCGCGCGTTGCGGATCCGGCCTTCGCCGGGATCGAAGCGCAGCATCACCTCGCCCAGCGCCAGCGCATCCCAGCGCTGGCCGTGCGATGCGGCCAGCGCGAACTGCTGCATGCTCATCGTGCCTTGCACCCCAGCAGGCCCAGGTCGATGCCCTCGGCCATGCGCCGGTAACCTTCATCGTTGGGATGCAGGTGGTCGCGGGTGATGTCCTCGGGCAGGTTTTCCGGGTTGGCCGGGTCGCGCAGGATCTGGTCGAAGTCGATCAGGCCGTCATAGCCGCTGCGGCCGCCGCGCATCCAGGTGTTGAGCTGGGTGCGGGTGGCGGCGGCGGTCGGCTCGTAGCGGTCCGAGCCGCCGAACGGGGTGATGGTCGCGGCGATCGCACCGATGCCGTTGCTGTGCAGGCGCTCGGCGATCTGCCGGTAGCCCAGCACCATGTCCTCGGCGTTGCGGCCGGCCTTGGGCGGGGTGCCACCGTCGTGGCGGATATCGTTGATGCCCTCGAACACGATCACCTTGCTCACGTTGGGCAGCGCGATCACGTCGCGGTCCAGCCGCGCCAGCGCGCTGTGGCTGCGGCCGTGGTCCATCACCTTGTTGCCGCTGATGCCGGCGTTGACCACCACTACCCGGTCCGGGCAGGCCTGCTGCAGGCGCGCCGACAGCAGCGCCGGCCAATCGCCGTTGCTGCCGCGCGTGGCCGTGGCGCCCTCGGTGATCGAATCGCCCAAGGCGACCACCACGACCGGCGCGCTGGCGCGTTCGGCCAGCACCGCCGACACCACGTTCTGCCGGTACGCCAGTTTGACCTTGTCGCCCACCTCGGCCTGGCGGCCGTCGACGATGCGCAGCGCGGTACGCCGCACGGCAGGCTTGGTCGGTTCGGGGAAATACACGGTGAGCGATACATCGGCCAATGCCGGCACCGTCATCGCCACCGGGTCGCTGAGCAGGGCGGCGCCCACGGGCACCACCACTTCGCTGCGACCATTGAAGGTGACCAGCTTGGCCGGGGTGGCCGTGCCGGTGCGTTGGGCCGAGGCGCCGCCGATGGTCAGCGGCGCATCGCCCAGTTCATTGCTGATGCGAAAGCGCAGCGCGGTGGCCGCGCTGGCCAGGCGCATGTCCTGGCGCACGGTCTGCCGGGCGAACTGCACCGGGGCCTCCGGCGTGCCGTCCAGGCGGTCCGGTGCCGGCGAGGCGGTCCATGCCGGCACCCAGACCTGGGCATGGGCGGGCAGCGCAGCGGCGCTGGTGGCAAGTGCAATCGAAAGTGCAGTGGTCCAGCGCAGCATGGCAGCCCTCCCAGGCGGTCAGCAGAACATATCCATCAAGAGAAGTAGGTGCCGCCGTTGACGTCCACGTTGGCACCGGTGATGAAACCGGCCGCGTCCGAGGCCAGGTACACGGCGGTATCGGCCGCTTCCTGCGGACGGCCCTGGCGACGCAGCGGCGTGTTGCCGGCCACGGCGGTGCGCACTTCCGGCTTGGTGAATTCATCGTGGAAGCGGGTAGCGATCATGCCGCAGCACAGCGCGTTGACGCGGATGCCGCGCGGGCCCAGTTCCTTGGCCATGGCGCGGGTGAAGGTCATCACCGCGGCCTTGGCGGTGGCGTAGATCGCCGCGCCCGGGCCACCGCCATCGCGGCCGGCCTGCGAGGCGAAGTTCACGATCGCGCCGCCGTCGGGCATGTGCGGCACCACCGCATGGGTGGTCAGGTAGACCGAACTCATGTTGAGGTCCATCACCTTGTGGAAGAACGCTTCGTCGATCTCGGCCAGCGGACGACGCTGCACCATGCCGCCGGCCACGTTCACCAGCACATCGATCTGCGGGCCGAACGCGGCCTGGGTCGCCGCGACCATGCCGGCCACCGCCCTGGCATCGGTGACGTCGGCGCGGTGCACGATGGCGGTGCCACCGGCCGCTTCGATCTGCTTCAACGTGTCCTGCGCGCTGGCTTCATCGTTGGCGTAGTTGATGCACACCCTGGCACCGGCCGCGGCCAGCTTGAGCGAGATCTCGCGGCCGATGTCACGGCCGCCACCGGTGACGATGGCCACCTTGTCCTTGAATTGGGTCATGAAAAACTCCTGTGATGCGTTGGGGGAAAAAACGGAAAGGGAATCAGCGCGGTTCGACCGGGCCGTGGATCTTCTCCACGCGGCCGGTCACCAGCCACAGCGCCAGCAGGGAGGCCGGCACCAGCGCGGCCACCAGGATGAAAATGGGTGCATAGGATTCATGGGTCATCGCCGGCACCAGCCAGGTGGTGATCAGCGTGCCGGCCACGGCGGCCATGCCGCCCAGACCGGCCACCGAACCCACGGACTTGCCGCTGAAGATGTCGCCGGGCAGGGTCTGGATGTTGCCGATGGCGATCTGGAAGCCGAACAGCACGAAGGCAATGGTCACCACCGCCCATACCGGGTCGGTGGCCAGCACCGCGCCGAGCAGGGCCGGGGCCATGATCGCCCCGCCCAGGGTGATCACCACCTTGCGCGCCTTGTCCACGCTCCAGCCGGCGCCGATCAGCCGCCCGGACAACCAGCCGCCACCGAGGCTGCCGATCATCGCGCCCACGTAGGGCACCCAGGCGAAGATGCCGATCTGCTTGATGTCGAAACCGAAGGTATCGGCCAGGTAGATCGGCAGCCAGGACACGAACAGCCACCAGATCGGGTCCAGGAAGAACCGCGAAATCAGGATGCCCCAGGTCTGCCGATGGCCCAGCAGCTGGCGCACGTTGGGCACGTACTCGGCCACCGGCACCGCCGGCTGTTCGGTCGGCGCATCCAGGATGAGCGCGCGTTCGGCCGCGCTCACCCACGGGTGCTTGTCCGGGCCGGCGCGGTAGATGATCAGCCACGGCAGCAGCCAGATGAAGCCGATCGCACCGATCAGGATGAAGGTGCCGCGCCAGCCCAGCCACAGGAACAGCACCGCGATCAGCGGGGCGGAAATGATCGCCCCGATCGACGCGCCGGCATTGAACACGCCCTGCGCCAGCGCCCGTTCACGCGCGGGGAACCACTCGGCGTTGGCCTTCACCGCGCCCGGCCACGCACCGGCCTCGCTGATGCCCAGCATCGCCCGCACCAGGCTGAAAGACAGGATGGAGTGGGTGACCGAGTGCAGCGCGATCGAGATCGACCACACCGCAATGGACAGGGCAAAGCCCAGCCGCGTGCCGATGATGTCGAACAACCGGCCGAACACGAACTGGCCGGCGGCGTAGAACAGCATGAACACCGTGACCAGCAGCGCGTAGTCTTCCTTGGTCGCGCCGACATCCTTGGAAATCTGCGGCCACATCACTGCCAGTGCGTTTCGGTCGATGTAGTTGATGACCGTGGCAATGGCGATCAGCGCCACGATCAACCAGCGCACGTAGGTGCGCGCCTGGGTGGTGACCTTCATTTGCCGTCCTTGCCGCTGCCGGTATCAAAGCGCTTCCAGCCGCCGTCCCAGCGCCAGCTGTGGCCATCGCCGCTCACCTCATGCGCGCCAGCCTTGGACGGATCATCGGCGATGCCCAGCGCCACGCGCCTGCCGCCGGCCAGGTCCAGCACCAGTACGTCGGCATCCTTGCCCCGGTAGTGGGCGATGCGGTCGATGCGGCTGTTGGCGCCGCGCACGGTCTCGGCGGTGCCGTCGTACTGGCCATGCGGTTCGAGCACGCCGTAGAAGGTGGTGGCGGCCTGCCCATCCACGCGCTGCAGCAGCATCGGCTCGCGGCGCAGGTTGAACGAGGGATCATTGGCCCCGCTTTCGCCGATCAGCGCACGCGACGGTGCGGTGCTGGCGAAGCGGTACGTGTAGAAGCGCCCGTCCAGCAGCCAGGTGAGGCTGCGTGCTTCACTGCCCGGTTCGCTGGCGGCATCGATCCACACATGCTGGTAGCCGTTGGCCTTGCCCAGCACCGGTCGCGCGGCCACCGCGGACTGCGCCTTGAAGCCCACGTCCATGATGTGGCCGTTGAAGTGCAGCGGCAGGTCGTAGCGCGCCGCCTTGCCGCCGTTGACCCGCAACAGGTCCAGCACCACCGGCTCGGTCAGCGCGGGATGGGCCAGCAGCACCTGGGTGCGGGTGAAGCTCACCCCGTCGTAGGCACCGTCCATGCGCGCCGAGGCGATCTGGGTATCGTCGCCCGCGGCGAACAGCAGCGGCGTCGGCGCCAGCGCCTGGCCCTTCTTCCAGTCGCCGCCGAAGTGGCTCTGCTCGTTCACCACCAGCGTGTTGTGGGCCAGCGTCTGACGCGCCCAGCTGTTGTTCTCGGGCAGGTAGATGCCGCCGGCCTTGGCCTCGATATTGAGGAAGCGGGCGGCGCCGTAATCGGTGACCACGCGCTGGCCGTTGTCGTAGAACAGCCAGTTGAGCTTGTCGAAGTGGCCGTGGCCCATGCCCTGCTTGGTGTTCTTCATCACCAGCGCCTGGCCGTCTTCACCGCCCATGCGCAGGATCGCCAGCGCACCTTCGGTGCCGTCCGGGCCATCGCGCAGCAGCGTGGGCACGAAGGCGAACGGCTTGGCCTTGTCCTGCGCCAGCGCCTGGGCCACCTGCAGGCCTTCGGGCGACAGCAGCACGCGCTTCTGTGCCTTGGCCACCGACAGCAGGCGCGCGTCGCTGGTCTGGGCGTAGGCGATGTCGATGCCGGCCACCAGTTCTTCGGTGTCCAGGCCCTTGTCGAGGATGGCGTCGTTGATCGGGAAGAAGTAGCCGCCGTAGCTGCTCTGCACCAGTGAATCGACCGCCTTCAGCAGCACGCCGTCGCGGCGCTTGAAGATGCCGCGCTGCGGTTCGTTGCGCTGGATCGCATTGGCGAACAGGATGAACGGTGCCAGCGCATAGCGCTGGTAGTAGGGGCCTTCCTCGTAATAGCCGTCCGGCGAGAACAGCTGGTCCACCTGCTTGAGGAAGCCAGCGCTGCCATCGCGCCTGCTGCCGTTCAACGCCTTGTCCACATAGGTCTGGTCGCGCAGCACGTAGCCGGTCATGCCCACCGCCGCCACCGCCCAGGTGGCGTGGTTGTGGATCTTGTCGAAGTTTTCCGGCGTACCGCTGAGGAAGTCGGCCATCGGCCGGAACACGTTGTCGTCGATGGTCTTGCGGTCTGCCGCGCTGAGGCTGTCGCGGATGGCGTCGTAGCCCTGCACCGCGCTTACCAGCCAGACCGAATCGTTGAGGGTCTGCCAGAACAGCCGGCCGGGAATCTGTCCGCGGCCCTGCGGGTGCGCGCCCAGCCCGGGGTACAGCTTGGCGTAGCCCAGCAGCAGGTCGCGCGCGTAATCGGCATACACCTTGTCGCCGGTCAGCCGGTACAGCGCGCCGGCCGCCTGGATGGCCTGGTAATTGCGCTTGTGCTGTTCGTGGGTGTAACCGCCGCCCTTGTCCTTGGGCACCGGCACATCGATGCCGGCCTTGATCATGCCGCGCACCAGGCGCTCGGCGCGCTGCTGCTCCTTGGCAAACACCGGGTACCTGCTGCCATCGCTGCGCATCTGCTGCCACTGCGCGGCGGTGACCAGCACCGGGGCGCTGGCAGCGGCCGCCGGTTGTTGGGTGCCGGCGGGTGCAGCTGCAACGGCGGGCAGCGCGGCGGCGCTGAAGGAGGCCGCCAGCAGCAGCATCAGGGGCGTGGAACGCGTCATGGCAGGGTCTCGGCTGGAGTATCGGACTGTATCGCCGCGGTGGCGTCGAGCACGTTGCCGTGCGCGGCCAGGCGGGGCTCGCCGACGCGGTGGCTGAAGCGCACGCGTCCGCTGCGGAGGAACTGGTTGTCGGTCAGCGTGGCGGTCTGCACGCCATGCAGGCGCAGGCTGGTGTCGGCGGCCACGCCCACGTTGTCGAGCTGGTTGCCGTGCACCCGCAGCGTCGGGCCGAAGGTGCTTTCATCGGTGCCACCGCGATACAGGTTCAACAGCGGCCCGGCGATGTTGCGGAACGTCGAATCCACGATGTCCACCTGCTCGGCGTTGTAAGTGCCCAGGTCGTCGGTCTCGGCAGCGGCGGCGATCACGCTGCCGCTGATGTCCTCCACCGTGGTGTTGCGCAGCCCGATGCGCGCGGCCAGGCTGCCCTTGCCCGCGTTGACCACATCGAAGGCCTTGTTGGTGGTCAGCCCGTGGATGCGGCTGTCCTCGATCAGCAGGGTGTAGTTGAACGCCTGGCTGCCCGGGGCGATGCGCACCACCGCGTTGCCCGCCGCATCCGGCGCCAGTGCGCCGTCGATATCCAGCCCGGTCAGCTTGAGCGAACCACCGGCGCGGATCTCGAACAGGGCAGGGCGCGAGAACTGCAGGCTGGCGCGTCCGCGGCGGGGCCCGATCACGCTGACCGGATGGTTCACGTTCAATACCTGGTCGATGCGGTACTGGCCGCGCTGCAGCTGCAACTGGTCACCGGGGGCGCTGTCGGCCATCGCGCGGCTCAGAGTGTCCTCACCCGGGGCCACTTTGCGGGTGGTGCCGCTGTCCAGCGCGGTGCTGGTCAGCGTCTTGGGATACCAACTCACGCCCACCAGTTCGCGCGCGATCGGCGCAAGGTCGCGCGGTGCGCCCGCCGCGATGGTTTCCACCGGGTACTGCAGGCCGTTGGCCGCGCGCTGCAGCGTGACTTTCTGCGCACTCACACCCGCTGGGAAGCCGGGCGACACGCGGGGGCTCTGCACGTTGCCGCTGAACGCGATGCCGGACAGATCGCCCTGGCTGCGCAGCAGCTCGCGGCTGCCATCGCCGATGAACAGGTTGCCGCGCAGGCGGCTGTTGACCGGCATGGCGTTGCGCTCGGCGTCCAGGCCTGCGCCGAGGAACACCTGGCGCACGCCGACGAAACTGTTGCGCTCGATCAGCGCATCGTCCACCTGTTCATAGCGGTTCAACGGCGCATCGCGGGTGCCGGCCATCACCGCCAGCGCGGCGGCGAAGTTGTCACCGGCGATGTTCTCGAAGTAGTTGTCGCGCACGATCTGGTGGCGGTTGATCACCCGCACCCCGCCGGTGTGGGCCTTGTTGTTGCCGAGGAACACATTGCGCTCGACCACGTTGCCGTGGCCGTGGCGCAGCACCATCGAGCCGCGCGATTCGAAGAACACGTTGCCGCGGTACAGGTTGCCGCCGGACTTGTTGGACACGATCTCCACTTCGCCATCGCACTGCTCGAACCAGTTGTTCTCCACCACCGTATTCGAATCGGACTGCGAGTCGGTGCTGGTGCCCACCCGGATGGTCTCGCCGCCGTTGCTGCCCAGGTTGGGGCGCGGGCCAAACCAGTTGTGGTCGATGCGGTGGCGGTTGTCCAACCCGCTGGTGGCGTTGCGCACCACCACCAGGGTGGTGCCGGCATTGGTCTTGCCCACCAGCTGGTTGTGGTCGAAGCGGTTGTCCTGGCCGTACATCCCCACCCAGTTGTCCGACTGCTGGCGGTCCGGCTTGTTGTAGCCGTCGATCACCACCCCGGTCACCCGGCTGTGGGTGGCCCACTCCTTGGACGAGGCCCGAAAGGACACCACTTCGCTGCCCGGGGCCCAGCCATCGCGGAACACCAGGTTGGATACCTCCAGGTAGGACCCGGCCAGGCGCAGCTGCGACTGGCCGCTGAGGATCACCTTGCCCGGGGTCTGCGCCGTCAGCTTAATTGGTTGACCAATTTTTCCGGCGCCGCGCAACAGCAGGTCGATGTCGCGCCATACGCCGTCGGCGAGGATGACGGTATCGCCCGGCTGCAGCGCGTTGGTCGCGGCGGCGTACCCGGCGGCGTCATGGACCAGATGGTCGGCCGCGAAGGCAGGCAGTGCACCGGCCGCAAGGCCCAACGCCAGGGCGGTGAGCAGCGGACGCAGCGCACGTGGCGCTTGAGAATGTTGCAGAGTCATCGGCTTACCCTCCCAGATCAACCGTGGCATCGAACGCGAGTCCGGATCGTAACAGGTCGTCCAATGCGTGCGTCAACCACAATCGCATACCACTTTAGGTGCATGTGGTTCGCCAGTTGCGCATATTCCTGCTGCATCTGCACATTAAATCCATGCAAAGTGGTCTACACGAATGTCAGGGGTAGACTTTAGTACCAATTCATTGACATTGGTCCAGTAACCGTGAATCGTCCGGATCGAATCCGTGTAATCGGACGATCCATCCTGGGAGGGAGATCACGATGTTGCATGACCGCCGTACGGCCTCGCCACGAGGCCTCCGCCGCACCGCGCTGCATAGCGCGCTGTTCTATGCCCTGTGCAGCACCGCCCTGGTGCCGCTGGTCCACGCACAGGACGCCGCCGCACCGCCCGCACAGCCGACCACCCTGGACCAGGTCCAGGTGACCGGTGTGCGTGGCACCATCCAGACCTCGATCGACAAGAAGCGGGAGGAGACCGTCATCTCCGACGTGCTTGCCGCCGACGACATCGGCGACCTGCCGGCGCTGTCCATCGGGGAAGCCATCGAGACCATCACCGGCGCCTCCACCCATCGCGAGAAGGGCGGCGCCTCGGAAATCTCGATCCGCGGCCTCGGCCCGTTCCTGGGCTCGTCCACCTTCAATGGCCGCGAAGCCACCAACGGCAGCGGCGACCGCTCGGTGAACTTCAACCAGTTCCCGTCCGAGCTGATCAACAGCGTGGCCATCTACAAGACCCAGCGCGCCGACTTCGTCGAAGGCGGCGTGGCCGGCACGGTCAACATGGAAACCGTCAAGCCGCTCGAATACGGCAAGCGCACCGTCCAGCTCGATGGCCGCGGCACCTGGCAGGACTACGACGACCGGCTCAAGGACAAGGACGGCGTGGGCTGGCGCGGTACCGCCAGCTACATCGACCAGTTCGACATGGGCGGTGCCGGCAAACTCGGCATCTCCGTGGGCGTGCAGGCGCTGGAAGGCAGCAACCCGGAAGAAATGTTCTCGAGCAGTTCCACCTGGGTGGCCTGCGATGGTCGCGAAGTGGTCGGCGCCACCCGCAACTGCACCACCGTAGACGGCAACCAGGTCGCCAACGGCGTGCCGTACTACCTGGTGCCCAGCAGCCGCATCTACCGCCAGTTCATCGAACACGACAAGCGCGATTCGCAGTTCGCCGCGCTGCAGTGGCGGCCCGGCGACGCCTGGGAAGTGAACCTGGATTACCAGCACTCCAAGCGCGACTACACCGAAGACCGCTCGGACCTCTCGCTGTCCTCGATGATGCGCAACCTCAACAACCGCGTGGTCACCGACGACGGCGCGCTGCTGCACCACACCGGCAGCACCACCATCGATTCCACCGGCAACTTCCTGGAGCGCAAGGAGGAGTACACCGGTGGCGGCTTCAATGTGATCTTCCGTCCCACCCCGGCCTGGACCCTGTCCACCGACCTGTCCTACTCCAACACCGAGCGCGACCAGATCGAGCGCTCCACCCGCCTGCGCGCCGGGCGTACCGACGTCAATGGCAAGCCGGTGGCCGGCATCAAGAACACGCGCTACGTCGACTACACCTACGACTACAGCGGCGATGTGCCGAGCATCTATCTGGATCCGGCGTTCGATGTGAACAACCCGGACAACTACACCGACTCGGCACTGATCCGCCGGCGCCAGCAGACCCGCGAGCACACCATCCGCGCGCAGCGCTTCGATGCGGCGTTCACCCCGGAAAGCGGCTTCTTCACCGCGTTCAAGGGTGGCCTGCGCCACTCCGAAGCCACCTACACCGACTTCACCGACACCCGCGACATCACCACCACCAATGTCGCGGCCATCCGCGCGGCCAACCAGGCCTGCCGCCAGGCGTTCCCGCAGAAGGACTTCCTGGCCAACGCCAGCGGCAACACCATCGACCAGTGGGCCACCTTCGACAGCCGTTGCCTGTTCAAGGCCTTCACCGGCGTGGACGACACCGGCCTGAGTGCAGACCTGCGCGACCCGGCCAACAACGATGTCACCGAGAAGACCAACGCCATCTACCTGATGGGCGACTACAGCAGCGAATGGTTCGGCCTGCCGGTTACCGGCAACATCGGCGTGCGCTGGGTGCGCACCGACGTCAGCTCGGTCGGCCTGCGCAGCGGCCTGGATGTGATCAACAACCCCGACGGCACCGTCACCCTGCGCCCCACCGGCGATTTCACCCGCCAGGTGCTCAAGTCCAGCAATGCCGAATGGCTGCCCAGCTTCAACGCGTCCTTCGAACTGCGCCCGGACCTGCTGCTGCGCGTGGGTGCCTACCGCGCCATGTCGCGCCCCGACCTGGCGGCAGAAGGCTTTGGCCGCAGCTTCACCCTGGACGAGGCCGACACCGACTTCCGCAGCGTGGCCGAGGCACTGGGCAACATCACCGCCACCGGCAACCCGCGCGCCAAGCCGCTGATGTCCTGGAATGCCGACGTCTCGCTGGAGTGGTATGCCAACGCCGACTCGATCCTGTCCACGGCCATCTACTACAAGCAGTTCAACGGCGGCTCGGTGCCGGTGGTGCTGGGCGAAACCTTCGACATCGACGGCCAGAGCGTCACCGTGCCGGTCGAACAGCTGGCCACCAGCGACCAGAAGAGCGACCTGATCGGTTTCGAGCTGACGGGCTCGCACACCTTCTCCTACCTGCCCGGCATCTTCTCCGGGCTGGGCGTGAAGGCCAGCTACAACTACGCCCACTCCAACTTCAAGACCGAAGACCTGCGCCTGGGCGAGTCCACCGACCCGATCACCGGCGTGTTCACCCCCGGCATCGTCGAGCCGGCCAACATCTTCGGGCTGTCCAAGCACGTGGCCTCGGCCCAGGTGTACTGGGGCCTGGGCAAGCTGGACCTGCAGGCCATCTACAAATACCGGTCGGACTATTACCAGCAGTTCGTCGGCGACCCCTCGCAGAACCGCTACGTGCGCGACAATGGCTCGCTCGACTTCCGCGCCACCTACAAGGTGAACAAGAACCTGTCGCTGTCGCTGTCGGCCAGCAACCTCACCGACGAGCCGCGGGTGTCGGATATGCCCATCCTGGGCAGCTTCCGCGAGTACACCACCTACGGGCGGCGCTATTATCTGGGGGTGCGCTACCGCTTCTGAGGTCAGTGGCGCGGTTTTCCAGGACCGCGCCGCTCTCTGAGGGCGCGGGTCGCGTGTCGGTCCCCAGCCACCGTACAGCCAGGTCTTGATGATGTCCGAACCCCGTCTCTACCAGTCCATTGCCGCCGAAATCGTCGCGCTGATCGAGAAGGGCGAATTCCCGCCGGGCTCGCGGCTGCCCGGTGAACGCGACCTGGCCGAGCGCCTGGGCGTCAGCCGGGTGACCGTGCGCGAGGCGGAAATCGCGCTGGAAGCACAGGGCCTGATCACCATCAAGACCGGCTCGGGCGTGTATGTGAAGGCGCGCCCGTCGCAGGCCCCCGGCGCGTTGCCGGATGTGTCGGCCTTCGACCTCACCGCCGCGCGTGCGGTGATCGAGGCCGAGGCAGCGGCCATGGCGGCCAGCCGCATCACCGATGACGAAGTGGAGGCCCTGGCCGGCCTGATCGCGGCCATGGTGGACCCCACCTCGGGCGAAGCGGCGGCCAGCGAGGCCGACCGCCAGTTCCACCTGTCCATCGCGCGGATTGCCGGCAACCCGGTGGTGGAGCACTGCGTGCAGCTGATCTGGCGCATGCGCAACGAGCTGCCGCGGGTGAAGCAGGTCTATGCCAACGTCTGCCACAACGACGATGACACCCGCGACGAAGAACACACCGCCATTCTCGACGCGCTGCGCGCGCGCGATCCGGCCGGCGCACGCCTGGCCATGCGCAACCACTTCCAGCGCCTGTTCGAATCCATGCTGGAAGCCACCGAGAACGAAGCCCTGGCCGAAATCCGCCGGCGCACCCAGCAGGACCGCGAACGCTTCATGGCCGCCACCGGGCACTGAGCCCGGCGCGGGCGGGGCGGCTTACTCGCCCTGGTACTGCTTTTCTTCAACCAGCGCAGAGCCTGCGATGCGGTTGATCTCGTTCTTTACCTTCACCCGCTCGCCATTGGTGCCGTAGACGCCCCGCGCCAGCTGGATGAACGCATCGTCGAACACCTGCGCCGCTTCCTTGTCGCGCAGCTGGTCCTGGATGTCCCACATGCGCACGTTGATCGCCTTGAGCTGATCCTTGAGCGCGTCCAGCCCGGGCTGGCTGGCCAGCTGCTGCTGCCACAGCGGCCACAGGCCATCGAGTTCCTTGCGGACGTTGGCGTTCTTGCCGGCGTCGCTGATGCGTTCGGCCTTGATTTCCAGGATGGTGATCTTGTCGATCAACTCGCCAATCGACACCGGGGTCAGGATCGCGTCCACGCCATTACTCGCAACAGGTCAGAGCGCCCATGATAGCGCGGGGGTTCTACCGCATCGTGGACGCAGGATTTACACGGAATTTGCGCCGATCCCCCGGCCGCGCCATGGCGGCTTTACGGCCACTGCGGGAACACTGCCCACCTCGACGGCGCCGCCGTCCGATGGAGTGCTTACCGTGGTGGTTGAACAGAACAAAGGGCGCATCGTGCGCCGCTGCAGCGCGCTGCTGCTGGGCCTGATGCTGAGTGGCGCGGCGGCGGCCGCCGTGGAGGGCAACGCGACGCTGACCTCCGATTATGTCTGGCGCGGCAGCTCGCAGAGCGACGGCGACCCGGCCGCGCAGGCGGGCGTCAAACTCGGCAGCGAGAGCGGCTGGTATGCGTCGGTGTGGGGGTCGGGGGTGTCGTTCAAGCCGGACAACGGCGCCCGCAGCGAGTTCGACGTGGTGGCCGGGTGGGGCGGGGCACTGGGCGCGGACTGGGCGCTGGACGTCAACCTCACCCGCTATGTCTATCCGTCCAGCAACGTGGACCTGGACTGGACCGAGCTCAACAGCACGCTGACCTGGCAGCAGCGCTACTGGCTGCAGGTGGGCGTGTCCGACGACGCGTTGGCCGGCGGTCACAGCGGCACCTACGCCCAGCTGGGCGCACGGCTGCCGCTGGGCGAGCAATGGCGGCTGGAAGGTGCGGTGGGGCATTACTGGCTGGCCAGCGCGCAGGGTGACGATTATCTGCACGGCCAGCTGAGCGCCATCTGGAAAGTGCACGGTCCGTGGGAATTGCGCTTGACCGCGCACGACACCGACAACGCCGCCAAGCGTCTGTTCCCCGGCAACGCCGGTTCCCGGGTCGAGTTCGCCGTCCAAACCACCTTCTAACGTAGAGCCGACCGTTGGTCGGCTGCTCCTCGTAGAGCCGACCGTCGGTCGGCTGCTTCTCACCCACCGCGCAAATGCAGCCGACCAACGGTCGGCTCTACGGCGTCACGTCGCGACAGCCGACCAACGGTCGGCGTTACGGCGTCATATCGCGGCAACCGACCTTACGGTGCCTTCCGCTTCTCCGCGACCACCGCCCACGCCCAGACCCCCATCGCCACCACCGCAACACCCGCGCCGGTCAGGCACACCCCGATCCACCCGTAGGCGCCATACACCTGCGCCGACACCAGCGACCCCAACGAACCGCCGATGAAGTACCCGGTCATGTACCCCGCGTTGAGCCGGTTGCGCGCCTCCGGGCGCAGCGCGAACACCACGTTCTGATTGCTCACGTGCAGCAGCTGCGCCGCCAGGTCCAGCACCAGCACGCCCACCACCAGCGCCACCAGCGACTGCGTCGAAAAGCCGAGCGGCAGCCACGATGCCGCCAGCAGCACCAGCGCCAGCGTCGTCGCCAGCGCCGCCTTGCCGCGGTCGGCCATCCGCCCGGCCAAGCCCGCCGCCAGCGTCCCCGCCGCGCCCACCAGCCCGAACAGCCCGATCGTCGCATCGCTGTAGTGGTACGGCGCGCCCGCCAGCAGGAACGCCAACGGCGTCCAGAACATCGCGAACATCGCAAAACTCAACGCGCCCAGCAGCGTGCGCAGGCGGAACACCGGCTCCTGCGCGAACAACGTCCCGATCGAGCGCAACAACGCCCCGTAACCCAGGCCCGCATGCTGATGGAAGCGCGGCAACGTGCGATGCAGCACCCACGTCGTCAGCACCAGCGTGCCCGCGGCCATCCAGTACACCCAGCGCCAGTCGCCCAGCGACGACAACGCACCGGCCACCGTCCGCGCCAGCAGGATGCCCAGCAGCAGCCCGCTCATCACCGTGCCGACCACCCGGCCACGCTCTTCCGGCCGCGCCAGCGTCGCCGCGAACGGCACCAACACCTGCGCCACCACCGAGAACAACCCGGTGATCGCCGTGCCCACCAGCAGCCACGCGAACTGATGGCTCAGCGCGCTCACCACGAGCCCGGAAGCTGACAACAGCGACATCACCACGATCAACCGCCGCCGCTCGAACATGTCGCCCAACGGCACCAGCAGCACCACGCCCACGCCGTAGCTCAACTGCGCCGCCGTCACCAGCATGCCCGCGCGTCCGAAGGACACCCCGAACTCACCGGCGATGGTGTGCAGCAGCGGCTGCGCGTAGTAATTGCTGGCCACCGCCACGCCCGTGGCAAAGGCCATCAACAGCACCTGCCAGCGGCTCAAGGGGGTGTGGACATCGGCGGTCATACGGTTTCCAAGTGTCAGGGGGACGCCAGTGTCCGCCTCCCTTCGCGATGATGGAAATGAATAGTTATCATCCAACGCATCTGGAAAATAGATGGGTGGCGGAGATGCCGACGTGAACCTCAAACAGCTCGAGTTCTGCGTGGCCCTGGCCGAAGAACGCAGCTTCACCCGCGCCGCCGCGCGCTGCCACGTCGTGCAATCGGCGCTCAGCCACCAGATCGCCCACCTCGAGGAAGAACTGCACGCCACCCTGTTCGAGCGCCTGCCGCGCCAGGTGCGGGTCACCCCGGCCGGCGAGGTCCTGCTCACCCACGCGCGCCAGGTGCTCGATACGCTGCGCCACCTGCGTGAAGACGTCGCCGCCGTCGCCGGCCAGGTGCGCGGCACGCTGACCATCGGCCAGATCACCTCGCTCACCGCCGTGGACCTGGTCGCCTGCCTGGCCGCCTTCCACACCCGCTACCCGCAGGTGGAATTCCGCCTGCGCATGGACAAGAGCGAAGTGCTGATGGAAGACGTGCGCGAGCGCCGCGTGGACGTGGCCCTGGTCGGCCTCTCGCCCGGTACCGCCATCGACGGCGCCTGCCACCGCCTGCTCGCCGAAGAATCCATGGTGGCCGTGCTGCCGCCCGCGCACCCGCTGGCCAGCCGCAAACGGCTGTCGCTGGCCACCCTGGCCGAGCTGCCGCTGGTGGATTTCCAATACGGTTCCGGCGCACGCCGCCAGACCGACGAGGCCTTCGCCGCCGCCGGGCTACCGCATCGGGTGCCGTTCGAGATCAACCACATGTCGCTCATCGAGCGCTTCGTCCAGCAGGGGCTGGCGGTGGGCATCGTGCCGGTGGCCATCGCCGCCGGCTTCACCGGCGTGGCCTGCGTGGCCATCCAGGATGCGCCCGTGCGGCGCGTGCATGCGGTGTGGTCGAAACTGCCCACGTCGGCGGCGCGGGCCTTCATGCAGGAACTGCTGCAGCACGTGGCCCCGCAGGCGGAGCCACGCGCCAGCGCGGGGCTCAGGCAGCGCGCACGCGCAGGGTGAGGCCCTTGAGGAAGTTGCGCAGCAGCTGGTCGCCGCAGGCACGGTAATTCTTGTGGTCCGGCTGGCGGAACAGCGCCGACAGCTCCGGCTTGGATACCGGGAACCCGGCGTTGTCGAAGATCTCGTGCATGTCCACGTCCTTCAACTGGAACGCCACGCGCAGCTTCTTCAGCACCAGGTTGTTGGTGATGCGCTTTTCCACCGGGCGCAGCGGCTGGCTCTCGTCGCGGCCACGGAAATGCACGATCAGCCCATCCAGGAAGTGCGCCAGGGTGCGGTCATCGCACGGCACGAAGCCTTCCTCGTCTTCCTTGCGCAGCCAACCGGCCACGTCGGCCTTGTCGATCACGAAGGCCGGGTCGGCCAGGGCACAGGTGTCGGCAATCATGCCGTCGCTGAGGTCGAGCATGTAGCGGATGCTGCGCAGTACATCGTTGTTGATCATGTGACGTCCAATACCGCCGGCGCGGCTGCGCGGCTGGCCGCCATTTTACCCCCTGCCGGTCGCCGGCCCCGTCGCGACCGGCGCGGCTGTCATCTGGCTGCCATGAAAGTGAAGCACAGTGCCGCCATCAGGCATCGACAGGCAGTGGAGCAGGCAATGCGCAGGTGGCAGGCAGTGGTGGGTGCGGGAATGCTGTGGCTGGCCGGATCGGCCGCCGCCCAGGTGCCCTACGTGGCGATCGAACAGCGCGTGGACCCGCAGGCACTGGCACAGGTGGGGCTTACCCCCGCCCAATTGCAGACCCTGAACCGCCTGCTGCGTGAGGCCGACGCGCGCAGCCCGGCACCGCCGGTGGCTGCCGCCCCGGTCGCCGCGCCCGGCGCGCCCACCCCCGCCCCGATGTTCCCCGGGCTGGACGACGGGCCCATCAAGGCCAGGGTCACCGGCCAGGTGGATGGCTGGGCTCCGGGCACCGTGTTCACCCTCGACAACGGCCAGCAGTGGCAGGTGCTCAAGGGCGAGATGACGCTCAAGGCCAGCCGCAGCAACCCCGAGATCGTGGTCGTGCCGGGCATCGCCGGGCGCTGGTTCCTGCAGGTGGACGAAGACCTGCCCAAGGCGCGCGTGTTCCGCATCCGCTGATCGGTGCGAAAATGGCGGGGATTCCCACGGAGTACCCCGATGACCCGTACCGCTCTGATTACCGGCGCCACCTCCGGCTTTGGCGCTGCCGCCGTCCATCGTTTCGCCCAGGCTGGCTGGCGCGTCATCGCCACCGGCCGGCGCGCTGAACGGCTGCAGCCGCTGGTCGACGCCTACGGTCCCGAGCGCGTCCATGCGGCCGTCTTCGACGTGCGCGACAGCGCCGCCATGGAGGCCGCGCTGGCCGCCCTGCCGGCCGGCTTCGCCGACATCGACCTGCTGGTCAACAACGCCGGCCTCGCGCAGGGCACCGCCCCGGCGCAGAGCGCCTCGCTTGAAGACTGGCGCACCATGATCGACACCAACGTCACCGCGCTGGTCACCCTCACCCACCGCCTGCTGCCGCAGCTGGTGGCGCGCAAGGGCGCCATCATCAACATCAGCTCGGTCGCCGGCGTGTACCCGTACCCGGGCGGCAACGCGTACGGCGGCACCAAGGCCTTCGTCAGCCAGTTCTCGCTCGGCCTGCGTGCCGACCTGCACGGCACCGGCGTGCGCGTCACCACCATCGAGCCGGGCATGGCCGAAACCGAGTTCACCCTCGTGCGCACCCACGGCAACCAGGCCGCCTCGGACACCCTCTACACCGGCGCCAACCCGATGACCGCCGAGGACATCGCCGAGCAGATCTTCTGGGTGGCCAACCTGCCGGCGCACCTCAACATCAACCGCCTCGAACTGATGCCGGTAAGCCAGTCGTTCGCCGGATTCCAGGTCGCGCGCGACTGATCCAACGGATCGCCCCGGTAGAGCCGACCGCTGATCGGCTGCTCGACCGGATGATCGTAGTGCCGGCCGCTGGCCGGCTCCACGCATCCCCAACGGCAGCCGAGCATGGCTCGGCTCTACCCTTCAGGACGCGGCATCCCGGTAGAGCCGAGCCATGCTCGGCTGCTCTTCGCGCATACCGCGCGGCGCACGCCCCCTTGGCAGCGCGGCATCCCGGTAGAGCCGAGGCATGCTCGGCTGCTCTTCGCGCATACCGCGCGGCGCACGCACCCTCTGACGGCAGCCGACCAACGGTCGGCGCTACCTCAAACCGCCGTCCACACCGCCAACTCATACCCATCCGGATCGCGGAAATGAAACCGCCGCCCGCCCGGAAAATCGAATGTCGCCCGGCAGATCTCCGCCCCGGCTGCTTCCACCCGCTGCTGCGTGGCCACCAGGTCATCGGCATACAGAATCACCAACGGCCCACTCGGCCGCACCGGCTCACCGGTGGTAAACCCGCCACGCAACCGCCCATCGTTGAACTCGGTATACCCCGGGCCGTAATCGGTGAAAGACCACCCGAACACTTCCCCATAGAACGCCTTGCTGCGGGCGATATCGGCCACGTTGAATTCGATGTTGTCGATGCGGCGGTCGTTGCCGTGTGCTGTGCTCATCGCTGTGCTCGTGTTGAAAGGAGCACCAGCATCGCCAGTTTCCGCGCGTCTGTCTTGAACAAAACGGCCAGTCAGCCGCGCCACTGCGCGCAGAGTTCGGCCGCACCGATCCCGGCCAGCGCGCGCACTTCCCGGCTCAGGTGCGACTGGTCCGCGTAGCCACCGTCGAACGCCAGCGCCGCCAGGCTGTCGCGTGGCCGCGCACGCGCCAAGCGCAGCACCCGCTGCAGGCGCAGGATCCGTTCCAGCATCTTCGGCCCGTAGCCGAACTGCGCATGGCACAACCGGCGCAGGCTGCGCGTACTCAGCTGCAGCGTCGCAGACACCGCCGCCAGATCCGTATGCCCCGCACGCACCTGGGCAAATACCTGCGCCGCCGCGGCATCGGCCGTGCCATTGTCAGCCAGCCCGGCCAGCTCCCGCGCGAACACCTGCTGCCGCACCTCGGCATCGCCCACCGCGTTCAACCGCGCCGCCATCCGCCGCGCCCGCACGCCCATCACCGCGTCCAGTTCCACCGCTGTGCCCACAATCTCCGACAGCGGCAGGCCCAGCCACGCCCGCGCCGCACCCGGCTGGAACCGCGCGCCCAACACCTGCGCACCGGGCGTCAACTGCGGGTGCGCCGCCACCACATCCGGCCCCACCACAAACAGCCGACCATCGCGCCAGAGAATGTCCACGCAGCCATCGGGCAGCACCGCCACCTCCCCGCTGTGGCCCACCGGCAGTTCGCTGCGCCACAGCTGCCCGAAGCAGCCGCGCAGCGCAGCCGACGGCGCCCATTCGCGGTAGCGACCGGTAGCGCCGGCAACGCCGGGAAGTTGAGCAGGATCAGGGCGGGAAGGCATACGCGGACGATAGCGGATCAATCCAGAGAAACAATCTTGATCACACCCTTCGTGGCCGACCCGTCGCCAAAGAGAACTGAAGCGCCACGGTGCAGTGCCTCGATGGCACCGTCGTGATTGAGGAACGAAATGGTGCAGCTCACCGTGGCGCCAGGTTCAATCACCGGCATAGCCGGATCGTTCAGGACGAAGCCGTACCACATGGGTTCGACGCCAAAGGCGTATGCCATGGGGCGCGCCGTGGATGCATTCAGCGCCATGACCGTGCGCCCGCATGAATCAACGGCGTCAAGGCAGAGTTCAACGCGGACCGGTCTCAGGGCTGGATAAGGCTCGACCATTTCAGCACCGCCTCTGTTTGACATGGGCAGAGGCGCGGATGCACCCCGTCGCGCACGATAGCGCAACCGTAAACCAGGTAGAGCCGAGCCATGCTCGGCTGCTCTTCACGTCCCAAAAAAAACGCCGGGCAAGCCCGGCGTCCTCAAACAACCTGCAGCGCCACTTACTGCGCCTTGATCGCCATCGCCTGAAGCCCGGTCCCGTCCAGCTTCTGCTTGGCCTCCGCCAGTTCGCCCGCGCTGCCATACGGCCCCATGCGCACGCGATACACCGTCTTGCCGTTGATCTGCGCCGATTCCACCCGCGCCGCCAAACCGATCATCGCCAGCTTGGCCTTGGTCGCCTCGGCATCGCCAGACGCGCCAAACGCACCGGCCTGCAGGATGTAGCGCACGTTGCTGGCCGCCGGCTCAGTCGCCGCAGCAGCAGGCGTCGCCGCGGCAGCCGCCGGCTTCGGTGCCGCCGCAGTAGCCGCTGCCGTCTGCGCCGGCGTCGTCGCCGGAGCCGTGGTCGCTGCCGGGCGTTCCGCCACCGGGGCGGGCAGCGGGGCGGTGCTCACTGCCGCAGGCGAGGTGGTTGCGGCGGTGCTGGTCGGGGCCGGTGCCGGCGGCAACGGACGTCCTTCCAACGCCGCCTGCGCGCGCTGCGCCTCGGCCTTGGCGCGGCGCTGGTCCTCGGCACGCGCGCTGGCCGCCAGCTCCGCATCGGACATTTCCACTTCCTTGCCGGGCAGCAGGGTGTAGAAGTCGTACTGCGTGGCCGGCTTGGCCGGTTCGGCAGGCTTGGCCGCCGCCGCGCCCGGCTTGGGCAGTTCGGCGCCCACGTCGGTATCGGCGTCGCTCACCGGGGCCGGCTGGGCGTTCGGGTTGGGCTGCGGGCCAACCCGCAGGAAGCCGTCACCGTCGTTCTTGAACAGGTTCGGTGCCGCCAGAAACACCACGGCCGCAATCGCCACACCCGCGACCAGCCACACCCATCCCGGTGTGCCCTGGCTGCTGTTGCGCCGTGCCTGGCTCTTGCCGCGTCGTGCTGCCATTTACTGCTTCTCCACTGCTTACATTTTTTCCGGGGCGGAAACGCCCAGGACGTTCAGACCATTGGCCAGCACCTGGCGCGCCGCGCACGCCAGCGTGAGCTTGGCATTGCGCTCGGCATCGTCAGCCACCAGCACCTGCGTGCCGTGATACCACGTGTGGAAGGCGTGCGCCAATTCACGCAGGTACTGCGCGATCAGGTGCGGTTCCAGCGCGATACCGGCCGCTTCCACCACTTCCGGGAAGCGCGACATTTCCACCATCAGCCACAGCGAGGCGTCATCGCTCAGCGAAGCCATGCCGGCCAGGCCTTCGCCCGGCGTGTAGCTCAGGCCTTTCTCCTGGGCCTGGCGCAGCAGGCTGCACACCCGGGCATGCGCATACTGCACGTAGAACACCGGGTTGTCGTTGCTCTGCGCGCGGGCCAGGTCGATATCGAAGGTCAGCTGCGAATCGGGCTTGCGCGCGATCAGGAACCAGCGGGTCGCGTCGCGACCGGCTTCTTCGATCAGGTCGCGCAGGGTCAGGTAGCTGCCGGCACGCTTGGACAGCTTCACTTCCTCGCCGCCGCGCATCACCGTCACCATCTGGTGCAGCACGTATTCCGGCCAGCCCTTGGGGATACCAACATCCAGCGCCTGCAGGCCGGCGCGCACGCGCGCCAGCGAGCCGTGGTGGTCTGCGCCCAGCTCGGTGATGGCGCGCTCATAGCCGCGCTGCCACTTGCTCAGGTGGTAGGCCACGTCCGGCAGGAAGTAGGTGTAGGTGCCGTCGGACTTGCGCATCACGCGGTCCTTGTCGTCACCGAAATCGGTCGAGCGCAGCCACAGCGCGCCGCCTTCCTCATAGGTGTGGCCGGCCGCCTGCAGCTGGGCGACGGTCTCTTCCACCTTGCCGTCCTTGTACAGCGAGCTTTCCAGGAAGTAGATGTCGAAATCCACCCCGAACGCGGCCAGGTCCTGGTTCTGTTCGTTGCGCAGGTAGGCCACCGCGAAGCGACGGATCGCATCGAGGTTGTCCGGGTCGCGCTCGCCCACTACCGAATGACCTTCCAGTTCCACCGTGGCGCCGGCCAGGTAGGCGTTGGCCACGTCCTGGATGTAATCGCCGCGGTAGCCCGCTTCCGGCCAGCCGGCGTCATCGGGCTTGAGCCCCTTGGCGCGCGCCTGGGTGGACAGGGCCAGGTTCTCGATCTGCACGCCGGCGTCGTTGTAGTAGAACTCGCGCTTGGCGTTCCAGCCGTTCACATCCAGCAGGCGCGCTAGGCAGTCGCCAATAGCGGCAGCGCGGCCATGGCCCACGTGCAGCGGGCCGGTCGGGTTGGCCGACACATATTCCACGCCCACGGTACGGCCGTTGCCGCTCAGGTTGCGGCCGTAATCGGCACCTTCCTTGAGTACGCTGGCCGCTTCGCGCTGGTAGGCGCTGGGGGCGAGGTGGAAATTGATGAAGCCCGGGCCGGCGATCTCAACGCGCAGCACGTCATTGCTCTTGGGCAGCGCATCCAGCAGCGCCTGGGCCAGGGCGCGCGGGTTGCTGCGCGCCGGCTTGGCCAGCAGCATCGCGGCATTGGTGGCGAAATCGCCGTGCTCACGGGTCTTCGGGCGTTCGACCACGAATTCCGGGGTCAGGGTATCGGCCGGCAGAGTGCCGTTGGCGCGCAAGGCTTCGATGCCTTGGCTGATCAGGGCGCGGAGGAGATTTTTCACAAGGCCTGCTTTGGGACTGGAGCGGCGGAATCGGCAATTTTAGCCTAGATGGCGGGCTGATCCATTGAACGGGGTTGGGGCAGGGGGGCTTGAGGAGGCTTGGGGCCGGTTTCGGGGCTTCGGACAAGGGTGTCCGGGCTGACTGGGGCGTTCAGCCCCGGAAGGACAGGGTGGGTTCGAGCCAGCCGCGTTCAGCCATGGAGACGGGGGTGCCTTCGCCGACCACCACGTGGTCGAGAAGACGGACGCCGACCAGCGGCAGGGCCTTTTCCAGATGGCGGGTGATGTCGCGGTCGGCGGCGGATGGCTCGGCACTGCCAGAAGGGTGGTTGTGACCGATGATCACGGCCGCTGCGTTATGGAACAGGGCGCGGCGTGCCACTTCGCGCGGGTAGACCGCCGCCGCATCGATCGTGCCGTGGAAGAGTTCCTCGAACGCTAGCATGTGATTGCGGGTGTTCAAGAACATGACCGCAAAGACCTCATGGGGGCGCCCGCGAAGCCGTTGTTTGAAGTAGCGCATGGCTGCCTTGGGATCGCACATGCCTTCACCCAGGTCCAACTTTGCACGCAAATGGCGATCGGCGAGTTCCAGTGCGGCTACCAGCTTGCAAGCCCGTGCCGGGCCGAGCCCGGGCAGTTTCCTCAGCTTCTGCGCGCTCATATCAAGCAATAGGCGCAGGGGGCCATGATCCTTGAGGAGAAGGCGTGCGTTCTCCATGACGTCCAAACCTTTGCAGCCGGTGCCCATGAACAATGCGAGTAGCTCAGCGTCGGAAAGCGCTGTTGGGCCGCGTGCCAGCAGCTTCTCGCGCGGTTGTTCGTTCTTGGGCCAGTCTTTGATCGCCATGGAGCTCAGTATGGCGAGTCTACGTGGACGAGCTATCGGATAGTTCGGCGGAATTGAGTGGGAAAAGACCGGTAAATCAGTAAAAATTGACAACGTCGAACGCGCTGATTAACGGTAGTCGGGGACGGGTTAAAGACGTAGAGCTGATAGAAGGGAAGCAGCATGATGTAGCTAGAATGCCGTAAATCTGCTGGTTCCCCTTCGTAGCTCCCACAGGTATTCGCCAGAAACTTCGCGCTAATTCACGCCATTCGGATAGAACTTTGAGATAAACATGTGTAGCGCAACGAGAAGATAGGCGGTGAACAGAACTGCTTGCTTGAGCCAAAATAGAGCTAGGGTGGGCCAGTTCAGTTGCTCAGGAGCAGAAACAACTGTTTCGTCACCAACAGGTTTGCCCGTCCGCTCGCCCTCGTTTTCCTTTATTCTGCAATATATGCCCCAGGCGGCAGTGGCGTATGCGTACTGCATGACATCAGTAATTAATGTGAAGACGAACAAGCAGCCTGCTCCGTAGAGAAGATCTGGGAGATCATTGACTCCACCTGTCGACGGCTTAAACAGCCAGATAAATGCGAGTCCAGCGAACGCAAGATTTCGCGCATTGCCGCTCGCTATGGCACTAAGTGCAGCATAATTTTCTCGGAAATTTGAAAATTTAGTTTGTCCCACGTACGCCTCCACTCCCGGTGCCCCGAGTTCCCCCGCTGCCTGCGCGCTTTGCAACCTTCTTTGCTGCCTTGACGGTTTTGACCGCCTTCGGCTTGGCCTGCGTCAGAACACTACCAGCGAGCGATTTTGTAACTTTCTTCGTTGAAGTCCTGTCCATCACTTTTCCGGCGGTTTTCGCCACCTTTGGTGATGTGGATTTCGTCTGGACGCGTTGTGATAGCGCGCTCCCCGCTAGCTGTTTGTCTGTTTTGCTTGATCGTTTGTTAGCCAGTACTTTTCCGGCCTGTGATGCGATCTTCTTGGAGGTCTTTTCGGCTTTGGTCATGCGCGCACTTCCCCTGTGAGCGGTGGGATCGTGAGGCGACCCTTGAAGCGGATCGTACAACGATCACAGCCTGGTATCACCAGCGCTTGTCTGTAGCGGAGTGAACCAAATTCACTCGATACCCAGAGTGCCGGTCGACGGTGTAGTCCATAGGCGGCCTTGGAGTGACATTCCGCACAGGCACCTCCCTCATGACCAAAAACACCCCCCTCATGCCCCTGAGGCATGAGCTCCCCACACCCCATCAGGTAAGCTAATCGCCTCAGTTCGACAGGAAATTCGCAGGTGGCTGACTCCCCCCAGGCTTCTCCGGCGTCCGCGCGCCCGCTGCAAGGCCAGAAGCTGTTGTTGTGCGTCGGTGGCGGCATCGCCGCCTACAAGTCGCTGGAACTGGTGCGTCGCCTGCGCGATGCCGGTGCCCAGGTGCAGGTCGCGATGACCGCCGGGGCCCAGCAGTTCGTCACCCCGCTGAGCTTCCAGGCCATGTCCGGCCAGCCCACCCGCACCACCCTGTGGGACAGCGCCGCCGAGCAGGCCATGGGCCATATCGAGCTGGCGCGCTGGGCCGACCGCGTCATAGTGGCCCCGGCCACCGCCGACCTGCTGGCCCGGCTGGCCCACGGCAACGCCGATGACCTGGTCACCACGCTGTGTTTGGCCACCACCGCGCCGCTCACCGTGTGCCCGGCGATGAACCACCGCATGTGGCAGCACCCGGCCACGCAGGCCAACATCACCTTGCTGCGCCAGCGCGGCGCGCAGGTGATCGGTCCGGAGGACGGCCCGCTGGCCGAGGGCGAATCCGGCCCGGGCCGGCTGACCGAACCCAATGCGATTGTTGCGGCACTGGCCGCGCTGCAGGCGCCAGCCGCTGCCGACGCCGCGCCCGAGCAGCAGCTCCAGGGCCTGCGCGTGGTCATCAGCGCCGGCCCCACCTACGAAGACCTGGACCCGGTGCGCTACGTGGGCAACCGCAGCAGCGGCAAGATGGGTTATGCGCTGGCCGCCGCCGCCGTGCGCCAGGGCGCGCAGGTGGTGCTGGTGAGTGGCCCGGTGCAGCTGCCCACCCCGGCCGGGGTGCAGCGGGTGGATGTGCGCTCGGCCGCGCAGATGCGCGAGGCGGTGCTGGGCGCGCTGCCGGCCGACATCTATATAGGCGCGGCGGCGGTGTCCGATTACACCCCGCGCCAGGTGGCCCCGCAGAAATTGAAGAAGACCGCCGGCACCCAGACCCTCACGCTGGAGCTGGTGCGCACGCCGGATATCCTGGCCGAGGTGGCTGCGCAGACCAACGCGCTGAAGCTGGTGGTCGGCTTTGCGGCCGAAACCCACGATGTGGAGAAGTACGCGCGCGGCAAGCTGGTGGACAAGCGCCTGGACCTGGTGATCGCCAACCAGGTGGGCATCGCCACCGGCGGCTTCGAAAGTGATGAAAACGCGGCCACGGCCTACTGGCAGGGCGGCGAACAGGTGTTCCCCGGTACCTCCAAGGCGCTGCTGGCCGAACAACTGTTGTCCCTGATTGCCCAGAGGTTGCACGCATGAGCATTGATTCCACCCTTCAGCCGTTACAGGTAAAGCTGCTCGACCCGCGCTTCGGCGATACCTGGCCGCTGCCGGCCTATGCCACCGAGCACAGCGCCGGGCTGGACCTGCGCGCCGCGCTGGAAACCGAGCTCACCCTGCAGCCGGGCGATACGGCGCTGATTCCCAGCGGGATCGCCATCCACATCGCCGACCCGAACCTGGCCGCCGTGGTGCTGCCGCGCTCGGGGCTGGGCCATCGCCACGGCATCGTGCTGGGCAACGGCACCGGGCTGATCGACGCCGATTACCAGGGCCCGCTGCTGATCAGCGCGTGGAACCGTGGCCGTGAGCCCTTCACGCTGCAGCCGGGCGACCGCATCGCGCAGCTGGTTGTGCTGCCGATTGCACGCGTAGGCCTGCAGGTAGTGGATACTTTCACCGACAGCGCCAGGGGAACGGGTGGATTCGGCCATACCGGGGTGCGCTGACAGGGGGAAGGTTTGATGAGCAAGGCAACGGCGGATGGACAACCGCGATTGGCAAGCAAGCGCACCGGCCCATTGTTGGTCGCCGTGCTGGTGCTGCTGGGGCTGTGGTTCGGCTGGAGTGCGGTGCGGCAGTGGCGGCAGGCCTCGGTAGGCACGTCGCTGGAGCAGTCGCGCGATGAGATCGTCACGGGCGTGGATGCCGCGCTGAACGGCCAGTTGGCGCAGCTGCGCAAGCTGGTCAAGAGCGAGCGGGTCACCACGGCACTGGCCAATGGCGACGCCGAGGCGACCGCCGTGGCCATCCGCGAAGGCTGGCCGGGTACCGAAGACGTGCAGGTGCTGCTGGCTACGCTGGACCAGGCCTATGCCGATCCAAAGGCGTTCGGGTACTCGCGCCTGGCCCTGCTGGAAGCGGCCAATGCCGAAAACACCGTGGTGGCCCGGGTGGTGCGCGATGCCGGCGGCCAGCGCCTGGCCCTGGCCGCGCCGGTGGTGCTGGGTACGCAGGGGCCGGCGCTGGTGTACGTGCGCCAGCCGCTGCTGCGCTTGACCGCCACCTTCGACCAGGTACGCGTGCCTGACGAAGGCTACCTGGCGCTGCGCCAGGGAAGCCACAACGTGATCGAACAAGGCAGCGTCGCGCTGGCCGACGGCGCCGAGGCACTCGCGCGCCCGCTTGGCAAGAGCGGATTGCGTCTGGCGGCGGCCGTGCCGGACATCGAACCGGGCCCGCTCGGCATGGGCGGTATTCCCTGTGCCGTGGTGGCGGTGCTGCTGCTGGCGATCGCCGCGATGCTGCAGTTCGGCAAGGGCAAGGTGCCGTTGCCGCGTCGCCGCGCGTCCAGGGACGCCAACGTGGAAGAAGGCCCCACCCTGCGCGAAAGCCTGGACCAGGTGCCGCTGGCGGTAGCGCCGGCCGTGGCCGAAGGTGGTCCGCCGCCGGTGCCCGGCGTGCCGGGCCAGGACGTGCCGGCCGATATCTTCCGTGCCTACGATATCCGCGGTGTGGTCGGGCGCGAGCTCACCCCGCAGGTGGCCGCGCTGATCGGTCAGGCCATCGGCTCGGTGATGCAGGTGGAAGGCCTGCGCGAGATCGTGGTCGGCCGCGATGGCCGCCTCTCGGGGCCGGAACTTACCGGCGGGTTAATCGAGGGCCTGCGCCGCGCCGGCTGCGATGTGATCGATATCGGGCTGGCGCCGACGCCGGTGGTGTACTTCGCCAGCTACCACCTGCGCGCGGGCAGCTGCGTGGCGGTGACCGGCAGCCACAACCCGGCCGACTACAACGGCTTCAAGATCGTGGTCGGCGGCGAGACGCTGTCCGGCGACGCCATCACCGAGTTGTACCAGCGCATCCGCGACGGCCAGCTGCACGTGGCCGCCGAGACGGGCAGCCTGCAGCAGCGCGAGGTCAACGCCGATTACATCCAGCGCATCGCCGATGACGTGCAGCTGGACCGTCCGCTGAAGGTGGTGGCCGATGCCGGCAACGGCGTGGCCGGTGAACTGGCGCAGCCGCTGCTGGAGGCGATCGGAGCCGAGGTCATTCCGCTGTACTGCGATGTGGACGGTACTTTCCCCAATCACCATCCGGATCCGAGCGACCCGCACAACCTGGAAGATCTGATCCAGACGGTGAAGCGTTTCGATGCGGATATCGGCCTGGCCTTCGACGGCGACGGCGATCGCCTGGGCGTGGTCACCCGCGAGGGCAAGATCATCTACGCGGACCGGTTGTTGATGCTGTTCGCCGCCGATGTGCTGATGCGCAACCCGGGCGCGCTGGTTATCTACG
>NZ_DAMAGC010000040.1:0-32373 GCF_031995405.1 Stenotrophomonas sp. | reverse complement strand
GCGGGACACGCCGCAAGTACGTCCGTGTAGGCTCCCAAGCCGCATCCATGCGGCTTGAGGGTCCCGCCAACCTACCCACGCCAGCCCCTCACACTTGGCGGGTGGCCGGGGGATGGCTGGAGGCAGAGAGCCGAAAGCTGGAAGCTGGGAGCTGGAGGGGAGGATGAGAGGTCAGGCGGGGCGGGAGTGGCGCCCGAATCTCGGCACCACCGGGTCGCATTGCACGGGTAGAGCCGAGCCATGCTCGGCTGCTCTGCGACGGGGTGTGCAATGTCTGTAGGTGTGTTGCCGAGCATGGCTCGGCACTACCGGGCGCGCTTTGCATGGGTAGAGCCGAGCCATGCTCGGCTGCTCTGCGACGGGGTGTGCGGTGTCTGTGGTGCTGCTGCCGAGCATTGCCCAGCACGACCGGGCGCGCGCTTGCACGGGTAGAGCCGAGCCATGCTCGGCTGCTCTGCGACAGGATGTGCGATGTCTGTAGGTGTGTTGCCGAGCATGGCTCGGCACTACCGGGTGCAGGATGCGGGCACTTGGCGGTGTGCGCCGTGGGGCGGGGTGTCTGGAGCGTGCGGGCGTTGGCCGCGGTCAGGCGCTGCTGGCTTCCAGGTGGGTGAGATACAGGCGCAGGTCGAATTCCAGCTGGTGGTAATCGGCTTCCATGTGCGTGCAGAGCTGGTAGAAGGCTTTGTTGTGGTCCGATTCCTTCAGGTGCGCAAGTTCGTGCACCACGATCATTTTCAGGAACGGGGCCGGCGCCTCGCGGAACACCGTGGCGATGCGGATCTCGCGGCTGGCCTTGAGCTTGCTGCCCTGCACACGCGACACCGTGGTGTGCGTGCCCAGCGCGTGTTTGAGGACCTGCAGCCTGCTGTCGTAGATCACCTTGGACAGCGGCGCCGACTGGCGCAGATAACGCTCTTTCAATCCCTGGGTGTAGTCGTAAAGCTGCCGGTCGTTGCGCACCGTGTGCAGGTCCGCGTAGCGGCGCTGCAGCCACGGGCCCAGGCGATCGCCCGCGATCAGGTCGCGGACCTGCTGTTGCAGGGCCTCCGGATAGCCGGCGAGGTACTTCAGGGCGGTCATGGACGACGGTTGGGGCGGAGCGGGTGGACCAGTATGATGGGCTCCGGAATCCCGCAATAACAGATGCTAGGCGTATGGCGAAGGCAAATCCCCTGCAGGAGCAGCTGCTCAAGGCCGGGCTGGTCAAGAAGTCCCAGGTCTCACAGGCCGCCCGTGAACAGGTCAAGGCCCGTCACGGCAAGGCCCCGGTCGCGCCCAGCGAAAGCCAGCGCGAGGCCGATCGGCTGCGCGCCGAGAAAGCGGAACGCGACCGCGCGCTGGACGCCGAACGCAAGGAAAAGGCGCGCGCCCAGGAGCTCCAGGCGCAGGTCCGGCAGATCATCGACACCCACAAGGTCAAGCGTGAGGGCGAGAGCGAATACCGCTTCAACGATGGCACCGTCATCCGCACCCTGCTGGTCAACGCCACCCTGCGCAGGCAGTTGGCGTCGGGCGCGCTGGTCATTGCCCGTTTCGGCGACGGCTTCGAGCTGCTGCCGCGCGCGGCGGCGGACAAGGTGCGCGAGCGCGATGCCAGTGCCATCGTGCTCGACAACGCCCAGCCCGGCACCGAGCCGAGCACCGGCAATGCCGAGGACGATGCGTACTACGCCCAGTTCCAGGTGCCCGACGACCTGATCTGGTAACGCCAGGCTGAAGCATTCACGCGGCTGCCGCCGCGTTCAGCCGTGCGTTGGCCGCGGCCGCCGGCCCAGGTCTATGCTGGAGGTCTGACACCGGCATGGGAGACACATCATGGCGACAGGTTGGGCAGGCGACGGTGCGGTCCAGGACCAGATCGACGCCACCGTTGATGACGCCATCCAGCGCGCCCGCGCGCAGCTCAAGCAGGGCCCTGGATTGACCCACTGCGAACACTGCGACGCGCCCATTCCCGAGGCGCGGCGCAAGGCCGTGCCCGGCGTTCGGCTGTGCGTGCGCTGCCAGGAAGAGGAAGACGCCGCCCAGCACGACAGCGGCGGCTACAACCGACGCGGCAGCAAGGACAGCCAGCTGCGCTAGGGACCGGCCGTTGGCCGGTATGCTCAACCGTCGCCCTGGATGCCGCCCGGGGCCTGCGAAGGGTCGCGCCAGCGGCGCACCGTACGCTGGAAGAACATGTTGTTGGGGATCTGCAGCACGGTGCCCTCATGACCGCCGTCGGTTTCCTGCAGCGTGGTATAGATCAGGTTGACGTCGATCACCCGGCCCTTGAGCCCGGGCTTTTCGCCGTTTTCCAGCAGCTCGATGTAGTCGTGCAGGCGGAACGGCCGGGTGGTGAAGATCAGCAGCGTGCAGAAGATGTTGGACAGCACGCTCCACGCGGCGAAGAAGGCCACCGCACCCACTGCGGCGAAACCGGTGAAGGCGGTCCACAGCACCGAGGCCGATGCGCCGACGATGCTCAGCACGATCAGCACCGCGCCGAAATTGATCACGAAGCTGCTGATGCGGCGCGCGCCCATCACCATTTCCGGCGGCAGGGTGTAGTGCTCGCCGAGGCGGCGGATCAGGCGTCGGGCGATCAGGCGCAGCAGCCAGGCGGCCAGCACGGTGAGCAGGATCTGCACGGCGGGAATGCCGTACTGCAGCCACTCGTGGGTCCAGGTAGGCAGGTGGTCTTTCATGTAGAGCATGGATCCTTGCAGCGATAGTGCTGTAAACGCCTATCTTAATGCGCGGGCCGCAAGGTTTTCGTCAAAGGGGATCAGGCCAGCTGGTGCGCCTCCAGACGCGCGATCAGCGCCGATACGCACAGTGGCGCATGCGCGGCGTACTGCACGCACAGGTCCGGCTGCGGGGGAATCGACAGCCGGATCGTCACCGGGCTCCATGGCAGGGTGCAGCTGCTGGCCAATGACAGCAGCAGGACAAGGCAACTGGAGGACATGGCGGGTTCCTTGGCGGTGGCCGGTGGGGTACGCAGGCTTGGATGCAGCCGGCCGCAAAAAGGTTTAGAGCGGCGACCGGAACAATCGTCCGGGGTCCTCTAAACCTTTTCGCTGGACCCCGCATCCAAGGGATATGCTCAACGCCACCATGCCCGCGTCCCGCGCCCCGACCGACCCTGTCGACGACCATGCCCTGGTCCGCGCGGCGGTCGGCGGCGACATGGCGGCCTACGAACGCATCTACCGACGCCACTCGCCGCGCATGTATGCGGTGCTGTGGCGGTTGTGCGGCGGCCACGCGGCACGCGCCGAAGATGCGTTGCAGGAAGCATTTCTGCAGGCCTGGAAGGCGCTGCCGGGCTTCCGTTTCGACAGCAGCCTGGGCACCTGGCTGCATCGGCTGGGGGTCAACGCGGCGCTGATGGAACTGCGGGCCAATGCCGTCGAACAGGCCTGCGACGCCGGCGAAGAGGGCTGGGACAGCCTGGCCACGCTGGCCTCGGTAGAGCGTTGCGCGGGCACCAGCATGGACCTGGAGCGCGCGCTGGAAACCTTGCCACCGCGCGCCCGTGCGGTGCTGGTGCTGCACGACATCGAAGGCTGGAAACACCAGGAGATCGCCGAGCAGCTGCAGATGGCTGTAGGCAGCTCCAAGGCTCAGTTGCACCGTGCGCGTGGACTGTTGCGCGCACGCTTGGGAGAAACCGCATGAACGACCGTATCGACAACGACAACGACTTCGACCACGACGGACTGCAGGCGCAGCTGCGCGCACTGCCGGGCGAACGCCTGCCGCCGGCGCGGGTGTGGCAGGCCATCGCCGCGCAGTTGCCGGCCATGCCGCTGCCGGCTGCGGCGGCCCCGCCGGCCGCAGCGGTGACGGCGATCGTGCCGCGTCGGCGCTGGCCGCTGCACCTCGGCCTCGGTCTTGCCGCGGCATTGGGCCTGGTCATGGTGGTGCCGATGCCGGCACCGCAGACACCGCCGCCCACGCTGGTGCAGCGCCAGGCCGATGCGATGGTTGCCGAGTACCAGCAGGCGATGGCCGCGTTGCCGGCCGCGCAGGTGGGCGGCGACTGGCAACCGGCGCTGCATGAGCTGGACAGCAGCGCCGACCACATCCGCGCGGCGATTGCCGAAAACCCGCGCTCCCGTTCGCTGCTCGCGCAGCTGCAGCGCACCTATGCGCTGCGTCTTGAACTTACCCAGCAAGCGGTCATGGCCGCCGCTGGCCTGCCATCCTGAAGGAGATCCACCATGCACACATCACTACGTCTGATCGCCGCCCTGG
This sequence comes from Stenotrophomonas sp., assembly GCF_031995405.1. GTDB lineage: Bacteria > Pseudomonadota > Gammaproteobacteria > Xanthomonadales > Xanthomonadaceae > Stenotrophomonas. Next base: position 28,128 of record NZ_DAMAGC010000040.1, on the reverse strand, counting down.
GCCTGTTGCTGCCGCTGGCCGTGCAGGCGGCCACCCGTGTCGACGAGCGCGCGCCGCTGGGCGCCGGCGGCCGGGTGGAACTGAGCAACATCGCCGGCAAGGTCAGCGTGCGCGGCTGGGACCGCAACGAGGTGGCGCTGAGCGGCTCGATGGCCGACGGGCTGACCCTGAAGCAGGACCGCAGCGCCAACCGCGTGCGTTGGGAGGTGGTCTATCCGCGCAACAGCAATAACGGCGGGGCGACGCTGGAACTGCGCGTGCCGCGTGCGGTGGAGGTGCAGCTGGGCACGGTGAGCGCGGACATCGACGTGGCCGATGTGGATCTGCGCCGCCTGCAGGCCAATGCGGTCAGCGGCAGTGTTTCCGCGGCCGGCCGCAGCGGCGAAACCACGTTGAGCACGGTCAGCGGCGGGATCCGGTCGCAGGTACAGACCTCACGCCTGGACCTGCGCGCGGTCAGCGGGCCGGTGCAGGCCGCTGGCGGAATATCGGGCGAGGTGGCGGTGGAAACTGTGTCGGGCAGCATCAAGGTGGATGCGGGCCGGGTACAGCGTCTGGCCGCCGAAGCGGTGTCGGGCAGCCTGAACATCGCCGCATCGGGAGTGGCGCCGGGCGGCAAGGTAACGTTGCAGACCGTGAGTGGGTCGATCGGGCTGCAGTTGCCGCGGTCGGTGTCGGCACAGCTGAGCGTGAAGACCTTCAGTGGCGATATCCAGTCCGATGCGGGCACGGCGGAGCGGCCGCGTTACGGCCCGGGCCGTACGCTGGATACGAAACTGGGCGGTGGCGATGGGGACATCGCGATCAATGCCCATTCGGGCAATGTGCGGGTGGGGCTGGGCGGACGTTGAGTGCGGCCCCCGCACCGGCACAGGGCCGGTGCGGACGGCTGCAGGTCAGCCGGCTCTCTTCAGTGCCAGGGTGTTGCCGAGCACTTCGATCTTGCCACCACTCTTGCGGAACGCGGCCAGGTCGGCTGCGATGCTGGCGCTGTTGACGGCGGTGCTGGAACCTTGCTTGCGGTCAACGCGAACGGTGTTGCCTGCCTTGGGGGAGGTCTTTGGCGTACGGGCCATGGATGCTCCTGTCATGGTTAAAACGTGGATAAAATCGTCGACAGGTCGTGCTGTTGTCGACGGTAGTCCTGCCGCACATGGCGGCAGTCATCGCCGCCCATGTCAAACTGGCGGCAGATGGCGGGACGCTGCGAATAGATGGTGCAGCGCAGGTGATAGGGGTCGATGGCGGCACACCAGCCTTCGTCGTTGCGCGCCATGACGGTGCGCCCGGCCTCGTCACGGTCCAGCAGGTAGCCGGGAACGGCGTCGCCGGGCATGACGGTCACCGACATCCGGCAACACACCGCGTCACAACGGCGGCAGTCGATGGGGTCGGGTTCGGCAGCGGAAACTGGGGCTGGTACAACCAGGCGTTCGCCCAATCGAATCTCTCTTGGCGGCTCAGGGGCAGTACGCTGGGAACGAGCCGGATCACAGCGTAAAAGCGATCCCGGCGCCCGGGACGGATCCGAAGGCGGCAGCATCGTGAAGGACGGTGGCCTGTACGAGGCCCGGATGACATGCGCGTTGCGCACTGAAGCCGAAAGATGATAGCGCTTTTGGCGTAACGTTTTGTTAATACCGGCTCGCCATGCGGCGAAAAGCCTTGTGCCGCTTGGGTTTTCCGCTACTGCCGAGGTCTCTATCTGGGGCCGAAAGGCTGTAAATCAAGTGCACAGCCTGGCGCCCAGGCGCAACGCCGGACGCCATCCCCCGGGCACGTTCGAGACGCGCGCGACACAGGGGAAAGCGCAACAACCATCCAAACCGCTGGAGCCGAGCGTTGCTCGACTCCGGCTGCGCCGCCATCGGCAATGCCGCGCCAAGCCCGGCACGTTCTACGCTGCCATCGGTAGTGCTGCGCCACGCCCGGCACCTCTCCACCCAACCAGAACCGCTCCGCTCTCCCCACGGAAACCGACGCCCTGTCAGGGGCGGGGGGTGTGGGTTGCCGGGACCGTCAGGCGCCATGGATGGCGCCTGCGAGCTTACAGGGACGTACTTGCAGCGTGTCCCGGCAATCCACACCCCCCGCACCACCCCGGCCAAACCAACGGCTCCAGACGAGCGTCGGATTCAATCAGCCGCCGCCCACGCCAACCCGTGCACCACACCGAAAGACGGGTTCCCACGCACCAACGTCGCGCCCGGGAACGCGGCAGCCACCGCATCCTGCAGATACCCGGCGCGCGACATCCCGCCGGTGAGGAACACCGCCGCCGGATCGTGGCCGATATCGGCACGGACCTGCTCGAGCAGCCCCCGCAGTTCGCCCAGGTAATTGCCCGCAGCGGCTTCCAGACGCGCACGCTCCACCTGCACGGCCATGCCGCGCTCGATGAAATCCAGCGCACTGTCGTGCTCGGCCGTGCTGCTCAGCGCGATCTTGCAGCGTTCCACCTCGCGGTACAGGCGCGCCGTGTTGCCGGTGTCCTGCAGCGCCTGCATGCGCTTGCCCCACGGCTGCTCGGCGTCGCGATAGCTGTGCTGGCGGAAATCGCGCTGGCGGGTCATGTCCTGCACCATTGCCGCTTCCACGTAATGGTGCGCGGGGATACGGCTCACCCCGCGCCCGAACAGCGGCATGTACGCGCCCAGGCTCAGGGCCAGGTCGATATCGGTACCGCCGCGGGCGATACCCCAGGCACGGTGGATCTTCGGTGCCTGCGTGCCGCCCACGCGCGCATGCGCGATGTCGGTGGTACCGCCGCCGATGTCGACCACGATCGCCTCGTGTTCCTGCGTGCTTTCGGCGTGGTAATGCATCGCCGCCGCCGCCGGCTCCTCGAGGAAATCGACGTCATCGAAACCGGCGGCGATCGCCGCGGTATGCAGGATCTCCAGCGCCTGGTCATTGCCAGCTGCGCCGATCGAACTGCGGAACTGCACCGGCCGGCCCAGCGTGGCCGTGCGCACCGGCCGGTCCAGCTGGCGCGAAGCGGTCAGGCGGATGTGCTCGAGGATGTGCGTGGCGATGCCGGTGATGGTCTGGCGCGCGCGCGGATGCAGGTTGTAGCCGAGCATCGATTTCGGGCTCTGCACCAGGTTGCCTTCGTTCTCCTCAAAGTAGGCTTCCAGCGCATCATCGCCGTAGACCGCGTTCTGCAGCAGCTTGGTCGAGGTGAGCGGGGCACGCATCTGCTCTTCCATCCACTGCCGACGCACCACGCGCAGGGCTTCGCGGCGCAGCGCATCGGGCGCGCGTTCCTGGCCGGCGGCACGCGCATCGCGTGCGGCCGCGTCGATCAGGCGGGCCAGCTCGCGCTCCAGCGCCGGGGTCAGCTCGAAGTCGTTCGGGTCGCGCATCACCTCCGGGAAATACACCGTGGTGCGGAACTGCTCGGCCTGGCCGAACTGGATCGGCACCACCCTGCCGTCCACCACCGCAGCGGCGGCGGAGTTGCTGGTGCCAAAGTCGATGCCGATTTTCATGCAGGCCGGGCCGGAGGTCAGGGGGCGCGCACTTTGCGGCAAGCGGGCCAGCGGTGCAAGGGCTGGAGGGGTGGGCGGTTACAATAGGGGTTGTTCAGTTTACGAAGGCGTCACCATGTCCACCGCTCCTGCCTGCCCGCAATGCTCCCTGGAAAACACCTATGCCGATGGCGCGCTGTGGATCTGCGCCGACTGCGGACATGAGTGGACCGCGGCCGAGGCCGGGGGCGAGGCGCAGGTGGTGCGCGACAGCAACGGCAACGTGCTGGCCAGCGGCGATACGGTCACGGTGATCAAGGACCTGAAGGTGAAGGGCTCGTCGATCCCGCTCAAGCAGGGCACGGTGATCCGCAACATCCGCCTGGTCGAAGACGACGCCGAACATATCGAAGGCAATTCGGAGAAGATCAAGGGGCTGGTGTTGAAGACCTGTTTCCTGAAGAAAGCCTGAGACCGGCTCAGTTGACCGCGGCGCTGCGCTGGCGCCAGCGGTTCAGGCTGTCCAGCTTGGCCTGGTACTGGGCCTTGAGCACATCGGCGTTGTCGCCGGCGAGGTCGCGCGCCCGCGCCATCTCCCTGGATGCCCGTGCGTTGTCGCCGGCAAGGAAATATGCCCGCGCCAGCCCGAAATGGAACGGGTGCGCGGTGGGATACAGGCTCACCGCGCGGCGGTAGTAGCCGATGGCGGCAGCGTAGTCATGCCGCTGCTCGGCCTCGTTGCCGAAGCGGAACTGTGCGAACGGATCGCCGCGTTGCACGTGCTGCAGGCGGGTGGCCAGCTGCGCGGCCTGGCGGGTGTCGCCCAGCCGGCGATACAGCGCGCTGGCATTGGTCAGGCTGGCGGCGTTGCGCGGCTGCAGCATCAGCGCGGTGCGGTAGTCGCGCTCGGCCTCGGCCAGGTTGCCGCTGCGTGCGTCGAGCACGCCGAGGTTGTTCCAGCCGGCGACGAAGGCCGGGTCCAGCGTCAATGCCGCCTGCAGATAGCGGCGCGCCTGTGCCACATCGTCGCTCATCCACATCGCGCCACGGTTGTTGTAGAAGTGCGCCAATGCGCGCTTCTGGTCGATCGGCTGCGGGCCGTAACGGTCGTACAGCACGTTGCGGTCCAGATCGACCACGGCGGTGTTGCCATTGAGCGTCACCCCCGCGTTGACGTGGCCCACGTTGTAGATCACGCCCTGGTCTTCGTACCAGGTCACCACCTGGGCCACTTCCTGCACGCGCGCGTCGATACCGGCGGCGCGCGCCAGGGTCACGAACAGCAGGGTGAAGGACAGGCAGTTGGCGCGATGGGTCTGCCAGGTTTCGGTCAGGGTGTGGGTGGCGTAGGGGTCGTAGGACAACTGCATGCCGTCGTCGTCGAAGATCAGGTGTACCAGCCGCTGCACCCGCTGTTCGCGTGAGTAACCCGGCGCGATCACCCGTTCCTGCAACAGCGCCTGCAGCGCCGGGGGAATGGCCAGGATCTGCTCCGGGGTGGGCGGCGCGGCCGGGGCACTGGGCACTGCCGTCGCGGCGGCGGCCGGTTCTGCCGCGGTGGCCGGCAGCGCGGCGGCCAGCAGGGCCAGCACCATCAGGGATCTCCAGGCGGACATCGCGTTTACCTCGCAGGGGCACCGACGTATCGGTCCCAGTCTAGGCCCGGCCCGGGCCGATGGCGTGCCGCTTGTCGGCCCGACCCGCCATCCACAGCCGGTGTGGATCAGCCCCGGGCAAACCTGTGGATAAGCACGCGCGCACCCCGTGTACCAGGCGTTGCCCGCGGCTGGTCAAAAAACAACCACTGGCGATCCGCTTGCCAGTTGCCGCCGAGGTCGTCACTGTCTGCCCATGCGCTTTGAACCCATCCCCCTGCCGGCGGCGATGCAGGCCGACCTGGAAGCCGCCTACGCGATGCCGCCGCGGGCGTACCACAACTTTTCGCACGTGCAGGCGGTGCTGCAGCATTGTCAGGCGGTTGCCGACGGTCCCGGCTGGCAGCAGCCGCGCGAGGTGCAGCTGGCCGCGCTGTACCACGATGCGATCTACGACGCCGGACGCAGCGACAACGAAGCGCGCTCGGCCACGCTGGCACGCGACGCGATCCTGCGCTGGCTGCCGGCCGAGGGCATCGATGTGACGCGGGTGGTGCAGCTGATCGAATTGACTGCCCGGCATGGCGCATTGGCCGCAACCGACATCGATGCCGAGGCCGCGCTGTTCCTGGATTGCGACATGGCGATCCTGGGCGCGCCGGCGGCGGTGTTCGATGCCTATGACCAGGGCATCGCGGAGGAATATGCCGGGCATGTGCCGGGTTTCCTGTTCCGGCTCAACCGGCGCCGCTTCCTCAAGCAACTGCTGCTGAAGCCGCGCATCTTCCTGAGCGATTTCTTCCACCAGCGGCTGGACCGCGCGGCGCGCGCCAACCTGCGCCGCCGCATTGGATAATGGTGGCTCGCCGCCCCCTTGATTGCCATGTCCGAGCTCGTCGCGCTTCCCGACCCCGATCCACGCCCGCAGCCACCGGAAGAACCCGGTCCGAACGAGTGCTGCGGCAGCGGCTGCCCGCTGTGCGTGCTGGATCTGTACAACGATGAGCTGCAGCGGTACCGGGCCGCGCTGGCGGCATGGACGCTGCGTCATCCCGATGCGATCGACTGAACCCGCCGCGCAATGACCCGGCACCCTTCGACCAGTCTTCCCAGGCGTCCGCACGCCGGCGTCGCGTTGCTGACCCTGGTTGCGCTGGCGATGTTCGTCGTCACCGCGCTGTGGACCCAGTGGGCACGCCAGGACCTGGATTGGGTGCAGGCCACGCTGAGCCTGTATCTGCATGGGCCATGGGGCGTGGCGCTGCGCGTCGCCTACGGCATGCTCGCGCTGGCCATCGTGCTGCTGGCGTGGTCGCTGCATGCCGGCAGCGGCTCGCGCCGGCGCAGCCTGGCCGCACCGCTGCTGTTCCAGGTGTCCGCGCTGGGCCTGCTCGGCGTGGCCATCGGCGACAGCTGGCTGCCCGAGCGGGCGCCATTGCTGGCCCCACTACTGCACGGACTGGCCGCCAACACTGCGTTCCTGTGTGCCAGCGTGGCGATGCTGCTGCAGAGCTGGTACCTGCGTGCCGATCCCCAGTGGTCGCGCTGGGCCAACCTGGCATGGAGGTGGGCGTGGCTGTGCTTTGCGCTGCTGTGGCTGCACGTGTTGTGGCGGGGGCCGCCACGGGGTGCAGGACAGAAGCTGGTGATCGCCGCCATCGTGCTGTGGCTGCTGGCGGTCGCCCTGCAGCAGTGGCGCCTGGCGCGGACGCGTCGGGTCGCTGCGCCCGGCTGAGCAGTGCAGCCAGTCTGTGTACATGCCGTTGGCAGGGGACCGGCGTATCGTGGGCGGGACTCTTTTGGGATGCGTGACGATGCGGCTAGCCGGGTGGGGGAAGGTACTGGGTCTGGTGATCGGTGGGTGGGCGTCGACGGCGGTGGCCGCGACACCGCAGCAGGTCAGTCATGGGCGGTTCCAGCAGGTGCCGGTGTTCCTGCCTGAAGGACACCTGCAGCGGGTGGTGGTGTGGTTCGACGGGGGCCGCGAGCACGAACGCACCCGGCAGCGCATCGATGCCCTGCGCGCGCAGGGCGCGCTGGTCGCCCAGGTCGACGTGGCCCGGTTGCGCAAGGAACTGGCCCGCGAAGGCGGCGGTTCCTGCGCGTTCGGTGCCGGCGACGTCGAGAATTTTTCGCGCTGGTTCCAGGCCTACCTGCATGTGCCCGGGTACCGGCTGCCGCTGATCGGCGGCGACGGTGAAGGCGCCGAGCTGGCATATGCGGTGGCCGCGCAGGCCGACACCCAGGTGTTTGCCGGGCTGTTGACCACCGACTTCTGCCCGGACCGGGCGCGCGAGCGCATGGTCTGCGGGGCCGGTGTCAGCCATGGCCGGTTGCAGCCGGCCGACCTCAATTTTCCCTGGTTGAACGCGGCCGGCGATGCGCGCTGCAAGGTTGGCGATGCGGCCGCCTTCGTACGCAAGGTGAGCATGGGCCGACAGTTCGAGCGCAGCGCCGATGGTGGCGACCTGCCCGGGCTGCTGGCGGCGGCGCAGGTGATCGGCGCGCAGAAGGGGGTGAGCCTGGCGCCACCGCCGGATGACCTCAAGGGCCTGCCGGTGATCGAAGTGCCGTCCAGCAAGCCGGGCGATACGTTCGCGATTTTCGTCTCCGGTGACGGCGGCTGGGCCGGGCTGGACAAGGAAGTGGCCGCCGCCCTCAGCGAGGCCGGGGTGTCGGTGGTGGGCGTGGATTCGCTGCGCTATTTCTGGACCGCCCGCGATCCGCAGGGGTTTGCCCGCGACCTGGAGCGCATCGCCGCGCATTACAGCCGGCAATGGCAGCGCAAGCGGGTGGTGCTGGTCGGCTTCTCGCAGGGCGCCGACGTGCTGCCGGCCGCGATCAACCAGCTGTCACCGGCCGCGCGCGACAGCGTGGCGATGATCGGACTGCTGTCGGTGGGCAAGACCGCCGATTACGAATTCCACGTCAGCAACTGGCTGGGCGGCGGTGGCGGCGGCCTGCCGATCGCGCCGGAGATTGCCAGGTTGCCGGTCGGCAAAACGCTGTGCCTGTATGGCGAGGACGACGATGATGCGCTGTGCCCGGACCTGCCTGCCGGCAATGCGCAGGTGGTGAAACTGCCGGGCGACCATCACTTCAAGGGCGATTACGATCGCCTGGCGCAGACGTTGCTGGAGCATCTGTCGGCGCGGTGAAGCACGGCGGAGACCCGCTGGGGGATCCCCGCCGCACGCTCAGTCGTGGCGGCGCGGATCCAGCGAGATCAGGCGGGTGGCATCGAGCAGCGCAGCCGGCAGGTGCACACCGCCGGGTGCGGCCAGGTAACGGGCACGCCACTGCGGGGCGAACTTGGACTTGAAGCGGCGCAGGCCGCTGAAGCCGTAGAAGCGCTCGCCATGCCGGGCCACGATGTTGGCAAAGCGGTTCCAGCGCCCGGCGAGGCGGTGCTGGGCCAATCCCGACAGCGGCGCCATGCCGAGCGAGAACCGGTGGAAGCCATTCGCGCGGCCCCACAGGAACAACTCGATGAACAGGAAATCCATGGTGCCCTTGGGCGCTTCGTCGATGTGCCGCATCAGGTCGACCGACAGCTCGTGTCCGGCCGGGGCCTGCCACAGGTTGGCGAAGGCGACGATGCGGCCCTCCGCTTCCACCAGCGCCATCGGGAAGCGCACCAGGTAGTCCGGATCGAAGCTGCCCAGCGAGAAACCCTTCTCGTCGCCGGCCTTGTCATCCAGCCATTCCTGCGAGATCGCTTCCAGCGCAGGGAGCAGGGCGGGCACTTCGGCCGGTGCGGCCACGCGGAAGCTCAGGCCGCTGCGCTTGCCGCGGTTCCAGGCCTGGCGCAGGTCGGCGCGCTCGCGTCCTTCCAGGCCGAAGTCCTGCAACGGCACCATCGCCTCTTCGCCGAGCTTGACCAGGGTCAGGCCAAGGTCGAGGTAGGTCTGCCAGTGCGCTTCGCCGACCTGGTAGAACACCGGACGCAGCCCGAGCCGGTCGGCTTCCTCGCGGAAGCGCCAGATCAGCCCGCGCACCACCTCCGGCGGGCCGACCGGATCGCCCATCGCGATCAGCGAGCCGCCGTAGCGCTGCATCATCACAAAGCCACGCTGGTCGGCATCGCGCAGCACCGCCTTGTCGGCGGTGAGCACCAGGCAGGCCTGGGTGTCTTCGGCGGCTGCCAGGATCGGCGCAAGTGCGTCCAGGGTCGGGCCGTCGGCGGCCGGCAGCGGGCTGCGCGTGCTGTGCAGCAGCCGGGCCAGCCCGAAGATGGTCAGCGCGATGGCCACCACCAGCAGCGCCCGCAGCGCGCGCGGGGCGTTGCCCTGCAGCGCGAACTGCCACCACAGCTCGTTCTGGTATTCGACATGGCTGTAGACGAAGAACAGCAGCCAGATCACCGCGACCAGGACCAGGCCGAGATTGCGGATCCACGGCCACGACCAGGCTTCGTCGAGCAGCGCCCCCTGGCGGTAGAACTCACGGCGCGAAGCCCACAGCGCCATCGCCACCAGCAGTGCCGACAGGGCGATCAACACCTGGCCGCCGCGCAGCCAGATCGGCAGCGGGGCGATCACGCAGATCCCCAGCGCGAGCATCCAGGCGGCGTGGCTGCGCCGTTGCAGGCCTTGCCCGATCAGCAGCAGCGCAACCCCGCCGAGACTGCCGAGCAGGTGCGAGGTTTCCAGGATCGGCAGCGAGGCGTTGACCAGGTGCCGCCGCGGGGTGGGCAGGGTGCCGTCGATGACCAGGGCGGCGCCGACGCTGAACACCGCCAGCGCGATGATCTGCGGCAGCCACGGACGCAGCGCGGTCCAGCCGGCGCGGGTGGCCCCGGCGCCGACCCGCAGCGGCTTGCGCATTGCCGGGCCCAGGGCGAGCAGCGTGGCCAGCAGCAGCGGCAGCACGTAATAGGTGACGCGGTAGATCAGCGCGGCGGCCAGCACCGACGCCGGTGCCACCTGCGGCAGCAGCTTGAGCAGGCTCCACTCGAACACGCCCAGCCCGGCCGGCACGCTGGAGATCAACCCGGCCAGCACCGCCACCAGGTACAGGCCGACGAAGCCGGGCAGGCCGGTGGGGGTATCCATCGGCAGCAGCACGTAGAACGCGGCGCTGGCCAGCACCAGTTCGACCACGCTCAGCGCGGTGACGCCCAGCATGGTGCGGCGGTCGGGCAGCCACAGGCTGTGGCCGCGGATCTGGAACGTCCGCCCGTCACGACCGACCAGCAGCAGCGTGCCGAGGTAACCGAGCAGGCCGACAATGCCGAACACGCGCACCGCCTGCACCGACACCGGCAGCGCCAGTGCGGCCGCGCCCGGTTCGAGGATGAAGGCCAGCGCCAGCAGCAGCCACGCACCGAACACGAAGCCAAGCGTGCTCATCAGCACCACCTGGCCGATCTCGCCCAGGCTCAGCCCGGCGCCGCCATAACCGCGCAGGCGAACGGCGCCGCCGGTGAGCGCGGCAAACCCCAGGGTCTGGCCGAGCGTATGCGCAAGGAAGGCGGTGATCCCGACCCGCGCCGGGTGCAACTGCTTGCCGCTGCGGCGCAGGCCGATGGCATCGAAGCCGATCAGGCAGGCGTAGCTGGCCAGGCCCAGCACCACGGTCAGCGCGATCTGGCCGGCACCGAGGTGACGGAAGGCTTCGCGGATGGCGCGGTAGCCATGTTCGTCGAATTCGTTGGCCAGCCCCCGCAGGGCCAGGGCCAGGATCGCCAGGCTGAAGATGACGGTGGCGGCGCGGCGCCAGGCCAGGCGTGCCGGGGCGGGAGCAGGGGTCGTTTCGGTCATCGGTACAGCGTGCTCCGTGGCGGGCGACGAAAGAGTCAAGACAGGCAGTGCAATGGTGCGGGCGCATCGTGCGCCTGATGCGCGCGCTTGCCAAGGGTGTGTGCTGTGCCTGCGGTGGCGGTACGGTGCGGCGGCAAGGACAGGCTCACGCCGCATCGGTGACAATGCCCCTTCACACAGAGGAGAAAACGCCATGTTGGAACGTTTCGACGTTGGTCCGCGCATGTCTGAAATGACCGTGCACAACAAGGTCGCCTATCTGTCCGGGCAGATTCCCGAAGACACCAGCCAGGACATCACTGGCCAGACCCGGCAGGTGCTGGAGGAGATCGACAAGCTGCTGGCGCTGGTGGCCAGCGACAAGCAGCACGTGCTGCGCGCGGAAGTTTTCCTGGCCGACATCAACGATTTCGCCGGCATGAACGCCGCGTGGGATGAGTGGGTGGTGGCGGGCATGACCCCGGCGCGCGCGACGGTGGAAGCCAAGCTGGCCGATCCGAGCTGGAAGGTGGAGATCGTGATCACCGCGGCATTGCCGTAACGGATCGCATGGCAGCCGGGCATCGCTCGGCTGCACGGCCTCAGCGCGCGGCGATCAGCTCGATGCAATCCACCGGGCACGGCGGAATGCACAGTTCGCAGCCGGTACACAGGTCGGCGATGACGGTGTGCATGTACTTGGCACCGCCAACGATGGCATCGACCGGGCAGGCCTGGATGCACTTGGTGCAGCCGATGCAGTCGGCCTCGATGATCAGCGCCACCTGCGCGGGTTTATGGTCGCCACGGCTGCGGTCGAATGGCAAAGCGGGTACGCCCAGTACACGCGCCAGGGCCCGCGCGCCGTCGTCACCCCCGGGCGGGCAGTGGTCCACGCCGGCCTCGCCGCGGGCCATGGCCTCGGCATAGGGGCGGCAACCGTCATAGCCGCATTGACCGCATTGGGTCTGCGGCAGCAGGCGGTCGAGGCGTTCGGTCAGGGGCGTGGCGGTCATCATGCGTGGCGTCGGCTGCGCGGGGTCTTCATTTCAGCGGTTTGCCGCGATACCAGCGGTCGTGGGCGAGGGCCAGCATCGGGCGGTCTTCACTGCTGTCGCCATAGGCGTGGATGCGCTGGAAGCGTGACAGGTCGTAGCGCTGGCGGATGTGTTCGGCTTTGCGCGGACCACAGTCGCCATCGGCGTAGCGGCCGGTGAGGCGTCCGTCGCGGCTTTCCAGGCGGTTGCAGATCAGGCCCAGCCCGAGCGATTCGCACCACGGGCGCAGGTACAGATCCAGCGAGCCGGAGACAATCACCACGGTATGCCGCTGCTGCAGGTGCCAGCGGATCTGTTCCAGCATCTGCGGACGCACCATTTCTGGCAGCACATCACGCGCATAGCCGGCGGCCTGGGTCGCGATGTCATCGCTGTGGCGGTTGCTGAAGGTCAGGCGGGTAACGCGGGCGCGGATGCGCTCGGCCGAGATCAACTTGAGCCGGTAGGCCAGCAGCCATGGCCCGACTTTCCACCAGGCCTGGGCGAGCTGCTCCGGCGTCGCCACACGGCGCAGGAAGCGGCCGTAGGTGTCGCCGGTGGTGACCGTGTGGTCGAAATCGAACAGGGCCAGTTCCAAACCGCACCTCCCTCCGTGCAGGCCAGCAGGAAGGGGCGGCAGGACCGCCCCCGCGTTGCGATCAGCGCACCGGCATGCCGGGCTGGGCGCTGCTGTCGGCATCGAGCAGGGCCAGGTCGCCGCCGTCGAAACCGGCCGAGAGGATCATGCCTTCGCTCAGGCCGAAGCGCATCTTGCGCGGGGCCAGGTTGGCGATGAACACCACGCTGCGGCCGACCAGCTTGTCCGGTTCGGCGTAGCTGGCGCGGATGCCGGAGAAGATCTGGCGCTTGCCGAGCTCACCGGCATCCAGTTCGAAGCGCAGCAGTTTGTCCGAGCCTTCGACGAACTCGCAGGCCAGCACCTTGCCGATGCGCAGGTCGAGCTTGGCGAAGTCGTCGATGCCGATGTAGGCCGGGCCGTCGGTCGGGGCGGCGGCCACCGCCGGTGCGGGCGCGGGCTTGGCAGGCTTGGCCGGGGCGACGGGGGCTGCGGCGGCGAGGGTGTCTTTGGAGGCGTCGGTCATGGCGTCGATCATTTTCGGGTCGATTCGGGTGAACAGCGGTGCATACACCGCGATGGTGTGTGCGGTCAGCGGGCGGGCGATGTCGGTCCAGTCCTGCACCGGGGCGGCGAGGAAGGTTTCGGCCTGCGCGGCGGTGGCCGGCAGGATCGGCCGCAGGGCGGTGACCAGCACGCGGAACAGGTTCAGGCCCTGGGTGCAGACGGCCTGCAACTGCGCGTCGGCGCCGTCCTGCTTGGCGATCACCCACGGCTTCTGGTCGTCGATGTAGCGGTTGGCTTCGTCGGCCAGGGTCATGGTCAGGCGCACGGCGGCGGCCGGGTCGTTGCGCTCGTACGCCTCACGGATCGGGGCGATGGCGGCGACGAAGCGGTCGTACTGGGCGGCATCGGGCAGGCTGTCGGCCAGGCGGCCATCGAAGCGCTTGCTGATGAAGCCGGCGCAGCGGCTGGCCAGGTTGACGAACTTGCCGACCAGGTCGGCGTTGACGCGCGCGATGAAGTCGCCGAGGTTGAGGTCGAGGTCTTCCACGCCGCCGCCGGACTTGGCGGCGAAGTAATAGCGCAGCGCTTCGGCTTCCAGGCCGACATCCAGGTAGGTGCGCGCCATGACGAAGGTGCCGCGCGACTTGGACATCTTGGCGCCGTCGACCATCAGGTAGCCGTTGACGTGCAGGCGCGTCGGCGCACGATGGCCGGTGCCGTGCAGCACGGCCGGCCAGAACAGGCCATGGAAATTGACGATGTCCTTGCCGATGAAGTGGTGCAGTTCGGTGCTGGAGCCGGCGCGCAGATGGGCGTCGAAGTCTTCGCCGTTTTTCGCGCACAGGGTCTGGAAGCTGGACAGGTAGCCGATCGGCGCGTCCAGCCAGACGTAGAAGTACTTGCCGGGCTGGCCGGGGATTTCAAAACCGAAGTACGGCGCGTCGCGGGAGATGTCCCAGGCGCGCAGGCCGCCTTCGGCGTTGAGCCATTCGCCGAGCTTGGCCTTGACGCCGGGCAGGGCGACGTCGCCGGCCAGCCACTCGCGCAGGAAGCCTTCAAAGCGGCCGACTTCGAAGAAGAAATGCTCGGAGTCGCGCATTTCCGGGGTGGCACCGGAGATGACCGAGCGCGGGTCCTTGAGTTCGGTGGGGCCGTAGGTGGCGCCGCACACTTCGCAGTTGTCGCCGTACTGGTCCGGGCTGCTGCAGACCGGGCAGATGCCCTTGATGTAGCGGTCGGGCAGGAACATGCCCTTGGCCGGGTCGTAGAACTGGGCCACGGAGCGACGCGCGATGTGGCCTTCGGCCTCAAGCTTGAGGTAGAAGGCTTCGGTGAGGGCTTTGTTGGCGGCCGAGTTGGTGGAGTCGTAGTGGTCGAAGGCGACACCGAAGGCCGCGAAGTCGCGCTCGTGGCTGGCCTGGATGTTGGCGATGAAGGCTTCCGGGCTGACGCCGGCTTTTTCGGCGGCGAGCATGATCGGGGTGCCATGGGTGTCATCGGCGCAGACGAACCAGGTCTTGCCGCCGCTCATTCGCCGCGCGCGCACCCAGATGTCAGCCTGGATGTAGCCGACCAGGTGGCCCAGGTGGAGCGGGCCGTTGGCGTAGGGCAGGGCGGTGGTGACGAGAGCGGTGCGGGTCATGGGCTGCGTTGTTGCCTTGGGGACCGGGGATTATCGCATGGAGGGGGTGGGCGCCTGCGGCGGGCTTTTTTTTCGAAGCCGGAGCCAGTGCGACAGCTGAAGCCGAAGCCGAAGCCTATTGACTGGTTTGCTGGGGGAGGGCTGGGGTGGGTGAGGCCGCGGGGCACGCTGCAAGTACGTCCGTGTAAGCTCCGCCACCGCATCCATGCGGTGGAGGGCCCCGCAACCTCACCCACCCCAACCCTTCCACAGTTGGCTGGTGTGCATGGGAACGGCGGGGGCAGGGGCAGGGGCCGACGCCTAAGCCTAAGCGAAGCGAAGCGAACTGGGCATAACGAACCGAACCGAAAGGAGCTTCTCCCTGTCGAAGCCGGAGCCAGAGCGGTTTGGTTCGGGGTGTGGGGGGAGTTGAAATGCAAAAGGCCGAAGCGGCGCAGCCGCTTCGGCCTTCCTCTTCCTCCCAACCGGCGATGCACCCGCCTCGACCACACCGCAGCAATGACTAGCTAACCAGCGCCGAAAAATTACTCACGCACCCATGTCTGGGAGCGGCAGATGAAGGCGATGCAGCCGGAGACGTCGAGCTTGGCGCCGCCGGTCTGCAGCTTGGCCTTGGACTTGTAGGTCTTGCCGTTGCCCGGGTCCAGGATGGTGCCGCCGGACCAGGCGTTGGCGCCGTCGGCCTTGAGGTTCCACAGGATCGTCATGCCCTTGACCGGCTTGTTCTTGTTGGCGCCTTCGCAGCCGTCGCAGACCGGGTTGGGGCCCTTGTCCGAATGCAGGATCTCCACGACCTTGCCGGTCAGGGCGCCGTTGGCGGCCTGGGTGATCTCCACGATCGACTTCACCTTGCCGGTCTTGTCGTCGATGGTCTTCCAGCGGCCAACCGCACCATCGGCCGCACTGGCCGACATCGCGGCCAGCATCAGCGGCAGCGCCAGCAGCAGAGTCTTGAACGTCTTGCGCATGTTCCCCTCCCAGGGTATTCGGTGAATGCCGGCGCGGTGCCGGGACAGGCCGACTGTATACCCATTCGGCGGGGTATGGGCAATGCCCCGCGGCAGGCGGGGGTGGCGCTACGGGATCTCGTACAGCTCCAGCGGCAGGCCGTCCGGATCGGCGAAGAAGGTGAAGCGGCGGCCGGTGTATTCGTCGGTGCGGATCGGCTCGCAGGTGACATCGGCCGCGGCCAGGCGCGCGATCATCGGTTCCAGTGCCGCTATCCGGAACGCGAGATGGCGCAGTCCCTGGGCTTCCGGGCGGCTGGGGCGGGGCGGGGCGTCGGGGAAGGAGAACAGTTCCAGCTGGCTGCCGTCGGGCAGGGCCAGGTCGAGCTTCCAGGAATCGCGCGCGGCGCGGTAGTTCTCGTCCAGCACGCGCAGGCCCAGGACCTGCGTGTAGAACGCCTTGGAGCGCGCGTAGTCCGAACCGATCAGCGCCACATGGTGGACGCCGAGCAGCGGGGTGTCGTGGTCGTGGGTCATTGCAGGGTGTCCAGCCAGCGCCGGGCGATCTGCAGCGCCAGCGGATAGGGTTCGGGGCCGTCGCGGTTGCTCAGGATGATCACCGTCAGGCGGTGTGCGGGATAACGCAGGATCACATTGCGGAAGCCGATGCTCTCTCCGCTGTGCCACTGCGCCTGGCCGTTGAGCCGCCAGCCGAACCCGTAGAACGGCACGTCGGTTTCATCGGTGGCGGTGGCCGGCGCGAACGCCTGGCGCAGCGACGATGGCTTCAGCAGACGCGCGTCGTACAGCGCCGCGTCCCATCTGGCCAGGTCGGCCAGCGAGGAATAGATGCCGCCGTCGCCGAGTACCGCGCTGGTCGGGCTCTGATCGGTGCGCTGCCAACGTCCGTCGATCTGGCTGTAGCCGTACGCGCGATGCGCCACATCGTCCACGCCGTCCTGATGGGCGACGCTGGCATCCATCCCCAGCGGAGTGAAGATGCGCGCCTTGAGGAAGCTGGCGAAATCCTGCCCGGACGCCTTGGCCACCACCAGCGCCAGCAGCGCATACCCGCTGTTGCTGTAGCGGTAGCGGCTGCCGGGCGCGAACAGCGTGCGGTCCTGGGTTTCCAGCAGATGCAGCACATCGCGGTCATGCAGCTGTGCCGTCGCGCCGGGCGGCATCAGGTCTTCATAGTCGGGCAGGCCGCTGGTATGGCTGAGCAGCTGGCGCAGGGTGATCGCGTCGGCGGCGGCCGGCAGCGAAGGCAACCAGCGCTTGAGCGGGTCATCCAGGGTCAGGCGGCCGTCTTCGGCCAGCAGCAGGATCGCCGCCGCGGTGAACTGCTTGCTCAGCGAGGCCAGGCGGAAGTTGCTCTGCGCGGTCACCGCCGTGCCGTCTTCGACCACCGCCAGCCCATAGCCGCGCTGGAACACCGGCTGGCCGTCGTGCAGCACCAGCACCGCCGCGCCGGGCACCTGGCCGTCGTAACGCTGCAACAGCGCATCGATGCCCGGGTCCGGCGGCGTCAGTACCGGCGCGGCGATGGCGTTGCCGACAGCGAGCAGGCCGATGCACATCGCGTTGATCCAGCGCGGACGCGACGTCATGTGCATGGCCGCCTCCCGGTGGCAGGTCAGGGTTTGGCGACGGCCGCCGGCGTGCCGGCGGTTTCGCTGGCGATCCAGCGCTGCAGCTTGGCATCGAGGATATCCAGCGGCATCGAACCGTCGCGCAGCACTTCCTCGTGGAAACGGCGCAGGTCGAAACGCGGGCCCAGCGCCGCCTTGGCACGGTCGCGCAGCTCGAACATCTTCAGCTCGCCCAGCCCGTTGGGCAGGGTCTGCCCGGGCAGTGCCATGAAGCGCTCGACTTCAGCGGTGGCATCTTCGGCCGGCATGTCGGCGGTCTTGACCAGATAGTCCACCGCCTGGCGCTTGCTCCAGCCTTGCGCGTGCAGGCCGGTGTCGGCGGCCATGCGCGCGGCACGGGTCAGTGCGGCCTGCAGGTAGCCGATGCGTTCGTACGGATCCTGGTAGACGCCGAGCTGGTCACCCAGCGATTCGGCATACAGGCCCCAGCCTTCGATGAAGGCGATGTCGCCGCCCAGGCGACGGAAGCGCGGCAGCTTGTCCAGTTCCTGCTGCAGGCCCAGCTGCACGTGGTGGCCGGGGATGCCTTCGTGCAGGAACTGCATCGGCGCGGCCCAGCGCCGCCGGCTCGGCAGGTTGCCGGTGTTGACGTACAGGATGCCCGGACGCAGGCCATCGGGCAGCGGCTGCTGGTAACTCACCGCCGACGCGGCGGCGGCGCGCTCGGGTTCGACCGCGTGTATCTCCATCGGCGCCTTCGGCAGCGTGCCCAGCAGTGCCGGCAGGCGGCCGGCAACCTGGGTCTGCAACTGCCGGTAGCGGTTGAGCAGGGCCTCGCCATTGGCGTACTGGAAGCTCTTGTCGGTGCGCATGTTGCGCAACACCTTCTGCTGCGAGCCGCGGATCCTGTTGTCCTTCAGAATGCCGGCGATCTGCGCCTGCAGCGCGGCCACGCGTTGTTCGGCCACGCTGTGGATCTGCTGCGCATCCAGCGTGGAGGCAGTGCTCTGCACGATGTTCTGCGCATACCAGGCCTGGCCCTTGGGTAGCGCGCCCAGGCCATCGCTGCCGCGCGTGGCGGGCAGGTATTCGGTGGCGATGAAGCCGCGCAGGGCGCGGTAGGCCGGCATGATCCGATACTCGATCATGCGTTTGTATTCGGCGGTGATGCGGGTCTTTTCCGCGTCGGGGATGTCGGCGGGCAGGTTGCGCACCGGCGCCCAGAACAGGGTTTCCTCGGCAGTGGGCTTGATCACCGCATCCAGCTGCGGCAGCACCTTTTCCATCAGGTCGCGCGGCTGCACCACGCCGGCGGCCATGCCCTGGCGCATGTTGGCGATGGCCTGGTCGAACAGCGGGCCGATGCCCAGCGAACGCTTGGACCAGTTGTCGTAATCCTTCACCGTGTTGAACGGCTGGGCGCCCGAGCCGGAGCCGAGGATGGCCATGATGCTGCCCAGGTTGTAGTACTGGCTGACCGGCAACATCCAGCTGGGGTACTGCTCGGCGGCGACGGACATGCGCGCATCGCGCACGAAGATCTCGTAGCTCAGCAGGTCCTGGCCGGTAAGGCCATCGGGGCCGATCTTCTCCACCTTGCCCAGCCATTCGACGGTGAAATCGTGCGACTGCTGGCGGTAGGCGGCCGAGAGGATGTTGGGCAGCTGGTCGTTGTGGCGGCTGTCGCCCTGGAAGGTGGCCTGCAGCGGATTGAGCCGCATCGAGGCATCCCAGTATTCATCGTAGATGCGGTTGAGCTGGGCCGCCTTGGTCTGCTGGCGCACCAGGGGCTGGCGGGCCGGCGCGGCGGCAGGGCGCGCGCGGGGTTTGGCCTTGGGTTTGGCGGCCTGCCGGGTCTGCGCGGCGGCCGGCCGGTTGGCCTTCTTCTTGGCGGCTTCTGCCGGTGCGGCGGTGCTGAAGACCAGCAGGGCGGCGATGGCGAGCGCCAGGGCGCGGGCGGGGTGGGGCATCGGCGGTATCCGTAACACTACACAGACCGGGGAGCTTGCCCGATCCGCGCGCGTACGGCCAGCGCCGCACCACCCCGCGTCAGCAGGGGTAAAGACCCGCTGCCGTCACCGGCAGTACGCGGTTAGCGGTCCCCGGCGCGGGTGAACGGCACGGTTTCCGGGGCGACGGCGCCGCCGGAGATGATGAAGCTCATCGCCTGGTCGACGGTCCAGTCGGTGGGCGTGAGCAGTTCCACCGGCACGATTTCCAGGTAGCCGGACGTCGGGTTGGGCGTGGTCGGCACGTATACCGCCGCCAGCTCACGACCGGTGCCCTGTTCGCGGATCACCCGGGTGACCAGCCCGACCGATTTCATGTCTCGGTGCGGGAAATCGATCAGCACCACGCGCTGGGTGCTGCCCGGCTCGGTCTGCAGCATGTCCAGCAGCTTCTTGGCGCTGTCGTAGATGATGCTGGCCAGCGGAATGCGCTTGATCACCGCGCCGAACCAGCGCAGCAGGCGCTGGCCGATCACCCGGCGGCTGAGCACGCCCACGCTGAGGATCACCAGCAGGGTGGCGGCCAGGCCGATCACGTTCTGCATCCACTCGACCTTGACCCAGCCCAGGTAATGCGGGAACGAGGCGGCGATCTGCTCGGACAGGGGCACCACCACCGGGCTGGAAATGCCCGACAACAGCACGAAGACGAATTTGACCACCACCCAGGTCAGCCAGATCGGCAGCAGGGTCAGCAGGCCGGTCAGGAACAGGCGCTGCAGGGAGGGGCGCGGGACGAGTTGGGGGGCTTCGGGCGACATGCCGCATTGTAGCGGTGCAGCCGCCCGGATTACCCTGCCGGCCACCGCAGGAAGCGGCGCGCTGGAGGAATGCTGTGTTGAACGGAATGAAGTGGGTGGCGATGACCCTGCTCGGATTGGGCGCGCTGGTGCTGCTGGTGCTGCTGGTGCTGCTGGTGTCCTGGCTGCTGCCGGTGCCGGCGGCCGAGCGTGCGGCGCTGGCGGCGATGGACACCGCGCCGCGCGGCCAGGTGCCCGAGCGCAATGCGTTCCCAGCGCTGTGGCTGCTGCCCTATGACGGTATCGATCCGGCCCGGATGCGCGCGCTGACGGCACAGGATGTGCGGGACTTCGCGCAGGCGATCGGCGCCCGGCCCCCACAGGCGTGGACGACCTCTGTTGCCGAGGGACGATACCCCAAGGTCACGGCTGCCCATGGCTGGTGCGGGCGCGACAGTGACAGTTGCCTGGACGAGGTGCGCGCGCATGCGCAGGAGGTGGCGCAGGCGCATCGTGGACATGACGGGCTGCACGCGCGCATCCGCGCGTTGGGTCGCAACGACCACTACCGCACTCTGTTCGCCAGTGACGTGTCGATGCCGTTCCCGCCGATACAGGCGTTGATGGAACGGCTGTCACTGCACGCGCTGGAACACGTGCGTGGCAACAGCACCCCGGCGCTGCAGGGCGTCTGCGAGGACATCGGTACCGGGCGCATGTTGATGCGCAGCAGCGACAGTCTGCTGCTGGCGATGGTGGGCGGTGCCATGGCCAGCCGCAATGCGGCGCTGTTCACCGAGATATTGTCCGAGCTGCCGGCCGATGCGCCCGTGCCGCTGCGTTGCCAGCAGGCTCTGGTGGTCCCGACAGTGGCCGAGCTGGACCTGTGCGTGCCGATGCGCGGCGAGTTCGCCTACCAGCGCAGTGCAACCGCACGGCTGCCGGACGGACACTCGCGTTGGCTGTACGACACCGAAAAGACCCAGGCCCGCAATGCCGCGCTGCTGTCGCGCAGTTGCGCGGCCGCGGTCCGGCAACAGATCCGCGAAGACCGCAGGGTGGCGCTGGCCGCGCCGCCGTCGGTGTGGTCGTTGCAGTGCGCGGCCAACGCGGTGGGCTGCATGCTGCAGGACATCGCCGGGCCGGCGTATGACGAGTACAACTGGCGCATGCAGGATGCCGGCGCGCAGCTGCGATTGGCCGCCGCGATGCTGTGGCTGCGAGGGCAGCCGAACGACGGCAAGGGTGCGATGGCGACGTTGGCACGATTGCCCGATCCGCTCCACAGCGCGCACCGCCCGCTGCAGCCCAGCGCCGATGGTCGAGGCGTGCAGGTGCGACGCTTTGCGCGGCCTTCCCCCGACGCGAGCGCGATGATCCGCGCGCGGCTGCCGTTGGCCTGGCAGCCGCACTGATGCATGACGCCGGCGGCGCGCGGGCGCCGGGGGGGCGTGGCTACGGCAACGGTTGAAACGCCGCCCCGTCGCCAACGCTGTCCAGTGTCCAGCGCTTTGCCGAAGGCAGCGGTTCCCACTGCACCTGGTCGCGGTCGTCCTCGATGCTGCCATGCGCGCGGCGCAGCTTGCCGGTGGAATAGTTGATGCTCAGCGCCTCGGTCTCCCCGGAGTTGCGCATCAGTGACTCGCTGTCGTAACCGATCAGCGCGAAGGCCCGGTCCTGCCAGCGGAAGGTGTAGGTGGTCGAGCCGGTGGACCAGCTGCCGGCATTGGAGAAGAAGTACAACTGCACCCGCAGCGTGCCGCGCACGATCGCTACGCCGCCGGAACCGTCCTCGAATACATCGGACATGTTCGGGTATTCGTGGCGCGGAATGAGGACGTGGTTCTGCGCTGCCAGCGCGTAGCCGCCGTCCGGCCTGGACCATGCGACGGCGAGCAGGCGCGGATTGCTGTCCAGCGGGCTGATGCCGAAGCCGTCATGCTCGATCACGTTGCGCGGGTCCTGCTGACGCAGCACCAGCACCAGATCGGCGCGCCTGTCCGCGTTGAGGTCGCCGTCCAGGCGCTGTTCGATGCGCCACCCGTCTGGAACGAATCCTTCGGCGCTGCTGGCAGCCGCCGGCAGGCGCGGGTACGCCACCGGCGGAACCTCCACGGCCAGCGCCGACGTCGGCAGGCACAGCAGGGTCAGGGCAGCAGACAGCAGGCGCATGGGGTCGTCCGTGAGACGCGGGGGCCAACGAGGATAGCAACCGCGTGCTGGATCACGCCTGGCTGTCGGACGCCCTGGGGCTGCGCGCGTCGGGCTTGAGCCGCAGGTAGACCTGCTTTCGCACGCGTGCCACCACCTCGCCCTGCGCATCCAGGATGTCGTTGCTGAACCAGTGCAGGTACTTTTCCCCGCCGGCGGTCGCCGCGCGCAGCTGATCGAGCAGCGCGTCGTCCAGGTGGAACTCGGCCGTCACCGTGCCACGACCGGGCTTGATGAATTCAATGGCCCCGGCGCGGTCCCACACGTAGTAGTCGCGGCCCAGGTTCTGCATCACGGTGAGCATCCAGAACGGATCGGTCATCGCAAACAGACTGCCGCCGAAATGGGTGCCCACGTAGTTGCGGTTCCACGGGCGCATGCGCAGTTCGACGCGCACGTGGCGGTAGTCGTCGCTGACCTCGGTAACGTGGATGCCGGTGAACAGGAACGGCGGCCACAGGTTGATGCCATGGCGGAAAACGGTGGCCTTCATCGGTCGGGTCACGCAGGGGACGGTGGTCGAAGTCTAACATTCGCCTGCGTATGGTGGGCGTGTGGGGATCAGCTGCCGTCGTTGGCCGCGTAGCCGTCGCGGCCTGCGGCCTTGGCCCGGTACAGCGCCGCGTCGGCGCCTTCGAAATAATGGCGCGGCTCGCTGTCGCTGGCGGGCACGCGGGTATAGATGCCCACGGTCAGGGTGATCCGCAGGGTCTGCCCCGGCCCGGCCGGGACCTCCATCGACCGTGTCCGCGCCAGCAGGTCCTCGACCACCTGCACCGCACCGTCGGCGCTGGTGTCGGGCAGGATCAGGGCGAACTCGTCGCCGCCGAAGCGCGCGGCCATGTCGCGCGGGCGACGTGCATGCGCGCCGATTTCGCTGGCGATCCGGCGCAGCACGCTGTCGCCGGCGTGGTGGCCGTACACATCGTTGTGGTGTTTGAAATGGTCCACGTCGATCAGGACCAGGCTGAGCGGGCGGCCGCTGCGGCGACCGGCATCGTGCTCCTGCTGGAGGGCCTGCTCGAAGCGCAGGCGGTTGCCCAGCCCGGTCAGCGCATCGCTGTTGGCCTGGCGCCGCCACGCACTGATCCGCCACAGCACCCAGGCGGCAATCACCGCCAGCATGCCGGTGAGTGCGGCGGCCGGGGCGAACCACAGGTTGCCCGCGCGCAGCAGCACGAAGCTGACCAGCAGCGTGACAGGCAGGGCGAGCAGGGCGCTGGCCGCCGCGCGGGGCAGGGTCAGGCCGAGGCAGCACAGCGCCACCAGGACCCCGCTCAGCAGGTCCTGCCAGAGCGGGGGGGGCAGGGTGATGACCTTGTCCTCGAGCAGCATCGAGGCCACGTTGGCCTGGTACTCGCTGCCGCTCATCCAGCGCTCGCGGGTCGTGGGGGTGAGCAGGCGGGGTGCGATGCCGCTGGCGGTCATGCCGACCAGCACCCGCCGTCCGCGCAGCAGGGCAGGATCGACGTCGCCGTTGAGCACGTCCACGTAAGAGACCTGCGGGAAGGTTTCCGGTGGGCCGGCGTAGCGCACGCGCACGTAGTGGTCGCGGCGCCACTGGTACGGCGAGGACTGCGTCGGCTCCGGGTCGCGCAGGCCCGGCAACGGACCGGGCGTGTCGGCCAGGGCCAGCCCGAGCGCGGGCCAGTGCGGCGAGCCGATGCCGGCGGCCAGGTACAACCCGCGCGCCACGCCATCGGCATCCACCTCGATGTCGCTGTGGCCGAGCGTGGCCGCGTTGGCGGCGATCAGCGGGATGGGCAGCAGTTCCTCGGCCATGCGCGGGCCGCTGGCCGGTGCGGCCAGTACCGGCAACACGACGTGGCCGTTGCGCCGGATCGCCGCCGCCAGGTCGGCGTCCTGCGCCGCGTCCTGGCGGTCCGGCTCGGACAGCATCAGGTCCAGTACCACCCTCGAACTGCCGGCCTGGGTGAGGCGGTCCAGCAACCGGGCATGGACCGACCGTGGCCACGGCCATTGGCCGATCTGCTGAAGGCTGTTGTCGTCGATCGCCACGATCAGCAGGCGCGGGTCGGGGCGGTACTCCCAGTCGCCGACATAAGCGTCGTACACCGCCTCATCCTGTTGCCAGAACCACTGCCAATGACTGGCGGACGCAGCCAGCGCGCCGACCAGGGTCGCCAGCAGAACGCGGTGCGGCCAGGACAGCAGCAGGGGTTTCACAGCAGCAGCCACAACAGCAACGCGCCGCCACCCACGCCATAGCAGGTACGGCAGGGCAGTTTGATCTGCTGCGCCGGCGAGAACGGGCCGGCGTAGCCGTCGTCGTCGATGTACTGCACCCGTGCGTGCAGGGTGCCCCGCCACGGACGCCTTAGCGAGACCTCGGGTTGATCGACCTCACGGTCCAGCAGCGGCTGGGCGAAATCGCCGGTGCGATCCAACTGCACGCGATAGCGCTGGCCGGGCTCGCCGGCTTGCCAGCGTAGCGTCAGCTGGCCCTTGGCCGCCTGCGGCGGCTGCAATGCCGGATCGACCGGGGCATCACTGAGGGTGAGCGCCACCGGCTGGCCGAAGCGTCCCCGGTGGCCGGCAGCGTCGCGCGAGGCCACGCGCCAGAAATAGCTGCCCGGCGGCAGCTCCCTGGTCGGGCGCAGGTGGGTGCTGCGGCTTTCCTGCTCCAGCACCGGCTCCAGGAACTGCGCATCGTGTGCGATCTGCAGCACCGTCGCCTCGGCACCGCTGACCTGGCTCCATTCGAACCGCGGCCGCGCGCTGTGGACGGTTTCCTGGTTGACCGGGCGCACCGTCAACGGTGCCACGGGCTGGTCGCGCACCACGAAGTCGCGCTCGGCATCCAGGCCTTCGACGCCATCGGCGCTGACCGCGCGCACCAGCAGGCGCAGCTCGCCCGGCGGCAGGTCCGGTACGGTGAGCGTGGTGGCGGCCGTGTCCTGGGCGAACAGCAGGATTTCCGGCTGGTCGGCGCGGACCACGTCGACCCGGTACTGTGCGGCGGTGTCCACCGCCGACCATGCCAGCTGCGCCGGCAGCGGATCGAGGCGCAACCGCGCCGCGTCCAGCACCGGTGCCGGCAGCAGCGCCTGCGCCTGGCCCGGGCGTACGTCGGCTGACAGGCTGCGGCTTGCCTGGCCACGCGTGACCAGGCGCTGGCCGCGGCGATTGCCGACCTGCACCTTGCCTTCGATCACCTCGGTGGCCGCGCTGTGGGTGGCATCGCCCGCGCTGACCCGGAACACCGTGCCGCGCACGCTGCTGGTCGCGCTGGGAGCATCGATGATGTATCGCGACGCCGGGCCGCTGGCCGGCGTCACCCGGCTGCTGGTGCGGCCCTGTTCCAGTCGCAGGCGGGTGTCGACCATGCCGGTGCGGCCGTAGCGGCTCAGCTGGTCCAGGCGCAGGCGCGAGTTCTCGCGCAGCTGCAGCCGCGAGGCATCGGCGAAGGCGATGGTCACGCTGGCGTCGGCGCCGGTGACCAGTTGCTGGCCGATGGTCAGCAGCTCGCCTTCGATGACATCGCGCAGGGATGTCTGGCCGGCAGCGCCGACCTGGACCCGGCCGCGCGTGGCCAGCACCCGGGCCGGCGCGGGTTGCACCGCCAGCCAGGCGATCGGGAAGCGCAGCTGCGTGCCCGGCGGCAACCGGTACGGATCGGCCACGCGGTTGTGCGCCTGCAACTGTTCCCAGGGGACCGACGGCTTGAGATAGCGCGTGCCCAGGTCCCACAGGGTGTCACCCGGACGGACCCGGTAGTTCCAGTCCTGGGCGAGCAAGGGGGCGGCGGGCAACAGCAGGGCGGCCAGCATCAGCAGGCGGCCGCCCAGGCGGGAAAAATGTGGCAAGCGGGTCGAACTCACGTTGTCTGGGCCCTGCAGGGCGGGGCGCAGCCCTGCGACCCCGATGGCCCAGACCTCATCCCCCCGAATGGATCGCGACGTCCAATGCGCCGCGCGGGCATTATTGCCCGCGCTTCGTGCAGGGTTTCTGAACGTGACCGAGATCACGCCCGGACTCTGTGGGATCCGGTAAAGGGCGGTGTCGTTTCCGGCATCCGGCGGCCGACACTGCGCCAGAGCCTCAGAACAGCAGCGAGGCCATGCGCCGACGGTAGCGGCCGATCAGGTCATCGTCGCCGATCACCTTGAAGGCGTCGATGAGCAGCTTGCGTGGCAGGCCGTCGGCGAAGCTGCGGTCGCGGCGCAGCATCTCCAGGAACTGCCCCAGCGCGGCCTCGTCCTGTCCGCCGAGCAGCAGCTGCACGCCGCGCAGGTGGCGGGCCTGCAGGTCATCGCCGTTGGCGGCAATGCGTGCGTCCAGTACCTCGGCCGCGGGCGCATCCTGCAGGGCAAAGGCGAAATCCAGGCGCGCACGGGCGCGCACCGCACGGTCATCGGTGGCCAGGTTGGCCGGCAGGGCATCGATCAGCGTGCTGGCCTCGGCGCTGGCGCCGGTCTGCAGCAGGGCCAGGGCGAGGTCCAGCTTGAGCTCGTCCTTGTCCGGCTCGGCCGCGATCGCCGCGCGCAGCACATCGACCTGGGCCTGCGGATCCAGCGGCTCCGGTTCGGCCACCGCTTCGGCGACCGGTTCGGCCGGGGTGACCCCGTGCTGGGCCAGGAACTCGCGGATCTGGCCTTCCGGCAGCGCGCCCGGGAAGCCATCCACCAGCTGGCCACCCTTGACCAGGAATACCGTCGGCACCGAGCGGATCTGGAAGGCGGCGGCAATCTGCTGCTCCTGGTCGACATCGACCTTGGCCAGCTCGAACGCGCCGTGGTATTCGCCAGCCAGCTTTTCCAGCATGGGGCCGAGGGTCTTGCAGGGCTCGCACCAGGTGGCCCAGAAATCCACCAGCACCGGTGTCTGCAGGGACTTCTGCAGCACCTCGGCTTCGAAGGTGGCGGTGGTGGCGTCGAAGACGTGCGGCAATTCGCTCATGGTCGGCAATCAACGAGTAAAGATGTAGGCAGTGTATGGGTGCGCGCGCGGCGGGACGCAACCCCGCTGCCCCGTGATCGGCGCAAACCGGCGACAATGCGCGCCCCGGACCCGCACAGGCAGTTGTTCCATGCAGACCCCGCACCGCATCGATCGCGCCCTTGGCGCGGTGGCCGCCGTCTTGTTCGTGGCCGCCGTGGCCGGGTTTGGCGTGGCATTGCCGGGCTATGAAGCGCTGCGCCATCCGGTGGCGCTGCTGGGCGCGAGCGGTGTGCCGCACGCGCAGGCATTCAGCTGGCTGGGCTTCGTGCTGCCGGGGCTGCTTTCCTGTGGGGTGGCCATGCGCCTGCTGCTGCGGGTGCCGCGAACCTCGCCGTGGACGATGCGGGTCGGCGTGCAGTTGCTGGTACTGGCCGGGTTCGGCATTGCTGCGATGGGCCTGCTGCCGCTGGATGCCGAGGACATCCAGAGCCGGGCCAGCCAGTTCCACGCCAGCGCGTGGATGGTGTGGGTGCTGGCGTTCGTGCCGGGTACGGTGATGTACGGCCTGGGCGCACTGCGCGTGCCGGGCTGGCGTGCATCGGCGCTGCTGCACCTGGGCTGCGGCGTGGCGATGGTGCTGGCGGCGTTCGTGCTGCAGGCATGGATGCCGGCGCCGCTGGCGCAGCGGCTGGCATTCGGGTGCTGGCTGGTGTGGCTGGTCGCTGCGCTGCCGACGGCGCATCCTCGCCGTTGACGGGGCCGGCGCGCAGGTACGGCGCCCGCTGGAATCGGATCGCCAATGAAAAACCGTGGCGATTCAACAGGATGAGGGCTTTGAGGGGCATCGATGACGCACTCGATTGGAGCCCCATGCCGCACTGCGGTACCCTGTCCCGCTTTGCCGCCGCACTAGCGTTTCCATGACCAGCGTCGAACCCAACGTTTACGATCCGCAGCAGGTTGAATCCGCCGCCCAGAAGTTCTGGGATGCCACGCGTGCCTTCGAGGTCACCGAGACCTCGGACAAGCCGAAGTACTACTGCCTCTCGATGCTGCCGTACCCGTCCGGTGCGCTGCACATGGGCCACGTGCGCAACTACACGATCGGCGACGTGATCAGCCGCTACAAGCGGATGACCGGGTACAACGTGCTGCAGC
>NZ_DAMAGC010000039.1:22810-32411 GCF_031995405.1 Stenotrophomonas sp. | reverse complement strand
TGGTCGGTGGGTCGGGCGCTGGGCGCCCATGCCCTTGGAGGCGAAATAAAGGAGGAGGCCGCCCCGCGGCCGGGGGACATTCGCCGGAAAGGGCATGGGCGCCCAGCGCCCGACCCACCGACAGCCGCGCTCCCACGCCGTGGGAAACAGCGCGGATAACAGGCCAGCTACCGCCTCACCCCGCCACGATGTACTGCTGCAGCTGGTCCAGCTTCTGCGCCTGCTCATCGATCACCGACTTGACCAGGTCGCCGATCGAAATCACCCCGACCACGCTGCCGGCGTCCACCACAGGCAGGTGTCGGATGCGGTAGTCGGTCACCAGTTGCAGGCAGTGCTCCACCTGTTCGGCCAGGGCCACTGTCACCACCTTGGCGGTCATGATGTCGCTCACCCGCGTCGTCCGCGATGAGCGCTCGTGCAGCACGATCTTGCGCGCGTAATCGCGCTCGGAGAGGATCCCGACCAGTTGCCGCCCCTCCATCACCACCACCGCCCCGATGCCCTTGTCGGCCATCAGCCGGATCGCGTCGATCACCGCCGCGTCCGGGGGTACCGCGAAAACCTCAGGGGACTTGCCTTCCAACAGCTGTCGTACCGTGGTCATCTCGCTGCTCTCCACCGATGGGATGCAGGCCCGAGTCTGCCACGAACGGTGCCTGCCAGGTGTCAACCAGGTACAGCGGGCGCTGCTTGGACTCCTCGTACAGCCGCCCCAGGTATTCCCCGATCAGGCCCAGCGCGATCAACTGCACGCCGCCCAGGAACAGGATCACCACCATCATCGTCGGCCAGCCCGCCACGCGGTCCCCGTACAGCGCCGCCTTGCCCACGATCCACAGCGCGAACACGAAGGCAAACCCCGCCGCGGCCAGCCCCAGGTACGTAGTCACCCGCAACGGCGCGGTCGAAAAACCGGTGATCCCTTCCAGCGCGAAATTCCACAGTTTCCACAGCCCGAACTTGCTCTCCCCCACCAACCGCGCATGCCGGTGGTAGGGCAGCGCCTTGCGCCGGAAGCCGACCCAACCGAACAGCCCCTTCATGAACCGGTGGCGTTCACGCAGCTGTCCCAGCGCCGCCAGCGCGCGCGGCGACAACAGGCGGAAATCGCCGGTATCGGCCGGGATCGGGGTCTTGGACAGACGCCCGATCACCCGATAGAAGGCGGCCGCCGTACTGCGCTTGAACCAACCTTCGCCGTCGCGCACCAGCCGCGTGCCATACACGTTGTCGTAGCCCTGCTGCCACAACGCCACGAACTCGGGAATCAGTTCCGGCGGATCCTGGCCATCGGCGTCCAGGATCATCGCCGCCCCGTCCCCGACGAAATCCAACCCCGCGGTGAGCGCCGCTTCCTTGCCGAAGTTGCGTGACAGCCGCAGCACGCCCACGCGCGGATCGGCCTCGGCCAGCGCCTGCATCACCGACCAGGTCGTATCGGTGCTGCCGTCATCGACATACAGCACCCGTCCCTCGATATCGTGCAGCCCGTCCAGCACCGCGCGCAGCCGCGGGTGCAGCATCGGCAGCACCAGCGCTTCGTTGTGTGCAGCAATGACCAGGGTCAGGCGTTGGGCTGTCATGCAGGGATTGTAGCGGTCGGCAGTCAGTCCTCGCCCAGATAGGCGCCGCCGCCCAACTGACGGGCCTGCCGCTGGATCCACGCCGCACGGCGCTGCACATACGGCCCTGGCTTGCTGGCGTTGTAGCGGCGCGGCGCCGGCAGCACCGCGGCCAGCCGCGCGCTCTCGGCCGGGCTCAGGCGTGCGGCATCCTTGCCCCAGTACTGCCGGGCGGCGGCCTGCGCGCCGTAGATGCCGTCGCCGAACTCGGCGATGTTGGCGTACATCTCCAGGATCCGCGACTTCGGCCACAGCGCCTCGATCAGCACCGTGTACCAGACCTCCAGGCCCTTGCGGATCCAGCTGCGGCCCTGCCACAGGAACAGGTTCTTGGCGACCTGCTGGCTGATCGTGCTGGCGCCGCGCAGGCGACCGCCCTTGGCGTTGTGGTCGCGCGCCTTCTCGATCGCCTGCAGGTCGAAGCCATTGTGCTCGGGGAAACGCTGGTCTTCGGCCGCCACCAGCGAGATCGGCAGGCTCGGCGCCATCTGCTCCAGGTCACGCCACTGATAATGCAGGCGGTAGTCCCACTCGCCCTGGCCCAGCGCCTCGCCGTAGCGCCACAGCATCACCGTGGAGAGCGGCGGATCGATGAAGCGCAGCACCAGCACCTGCACCACGCTGAAGGCGGCAAACAGCACCGGCAGCCACAGCAACCGCTTCCAGTGCCAACGCCGCGGGCGTGACGGTTCCAGGCCCGGTCCGGCCTTGAGATTGCTGCGCTCTGCCCCCATCAGTGGTGCATCCTTTGCTTGCACGGTTGTCGGCGCATTATCCGGCAACCGCCCCTCCATAAGCGCAGCCACCGAGCCGATGACCGCCCAATCCGACACCCTTGTCCGTTTCCTGCTTCCCGATGCCGGCGTCCGCGGCGTGCACGTGCACCTCGATGCAACCTGGCGCGAGATCCTGTCCCACGCCGTCTACCCGCCGGCCGCCGCTGAACTGCTCGGCGAGGCCAGCGTCGCCTCGGCGCTGTTCACCGGGCACACCAAGGTGGACGGGCGGCTGGCGATCCAGCTGCGCAGCAACACCGCCATGCGCACCCTGTTCGCCGAATGCACCGCCGCCGGCACCCTGCGCGGCATCGTGCAGCTGGCCGATGGCGGTGGCGATGCCCCGCGCGACCTGACCGCGCTGGGCGAGGATGCGCTGCTGGCCATCACCATCGAGAACCCCGGCCTTGACCCGCGCGAACCGCAGCGCTACCAGAGCCTCGTCGGGCTGACCGCCTCGGGCATGGATGAAGCCTTCGAAGATTACTTCCGCCAGTCCGAGCAGTTGCCCACCCGCCTGCTGCTGGCCGCCGACGGTGAGCGCGCCGCCGGTCTGCTGCTGCAGAAGCTGCCGGGCGACGAGGGTGACCACGACGGCTGGTCGCGCGCCAGCGCCCTGTTCGAGACGCTGGGCAAGCAGGAACTGCTCGAGGTGGCCGGCAACGAACTGCTGCACCGGCTGTTCCATGAAGAAAAGCCGGAACTGCTGGGCGAGCGCCCGCTGCGCTTCGCCTGCTCCTGCTCGCGCGAGCGGGTGGAGGGCATGCTGGAATCGCTGGGCGAGACCGAGGCCCGCGCCGCCGCCGAGCCGACCGGTGCGGTGGAAGTGCGTTGCGAGTTCTGCGGACGTGAGTATCACTTTCCCTTGACGGAACTGGCCATACTGTTCAGCGATACCGGTGTTCCCTCACCGGCACCTGAACGGCTTCAGTAATCGCCGCACGAGTTTTGTTCTGGGGAGAACCAAGACTTGTTAAGAAATCATAAACGCCCTAGGATCAGTGTCCCGCTTCGGCGGGAACTTGTGCTCACCGCTGTTGTCTGAGAGTTCCCATGCGCCCCCTTCTGCGTCTACCGCTGGCCCTCGTGATCGCCCTCGCTGCGATAACGGGCGCGCACGCGCAGAACAAGCCGCGCCAGGACAGCACCGTGCTGCCGATCTGGAACAAGGGCAGCGGCAAGGTGGAAGCCCTGCTGTACCTGGAACCGACCGGCGAACAGGCGGTCGGCGCCCGCTGGCATTTCGGTCGCAGCTCGCTGGATGCCGCCTTCGGGCTGTCCTCCGGCGATTCGCTGGGCCTGCTCTGCAACAGCAGCCGCGGCACCAGCATCAGCGGCCTGGCCAGTCATTGCATGCTCGCCACCCTGGGGGATGACGACGACAACGCGCTCAGCCGTCGGGTCAGCGGTACCGCCGCGTTCAACCGTGCCGGCGGACGCCTGGGCATCACCGCCGGCAGCGGCCGCGACACCCTGCCTGCCTGGCTGGCCGGACCCAACAAGTCACCGGCACTGCGTGCCGAGCAGAACGACCTGACCGTGTTCGGCCAGAAGAACATCGGCCGCGAAGGCTTCGTCTCGATTGGCGGCACCTACGCCAAGGCACGCCTGGTGCCGCTGTCCGACGCCTCGCCGGCGCTGGTCGACCGCTGGGACAGCAAGAGCCTGACCATCGGCGCCGGCTACGGCAATTTCAGCGGCAACATCATCGGCCGCGTGGTCGACGTGCCCGGCCAGCCCGGCAAGTGGGAAGGTCTGGGCGTCGGCCTCACCTGGCGCACCCCCTGGAGCGGCCAGCTCACCGTCGGTGCCGAGAACGTGATCACCCGCGGCAAGAACCCCTTTGCCCCGCGCAACGAAAGCACCGACGAAGGCACCGTGCCCTACGTCCGCTACGAACAGGATCTCTGATCCCCGAGCGCCTGGCGCGGGTGGATTGTTTCAAAAGGCGCGCCCATCGGCGCGCCTTTTTTCATGGGCGCGCCGCGACCATGCACGCGCACGCTTGATTCAGAAGCATTTTCTCGCCCGCGCGTGGCATTGATTGCCCCATACGGTCAAGCCGTGGCTATAGCAGAAGACGTGATCGGACACGCATTGATACAAAGCGTGACAAATCAATTGCAACTATTTTCTTCACTACAGCTTAACCAACGAGACAAATCTGACGGCTCTCACGAGAGATGTGATTGATTTTTCAGGATTTTGCGAACTGATAAGTCGTTTACAGCGTGCATTAACGCTACTTTAATTCTTGGAGATCCGCAGTTACTATCGAGTCAGCCTCGTGGTGTTTGGCGCTGCTTGTTTGGCGCCGCTGCAGGCAAACACACCCCTAGTGAATACCCAAGATTCCCTTGGAGAGAGAGAGCAATGAACTTTACGTCCAACAAGCTGCGTGACGCGGTCGTCGTCGCGCTGGTCGCGAGCGCCGCTGCAGGCGGCACCGCCCAAGCGCAGGAAGCTGCGGGTGCAACCAACCTGGATCGCATCCAGGTCACCGGTTCGCGCATCCGTTCGGTCGATGTCGAAACCGCCCAGCCGATCTTCACGGTCTCCTCCGAGGAGATCAAGAAGTCGGGTCTGGTCAGCGTCGGCGACATCCTGCAGAACCTGACCGTGTCCGGCACGCAGACCTTCAGCAAGGCCGCCGTGCTCGCCTCCAACCCGGAACAGGGCGGCCAGTACGTCAACCTGTACAACCTGGGCGAACAGCGCACCCTGGTGCTGGTGAACGGCAAGCGCTGGACCTCCAGCCTGGCCGGCTTCACCGACCTCTCGACCATCCCGACCGCACTGATCGAGCGTATCGAAGTGCTGAAGGACGGCGCCTCGGCGATCTATGGCTCCGACGCCATCGCCGGCGTGATCAACATCATCCTGCGCACCAACTTCGAAGGCGCTGAAGTCAGCGGCCTGATCGGCCAGAACAGCCGTGGCGACGGTCAGAAGGAAGCCTATTCCTTCACCCTGGGCGCCACCGGCGAGCGTTCGTCGATCCTGTTCGGCGCCAGCTACTCCAAGGAGAAGCCGGTCTTCGCCAAGGATCGTGCGCTGACCCGCACCACCTATGGTCCGGCACACCCGCTGGACGCGCTGAGCGCGACCGGTCCGTGGGGCCGTTTCAACTATGACGGTGAAACCTACATCCTGAATCACACCGGCTCTTACGATGGTCAGGGCGTCGGTGCCGATTCGCGCAATCTGGCGAATTACCACAACGCCGTGACGGTCGACGACCGCTTCAACTCCACCCAGCAGATGATGCTGGCGCAGGAGACCGAAACGAAGTCGCTCTTCACCGCCGGCAGCTTCGAGATCAACGACTACGTCACCTTCAAGTCGACGGTGATGTACTCCGAGCGTAATTCGGAGCGTCAGGTCGCGGGCTACCCGCTGACCGGCACCGCGCAGCCGACCTACCCGGTGGCGATCAGCGGCCAGAGCTACTACAACCCGGTGGGTGACGACATCACCTCCTGGTTCCGCCGCACCATCGAGATTCCGCGCATCTCGCAGAACGATGTGAAGAGCTACCACTTCGATGCCGCCCTGGAAGGCGCGTTTGAAGTCGGCAGCCACGGCTGGAACTGGGATGCGGGCATCAACTACAACAAGTTCGACGTCACCCAGATCAGCACCGGCAACATCAACCTGCTGGCGCTGGAAAAAGCCCTGGGCCCGTCGTTCCTGAACAGCCAGGGCGTGGTCCAGTGCGGTACCGCCGCCAACCCGATCCCGCTGGGCACCAGCCTGTCGGCCGGCCAGTGCACCCCGTTCAACATCCTGGGCGGCCCGTCGGCCTCCACCGCCGACGCGCTGAAGTACATCAACACCCTCGGCCAGGCGACCCAGCAGAGCGTGAGCAAGCAGTACTTCGCCAACGTGACCGGTGGTCTGTTCGACATGCCGGGCGGCGCGGGCGAATTCGCCTTCGCAGCAGGCGTGGAGCACCGTGAAGTGTCGGGTTATGACAACCCCGACCAGCTGTCCAGCGCCGGTTACACCACCGACCTGGCCGCCGGTGCCACCAACGGCAAGTACAAGACCGACGAAGTCTACCTGGAGCTGATGATTCCGGTCCTGAAGGACCTGCCGTTCGCCAAGGAACTGTCGTTCGACGTGGCCAGCCGCTACTCCGACTACGATCGTTTCGGCGACACCACCAACAGCAAGTTCAGCGTGACCTGGAAGCCGGTCGAAGACCTGCTGGTGCGTGCCACCTACGGCAAGGGCTTCCGTGCCCCGACCCTGGACGACACCTTCGGTGGCGGTTCGCAGACCTTCGATGACCTGACCGATCCGTGCGATGCGCGCTTCGGCCAGCTGGCCAACCCGGTCGCGGCTGCCCGCTGCGCCAGCGAAGGCCTGGCACCGACCTTCCGCCAGACCGACAATGCCGGCGTGCCGGTGACCGCGCGTGAAACCCAGGGCAATGCTCCCTTCCAGGCCGGCGTCGGCAATGCCGACCTCGAACCGGAATACAGCAAGACCCGTACCGTGGGCCTGGTCTTCAGCCCGCGCTGGGTCCAGGGCCTGGACTTCTCGCTGGACTGGTACAAGATCAGCATCTCCAACGTGATCACCGCCGTTGACGCGACCTACGTGTTGAACCAGTGCTACAACGGGGTCACCTCGTTCTGCAACTACAGCCGTGACGCGACCACCGGTCAGATCGTGACCCTGAGCCGCGGCAACGCCAACCTGGGTGCGCTGGAAACCGAAGGCTACAACTTCGGCGCCAACTACCGTCTGCCGGAGTTCGCGGCAGGCCAGTTCTCGGTCCACCTGGACAGCAACTACCTGGTTGCCTTCCGCCAGCAGGCCGAAGACGGCGCTCCGTGGGATGACTTCGCCGGTTACTGGAACTACCCGCGCGTGCGTGCCACCCTGGGCGTGAACTGGGCCAAGGGCGACCTGTCGGCCAGCTGGAACCTGCGTTACTACGGCGGCTACCGCGACTTCTGCTACGACGAAACCGAGTGCAACCAGCCCGACTACCAGACCCCCAACAATGGCTGGGGCGGTGGTATCGGCGCCAACAAGAAGGGTTCGATCAGCTACCAGGACGTCTCGGTGACCTGGGCTGCTCCCTGGAATGGTTCGGTCACCATCGGTGCCCGCAACATCTGGAACAAGCAGCCGCCGATCACCTACTCGCTGACCAACAACAACTCGTCGTCGATCGATCCGATGCTGGACTACGATCGCTACCTGTTCATGCAGTACACCCAGCGCTTCTGATCGCCGCTGCACGCGATCTGACCGCTTGAAGCAACGGCCCCGAAAGGGGCCGTTGTTTTTTGTGCTTCCGGGCGCCGCTGCAGCTGCGCCCACCCACGAAAAAGGCCGCGTCTCCGCGGCCTTTTCGCTTGCAACCCGGCGCGGCCTCAGCCGATCGGGATCAGCGTCTCGATCACGTGCTCGACATACGCTTCGAAATCCTCGCGGGCCTGCTTGGGCTGCTGCAATTGCAGCGACAACTGCAGGAAGCCGACATACGCCGCATAGGCAAGGCGTGCGCGGTGCTGCGCATCGGTACGGCTCAACCCGGCCTGGCGGAACGAGGCCACCAGGTATTCCAGCCGGCGGTGCGACACGCGGTCGATGACCGGCCGCACCATCGGGTGGTCCAGCGCCTTGAGCAGCTCGCTGTAGATGATGTGCGGCTGCACTTCGTGTGCCACTACCTGGAACAGCTGGCGCAGGCGCACGCGCGGATCGGGCACGTCTTCCAGGCTGCCGAACACCTGCTCCTGCTCGAACAGTTCCCAGCGCTCCAGCGCGGCCTGCAGCAGCGCATCGCGCGAGGGGAAATGCCAGTAGAAACTGCCCTTGGTCACTCCGAGGCGACGCGCCAACGGCTCCACCGCGACCGCACCAACGCCTTGTTCTGCAATGAGGTCCAGGGCGGCCTGGGCCCAGTCTTCCGCGCTCAGGCGGCTGTTGCGGCCGGCACGTGGCTCGCCGGCGGAAGCTTCAGGTTCATTCATGGCGACGATTTAACCATACGCCGGGGTCCGTGTCCGCCAAAAGCCGTTGCCGCGACCCGCGCGGGGCCGTCGCCGCGCCTGCGTCGCCACGGTGTCGGCGGCACCTCGGCGAGCACCATACCCCCAAGTATTGACATGCCACGGGGCAGGTCCATACTAACGAGTATGGTAAATCCTTCCGCTACCCTGCCCCGTTTTGAAGATGCGCGACTGACCGGCGCGCACGACGCCGTGCTGGCCGTCACCCGCTCCGCGCCGGGACGCCGCGGCACGGTGCTGTTCGCGCATGGCTTCGGCCAGACCCGACACGCCTGGACCGCCACCGCGCAGTCGCTGGCCGCCGCCGGCTACCAGACGCTGGCCTATGACGCGCGCGGCCACGGTGATTCGGACTGGAACCCGGCCGACCTGCCCTACCACGGCGAACAGTTCGCCGATGACCTGATCGTGCTGGCCGGTGAACAACCGCAGCCGCCGATCCTGGTGGCCGCTTCGATGGGCGGCCTGTTCGGGCTGCTCGCCGAATCGCGCTGGCCCGGCCTGTTCTCGGCGATGGTGCTGGTGGACATCACGCCGCGCTGGGACACCGCCGGGGTCGAACGCATCCTGATGTTCATGACCGCGCACCCGGACGGTTTCGCCTCGCTGTCGCAGGCCGCCGACGTGATTTCGGCCTACCTGCCGCACCGCCCGCGCAAGTCCGAAGACGCGCTGCGCGCACTGCTGCGCGAAGACGGCCAGGGCCGCTGGCGTTGGCACTGGGACCCACGCCTGGTCGCCGAACTGGCGCGCGACAGCGAACAGCACCAGGACGCGCTCGCCGAGGCGGCGCGCCAGGTGAAATGCCCGTTGCTGCTGGTCAGCGGCGGGCGCAGCACCCTGGTCACCCCGCAGACGGTGGCCGAGTTCCTCGCGTTGGTGCCGCATGCGCGCCATGTGCAGTTGCCGGAGGCCACGCATATGGTCGCCGCTGACGACAACAACGCCTTTACCGCTACTGTGTTGGACTATCTGGACGTGTTGCCCTCGGCCTCCGCCGTGGCACAGTCCGCCACTACCGAGCACGTCACCGGAGCACGCTCATGAGCATTGTCGTTCCCTTCCTGGCCATCCTGCTGGCGGGCGCCATCGTCGCCTACCATCGGATGCGGCTGATCACCTGGACGATCATCAGCGTCGTGCTGCTGGCCGCCTGCTGGTTCATCCC
>NZ_DAMAGC010000039.1:7583-22800 GCF_031995405.1 Stenotrophomonas sp. | reverse complement strand
TCCCCTACGTCAACCAGACCGCCACCATCGTGGCCGCCGCCATCGTCGCGGTCATCGCCGTGCCGCTGCTGCTGCCCTTCATCCGCAAGCCGCTGCTGACCGCCCCGATGATGAAGGTGTTCCGCAAGGTGCTGCCGCCGCTGTCGCAGACCGAGCGCATCGCCTTGGAAACCGGCTCGGTCGGTTTCGAAGGCCAGCTGTTCACCGGCGATCCGGACTGGAACATCCTGCTGAACTACCCCAAGCCGCAGCTCACCGCCGAGGAACAGGCCTTCCTGGATGGTCCGGTCGAAGAGCTGTGCAAAATGGTCAATGACTGGGAAATCACCCACGTCTATGCCGACCTGCCGCCGGAACTGTGGAGCTTCATCAAGAAGAACAAGTTCTTCGGCATGATCATCCCGAAGGAATACGGCGGCCTGGGCTTCAGCGCGCTGGCCCACCACAAGGTGATCCAGAAGCTGGCCTCGGTGTCGAGCGTGGTCAGCTCCACCGTCGGCGTGCCCAACTCGCTCGGCCCGGGCGAACTGCTCAACCACTACGGCACCCAGGCGCAGAAGGACCAGTACCTGCCGCGCCTGGCCGATGGCCGCGAAGTACCCTGTTTCGGCCTGACCGGTCCGTTCGCCGGTTCGGACGCCACCTCGATCCCGGATTACGGCATCGTCTGCAAGGGCGAGTGGAACGGCGAGCAGGTGCTCGGCGTCAAGCTGACCTTCGACAAGCGCTACATCACCCTGGCCCCGGTGGCCACGCTGATCGGCCTGGCCTTCCGCATGTACGACCCGGACGGGTTGATCGGCACCACCCGCGATATCGGCATCACCCTGGCGCTGCTGCCGCGTGAGACGGCCGGCGTGGAAATCGGCCGCCGCCACTTCCCGCTCAACTCGACCTTCCAGAACGGTCCGATCCGCGGCAAGGACGTGTTCATTCCGCTGACCCAGCTGATCGGCGGTGCTGAGAAGGCCGGCAAGGGCTGGAACATGCTCAACGAGTGCCTGGCCGTGGGCCGCTCGATCACCCTGCCCTCCACCGCCAGTGGCGGTGCCAAGGCCGGTGCCGTGGTGACCGGTGCCTATGCACGCATCCGCAAGCAGTTCGGCCTGTCGGTCGGTCGCTTCGAAGGCGTGGAAGAAGCACTGGCCCGCATCGGTGGCAAGGCCTACGCGATCAGCGCGCTGTGCCAGGCCACCGCTGCTGCGGTTGATCGCGGCGATGTGCCGTCGGTGCCGTCGGCGATCGCCAAGTACCACTGCACCACCATGAGCCGTGAAGTGATCTCGGACATGATGGATGTGATCGGCGGCAAGGGCATCATCCTGGGGCCGCGCAACTTCGCCGGCCGCAGCTGGCAGGCCGCGCCGATCGCGATCACGGTGGAGGGTGCCAACATCATGACCCGCAGCCTGCTGATCTTCGGCCAGGGTGCGATCCTCTGCCACCCGTGGGTGCTGAAGGAAATGAAGGCCGCGCAGGATCCGGACACCAGGGCCGGCCTGCAGGAATTCGACCGCAGCCTGTTCGGTCACATCCGCTTCGGCATTTCCAACGCCGTGCGTTCGTTCTGGTTCGGCCTGACCGGTGCGCGCATCGGTGCCGCCCCGGGCGATGCCTACACCCGCCGTTACTTCCGCAAGCTGGACCGCTATTCGGCCAACCTGGCGCTGATGGCCGACATCTCGATGATGACGCTGGGCGGCAAGCTGAAGTTCAAGGAATCGCTGTCCGGTCGGCTGGGCGATGTGCTGAGCCATATCTACATGACCAGCGCGATGCTCAAGCGTTACCACGACGAAGGCGCACCGGCGGCGGACCAGCCGCTGCTGGCCTGGGCCTTCCATGACAGCGTGCACAAGATCGAAGAGTCGCTGTCGGGCGCCCTGCGCAACTTCCCGATCCGTCCGATCGGCTGGCTGATGTGGCTGCTGATCTTCCCGTTCGGCCGTCGTGCCGAGGCACCCGGCGACCGTCTGGGTCACCGCGTGGCCGCGCTGCTGATGGCGCCCAACGAAGCGCGTGATCGTCTGGCCAGCGGTGTGTTCCTGACCCCGTGCGAGAACAACCCGGGTGGCCGTATCAACAGCTACCTGTCCAAGGCGATCATGGCCGAGCCGGTCGAGCGCAAGTTCATCAAGGCGGTCAAGACCAAGGGTATCGAGGCGCTGGACTTCCACTCCCAGCTGGACGAAGCCGTGGCCGAGGGTGTGATCACCCAGGACGAGCGCACGCTGCTGGAAGAGCTGCGCACGCTGACGCTGGAGACCATCACCGTGGACGATTTCGATCCGCACGAGCTGCGTTCGGCCGGGTATTACGACCGCGAACGCAAGGATCAGCAGTCGCAGGAAGCGGCGTGATCCAGGCAGCTGCGTAAACGAAAACGGCGGACTTCGGTCCGCCGTTTTTTTTTGTCGCTTTGCTTTGTCCAAGTAGACGGACAAGCCCAATCTGCACGCCTGTGCGCTGGGCGGGGGTGTGCGGGTTTGCGGGACACGCTGCAAGTACGTCCCTGTAAGCTCGCGTGCGCCATCCATGGCGCACGACGGTCCCGCAAACCCGCACACCCCCACCCTAGACAGTTGGCTGGTGGCCATGGAAGCGCAGTCTCAGAGCAGCGCGTAGAACGATGTCGCGCTTTCGCTGCGCACCCGCACACTGTCAAAGGGTGGGTAGGGGTCCGCGAGTCCGACTTGCGCGCACGACGAGGCATGCATCACCGTGTTCGATGCGTGCAGCCCGGTATCGGTAATGCTGCAGGCCAAGCGCTGATCGTTATCGCGCAGCCACCCATGGGGTGGCTCTACGCCGGTTCAGGCCGGCACCATCGACCACGCAGCCACCGCCAGGATTGCCGGCACGGCCTGGATGAAGAAGATGCGCTTGTTGACGCTGTAGGCGCCGTAGCAGCCGGCCACGATCACGCAACCCAGCATGAAGTTGACCAGCATCGGCAGGTGGTCGAACACGCCCCAGAACAGACCGGCGGCCAGGAAGCCGTTGTACAGGCCCTGGTTGGCGGCCAGCACGCGGGTGGTCTCGGCCTTCTCCGGCGTGTTGCGGAACGTCTTGAGGCCGAGCGGCCGGGTCCACAGGAACATCTCCAGCACGAGAAAGTACACGTGCAGCAGGGCGACCAGCAGGGTCAGGGTCAGTGCGGTCCAGTACATGGGCAGGCCTCGATGGGATGCGAAGAGCTTACTCCGGCCGCTCGGCCGGCAGCTTCTTTTCCTCGTGCAGCAACCCGAACGCGGCCGTGGTCATGATTCCGGCCACCACCAGCCCACCGGCGAACACCGCATGCGACCCGAACAGCGACAGCCCCTTGTGCACCCAGGCGAACGTCAGGTCCGCACCGCGGTACACCACGGTGTCGATCGCCGCGCCGGCCTTGTAGCGCCACTGGCGGTCCACACGGGTGAAGATCGTCTCGCGTGCAGGCTTGGCCAGCGAGAATTCGCTGGCGCGGGTCATGATCTGCACCAGCGCCACCAGCATCGGCAACGGCGAGGCCGCCAGCACCGAGAAGCCGATGATGATTGCAAAGCCCGGGATCAACAGCGCCGGCGCGATGCCATGGCGCGACAGCAGCCAGCGGGTCAGGCCCAGCTGCAGGATCAGGGTCAACGCATTGACCGCCAGGTCCACCCGCGAGAAGAACGCGGTGCTGGCCGCCGGGTCGGTGTAGAGGCGGCGCACGATCGAGGCCTGCTCGTTGTACAGCAGCGTGCCGATGCCCACCCCGAACAGCACCAGCACCGCCAGCCAGCGCAGCAGCGGCTCGCGCGCGATCAGTTTCAGGCCGTCGAGCACGCTGCCGCCCATCGGGGTCTCGCCGGAGGCCAGCTGTTGTTCCTGCTCACGCGCCACGGCCCATAACCGCAGCCGCCAGATGCACCCCAGGCAGGCGGTGAGGAATCCCGCCGAGACCAGCATCAGGTTGGCAATGCCGACCCGCTGCACCAGCGCCGAGGTGATGATCGGGCCGAGGAAGGCACCGAGGGTGCCGGCCGCACCGATGTAGCCGTACACCGCGCGCGCCTGCGTGTTGGAGAACACGTCGGCCATGAAGCTCCAGAACACCGCGACCGCAAACAGGTTGAACACCGCGGCCCAGAAGAAGAACGCCATGCCACGCCCGGGCACGCCACTGTCGAACAGCAGATAGAAGCCCAACAGGGAGACGATGAAGAATCCGTACACCGCCGGCAGGAACACCCGGCGCGGGTAGCGGCTGACCACCGCGCCGTACAGCGGCTGCAGCACCAGCATGATCAGGAACACGCACGTGAACAGTGCCTGCAGCACGAAGTCCTGCAGCGCGATGCCATGCGCGCTGAACCAGTTGATCAGCACCGGCGGGAACACCGCCTGCAGGTCGGATGAAGCGGCCATCGCCTCGCGCACCGGGCGCAGCACGTAGTAGCCGCTGAGCAGGCAGAAGAAGTACAGGCACGCCCAGATCAGGGGCGGGGATTGCCGCAGCGCCCCGCGCAGCCCCGAACGCACCGGTGCCGGTGCTGCAGCGCTCATCGCACCCACTCCCGGTTCGGGC
The DNA here is from genome assembly GCF_031995405.1 of Stenotrophomonas sp. GTDB lineage: Bacteria > Pseudomonadota > Gammaproteobacteria > Xanthomonadales > Xanthomonadaceae > Stenotrophomonas. Next base: position 18,245 of record NZ_DAMAGC010000039.1, on the reverse strand, counting down.
GGCGTGACAAAGGCGGCATCGTGGCAACTCCAGGCAGCAGAGCGCGCAAGGTAAACGATGCACCGCAACATCGCCAGTCTCCGGCAGGGCCATGCGCGCAACGCAGCGTGGCGGTCATCCCGTCCCCGCTACCGGCTGCCCTGCCCTATGCTCGCAGGGCACCGTTGGGGAGCGGTCCGTATTCGAGGGCAGGCATGTACGACTACATCATCGTGGGGGCCGGGTCGGCCGGCTGCGTGCTGGCCAACCGCCTCAGTGCCGATCCAGGCTGCCGGGTGCTGCTGCTGGAGGCCGGGCCGCGCGACCGCAACCCGTTCATCCACATGCCGGCCGGGCTGGCCCGCCTGGTCAACAACCGGCGCATCAACTGGAACCTGGAAACCGAAACCGAGCCGACACTGGACGGACGCCGGCTGTGGTGGCCGCGCGGCAAGGTGCTGGGCGGCTCCAGTTCGATCAACGCGATGTGCTACGTGCGCGGAGTGCCCGCCGACTACGACGGCTGGGCCGCCGCCGGTGCCAGTGGCTGGGAATGGGCACAGGTGCTGCCGTGGTTCCTGCACAGCGAATCCAACAGCCGCGGCGGCGGCACGCTGCATGGCGACGCCGGGCCGCTGTCGGTGTCCGACCTGCGCCACCACAACCCCCTCTCGGCCGCCTTCCTCGATGCGGCCGTGCAGGCCGGGCACGCACGCAACGAGGACTTCAACGGCGCCGCGCAGCTCGGTGTGGGCCTGTACCAGGTCACCCAGCGCGACGGTGCCCGGTGTTCCACCGCGACCGCCTACCTGCGCCCCGCGCGCACTCGGCGCAACCTCACCGTGCTTACCGGCGCGCATGCCACCGCACTGAGCTTCAGCGGCGACACCGCCAACGGGGTGTTCTTCCGCCAGGGCCGCCAGCATCGGCATGCCGCCGCCAGCGGCGAGGTGATCCTCAGTGCCGGCGCGATCCATTCACCCCAGCTGCTGATGTTGTCCGGGATCGGCGCGGCCACGCCGCTGCGCAGGCATGGCATCAGCGTGCGCGCCAACCTGCCCGGGGTCGGCGGCAACCTGCAGGACCATCTGGACATCTGCACGCTGGTGCACACCGAGCCCGGGGTGAGCTATGACCGCAGCAACCAGGCGCGCATCGCCTTCGACTATTTCCTGCGCGGCCATCGTGGGGCCGGCAGCAGCAACATCGCCGAGGCCGGCGGCTTCGCACGCTCGATCCTGGCCACCGACGCGCGCGCCGACGTGCAGTTCCACTTCGTGCCGGCCATGCTGGACAACCACGGCCGCCACCGCCTCCCCGGCGATGGCTACACCCTGCATGCCTGCGCACTGCATCCGCGCAGCCGCGGCCGGATCCTGCTGCGCGATGCCGACGCGGCCTCCGCGCCACGGATCGAAGCCAACTATCTCAGCGATGCCGACGGCGCCGACCTGGCGATGATGAAGGAGTGCGTGCGCATGTCCGCGGCGATCCTGCGCCAACCGGCCTTCGACCGCTGGCGCGGCGCACCGATCTTTCCGCCCCGGCAGGACCTGGACGAGGCAGCCCTGACCGCCTTCATCCGCGCCAAGGCCGAGACCATCTACCACCCGGTCGGCACCTGCGCGATGGGCACCCACGCCGACGCGGTGGTCGATCCACAGCTGCGCGTACGCGGCCTGCGCCGGCTGCGGGTGGTGGATGCGTCGGTGATGCCGACCCTGGTCAGCGGCAACACCAACGCCCCCACCATCATGCTGGCCGAGCGCGCCGCGCAGTGGATCCTGCAGGATGCGGCCAGAAGCTGAACAGGGCTGCGCTGAAACCGGCCGCCGGGACGTGACCGGTTGATGCAAAAACCGCGCCTTTTCAACCAGATACGCATTCATCTTCGCTTCGTTTGTGCAATCACGAAAAGCGGCGCTAGAATCGGTCACAGCAGTTGCGCACGGGCCCTACACGATGAATCAGAACAGCAGGCGCCGACCGATCCGTTCGGCGGCCACCGGGTTGCTGGGCATGTTGATGCCCATCGCAATGTCTTCCACTGCCCAGACCCCCGCGTTCCCCGTCAACATCGAGAACGCCGCGGCGATTCCGCACACCCAACCGGCCGCCTACCGCGCCACGGAGGCGAACCCGAAGGTACTGCCGCCGGCGCAGGGCTTCAACGTCGCCGCGATCGAATCGATGGCCCAGCAGCTCACCTACGGCGAGCGTGTTCCCGGCATGGCGGTGGCCATCGTCCAGGGCGGTCGCGTGCTCAGCGCGCGCGGCTATGGCGTCACCGACGTCAACAATCCGCAGCAGGTCGACGCGCACACCGTGTTCCGCCTGGCCTCGTTGTCCAAGGCCTTCGCCGGCACCATGGCCGGCCTGCTGGTCAACGACGGCACGCTGCGCTGGGACAGCAAGGTCACCGACTACGTGCCCGGCTTCCAGCTGAGCACGCCCGAAGCCACCGACCGCCTGACCGTGGCCGACCTGCTCAGCCACCGCGTCGGTCTGCCCTACAACGCCTACGACCGCGACGTGGAAGGCAACGCCGAGTACTACACGCTGACCCACAAGCTGGCCTCGACCTCGCTCAAGTGCCTGCCGGGCGATTGCTATGCCTACCAGAACGTGGCCTTCAGCCTGATCGGCGACGTGGTCTACGCCGCCTCCGGCAGCTTCTACGAACAGTCCGTCGAACGCCGCCTGTTCAAGCCGTTGGGCATGGACGATGCGAGCCTCGGCCTTGCCGGCATCCAGGCCAGCTCGCGCTGGGCACGCCCGCACGTGCGCAGCCGCAACGGCTGGGTATCGCTGAACCCCAAGCCGACCTACTACCGTCTGGCCCCTGCGGCGGGCGTCAATGCCAGCGCCAGCGACATGGCGCAGTGGCTGCTGGCGCATACCGGCCACCGCCCCGACGTGCTGCCTGCGCCGCTCCTGGCCACCCTGCACTCGACGCTGATCAACACCCCTGGCGAAATGCGCTCGGGCTGGCGCCGCGAACGCCTGCATTCGGCCGGTTACGCACTGGGCTGGCGCAACTTCGATTACGCCGGCCATGAAGTGGTCTTCCACGCCGGCGCCGTGCAGGGTTATCGCGGCCTGGTCGCACTGGTACCCGAACGCGACCTTGGCATCGCCATCCTCTGGAACGGCGAGAGCAGCCTGCCCAGCGGCCTGCTGCCGACCATCCTGGACCAGGCCATCGGCCTGCCGACCCAGCGCTGGCTGGACGTGGACACCGATTTCGGCAGCGACAATCTGATGGCCGAGGACGCCGCACCGGCGACCAAGCGCAAGGGTGTCTCTTCCAACCGCGCGGTCGCCTCGCCGCGTTGATCGCGGCGGTGGCGTGAAGCGAGCAAGGCGGCCGCCCGGCCGCCTTTTTTGTGGCCGAACGATCCGCCAGACGACAGGTAGAGCCACCCCATGGGTGGCTGCGCACGGCGGGCGCCCCTTTGTCGGCGATTGCCGCACGCAGCGTCGGGCGCAGGTAGAGCCCCCCCATGGGTGGCTGCGCACGGCGGGGCGCCCCTTCGTCGGCGATTGCCGCACGCAGCGTCGGGCGTTGGTAGAGCCACCCCATGGGTGGCTGCGCACGGCGGCGACCCGTTCGTCGGCGATTGCCGCATGCAGCTCGGCGCAGGGCGGTAAGGCGCGGCGCAGCGGCGGTAAAGGCAAGGCCGAGGCAAACCGCAACGGCAACGGCAACGGCGACGGCAAGGGCAACGGCAACAGCAACCGCAACCGCAACCGCAACCGCAACGGCAACCGCGCAACGGCAGCCGAGCGTGGCTCGGCTCTACCAGACGCTGTGCGTCTGCAACCGGGGAGCTGTGGGGCGGGTATCGGGTGGCGATCGCAACGCCGCGCGCGCAAGGAGCACGAACATGCCGCCCATAAAAAAACCCCCTCCCCGCTGGGCTGCCAGGGAAGGGGGTTTCAGGTACGGCTATCGGGAACGACTTAGATCAGCGGTGCCGGGGTTGCCGGCAGGGCGACCGGAGCGGCCTTCTTCTTGCGAACGGCCGGCTTGCGCTTTGCAACCTTCTTCACCGCTTTCTTGGCGGACGCCTTCTTGGCCGGCGCCTTGCGTGCGGTGGCCTTCTTCGCGGTGGCCTTCTTGGCTACCTTGCGAACGGCCTTCTTGGCGGTTTTCTTGGCCGCTTTCTTGGCAGTCTTCTTGGTTGCCTTCTTGGCCGTGGCCTTCTTGGCTACCTTGCGGACGGCCTTCTTCGCCGTCTTCTTGGCGGCGGACTTCTTGGCTACCTTGCGGGTCGCCTTCTTCGCCGTCTTCTTCACTGCCTTCTTGGCGGCGGCCTTCTTGGCGACCTTGCGGACTGCCTTCTTCGCCGTCTTCTTCACTGCCTTGCGGGCGGTTGCCTTCTTGGCTGCCTTCTTCACCGTCTTCTTGGCAGCGGCCTTCTTGGCTACCTTCTTGACGGCCTTCTTGGCAGCGGCTTTCTTGGCTACCTTCTTGACGGCCTTTTTGGCGGCCGGCTTTTTCTTCGCAGCTTTCTTGGTTGCCATGGGATGGCTCCTCGTCAGTGATCTATGGAGTGGAAACGCCCAGGTAAAGCAAACCCGCAGTTCGACATCGCGGGGACCGCCGTCGCGTCAAGCGCGTCGTGACGGATACGGGGATACCCACCGCAGGTGGCCGGGCAGGTATCGAATGGGAAGGGGCCTTGGAGTTCGCCGGGGGAAGCGACGCCATCTCCACCGTCTTCTGACGCGAGGTGGATGTCCAGGTTGTGCTTCGCGACTGGATGTCGATTCTGCTCACTCTGTTCGCAGCAAGGTCTGCTGTGGCGAAACCTAATCACGGTTTTTTTCACTGTCAACAACCCGGACGAAAAATTTTCACATGGAGCGTCCCCGCGACGGCCTCGCCACCCCCACTACAAACACCGCCAACGGCACGCAATGCCACGCCACACGCACCGCATCGACATGGGTCGCGCCGTGCATGCGAAAAGAAAACCGCTTAAAAGAAGCACTTTCGTATTTTCAGCACGCGCGTAGTGCATGCGCACCGCCCTGCCCGCGCGCGCATCCACCCACGCCCGGACGCCTACCCACACAGCACCCAAACGGACGCGAAAACTTTTCACATCCGCGATCGCTTTTTGCCACCGGATTTGCGCAAATGCGCAAACTTTCAGACCGTCGCGGCCGTTCGGTTCGCACCGATCGGATGCGTCGCGCGCACCGCGTACGACCATCGCGACGGTTCCCGACGCGCGTGCGACGACACCCGAAGGCACCCTCATGACCAACGCCGACGTCGACCCAACCGTTCCGCATGAGTCCCTGCCGGATCATCCGCGGCATGCGCACGCACCGGTTTTTCATCACGCATACATAACGGCAGCGCCGTCGACGTCGATTCCAGACGTCGCGTGGCTTTCCAACGACACCCACCGGCGCGGCCGCGCGGGCAAAAAAAAACGGCCGCACCGGGCGGCCGTTTCTTCGATCAGGCGACGATCAATGCTCGTCGTTTTCCAGCAGCTCGGCGTACTCGTCCGGACCCAGCAGCTCGTTCAACTCGTCGTTGGCCGAGAACTCCACCACGTAGATCCAGCCTTCGCCGTAGGCATCTTCGTTGATGGTTTCCGGCTTGTCCGACAGCGCTTCGTTCACTTCGACAACGGTGCCGGTGACCGGGCTGTAGACGTCCGAGGCGGCCTTGACCGACTCGACCACGGCCGCCTGCTGGCCCGCCTTCACTTCGTCGCCCACCGCCGGCAGTTCGACGTAGACCAGGTCACCGAGCAGGCCCTGGGCATGGTCGGAAATACCGATGGTGACGCGGCCGTTGCCTTCGACACGTGCCCACTCATGGGACTTGAGGAATTTGAGGTCGCCGGGGATCTCGCTCATGGGACTGCTCCGAGGAATATCAGGGGTCAAGAAACGGGGGTAGTGTAACCATCGGCGCCGACCGCTGACAGGTCGGCGCCGTCAAAAACATCAGGCGTCGGCCAGCACGCCGGGTTGGGCCTGGCCCTCGCGCACGAACGGGAACTTCACCACGCGCACCGGCACCTGCTTGCCGCGGATGTCCACGTGCACCAGGCCCAGTTCACCGGCCGGCACCCGCGCGAACGCGATGCCCTTGCCCAGGGTCGGGGAGAACGTGCCGGACAGGATCTCGCCCTGGCCGCTGGCAGTCAGCACCGCCTGGCCATGGCGCAGCACGCCCTTCTCGTCCATCACCAGGCCGATCAGCTGGCGCGCATCGCCGGCCGCCTTCTGCGCCTCCAGCACGTCGCGGCCGATGAAATCACGGCCCTCGTCGAGCGCCACCGTCCAGGCCAGCGCGGCCTCGTACGGGGTGATCTCCTCGTCCATGTCCTGGCCATACAGGTTCATGCCCGCTTCCAGGCGCAGCGTATCGCGTGCGCCCAGCCCGGCCGGACGCACGCCGGCGGCGGCCAGCGCGTTCCAGAAGGCGACCACGTCGGCCTGCGGCAGCAGGATCTCGAAACCGTCTTCGCCGGTGTAGCCGGTGCGCGCCACGAACAACGGCGCGCCGCTGCTGGCAGTCGCCTCGAGCGCGGCGAAACGGCCCAGCTTCTCCAGCGCCGCGCGGTCGCCCTCGCCCACCAGTCCGATCACCCGCTCGCGCGCGGTCGGCCCCTGCACGGCGATGATGGCCAGGTCTTCGCGCTCGGTGACGGCCACGTCGAACGCGGCGGCCTGCTCGCGGATCCAGGCCAGGTCCTTCTCGCGGGTGGAGGCGTTGACCACCATGCGGAAGAAATCGTCGGCCAGGTAGTACACGATCAGGTCGTCGATGACCCCGCCGCGCGGATTGAGCATGCACGAATACAGCGCCTTGCCGGTCGCCTTCAGCTTGTCCACCGAGTTGGCCAGCAGCCTGCGCAGGAACGGTTTGACCTGCGCACCGCGCAGATCCACCACGGTCATGTGGCTGACGTCGAACATGCCGGCGTCGCTGCGCACCAGGTGGTGCTCGTCCAGCTGCGAACCGTAGTGGATGGGCATGTCCCAGCCACCGAAATCGACCATCTTGGCGCCGAGTGCGCGGTGGGTGTCGTTGAGAAGCGTCTTCTGGGTCATGACCGTTTTTCCGGGGGAATGAAGGCAAGACCTCGATTATCCCAGAACCGACTTCACAACGCCTGCGGCGTTGCGTCAGACCTGCTGCACCTTCAGCGTCATTCCCTCCACCGCCACCACGCGCACCTGGCTGCCGGCCGGCAGGTCCGGGCCGGCCACCACCCAGAACGCGTCGTCGATCTTGGCCCGGCCCTTGCCCGAGATGATGTCCTGGTCGATCACCACCACCCGGCCGATCAACTGCTCGGCGCGCCGGTTCAACAACGGCGCATCGCTCTGCCGCGCATGCGAACGTCCCCAGCGCCGATAGCACTGGATGGACACCACCGACAGCAGCACGAAGGCCACCACCTGCCACAGCAACGGAATATCGGCGAACACCGCCACCAGCACGAACACCGCCGCCGCACCGATCCCGATCCACAACATGAAGGCCCCCGGCGCCAGCGCTTCGGCCGCGAACAGGACCAGCGCGAGCGCGCCCCAGCCGACGACTTCCCAGCGCATCTCAGCCTCCGACCCGCGGCGGCACACCGCGCGTGGTGCGCTTGTCTTCCTGCTTGGCAAACGCCTCGCGCGCCAGCTCGGCAACGCCGGCGATCGAGCCGATCACCCCGCTGGCCTCCATCGGCATCAGCACCAGCTTCTGGTTCGGCGAGGTCGCCAGTTCCTTGAACGCCTCCACGTACTTCTGCGCGATGAAGTAATTGATCGCCTGCACGTCGCCCTGCGCGATGGCTTCGGACACCATCCGGGTCGCATTGGCTTCGGCTTCGGCCGAGCGCTCGCGCGCCTCGGCATCGCGGAACGCGGCCTCCTTGCGGCCCTCGGCCTCGAGCACGGTGGCCTGCTTCTCGCCTTCGGCACGCAGGATCTCCGACTGCCGCGAGCCCTCCGCCTCCAGGATCTGCGCCCGCTTCTCGCGTTCGGCCTTCATCTGCCGCGCCATCGCATCGAGCAGGTCGCGCGGCGGCTGGATGTCGCGGATCTCGATCCGGTTGACCTTCACGCCCCACGGGTTGGTCGCATGATCCACCACGTTCAGCAGCTTGGCGTTGATCACCTCACGCTGGCTGAGCGATTCATCCAGGTCCATCGAGCCGATCACAGTGCGGATATTGGTCTGCACCAGCGCGATCATCGCCACCTCCAGCACGGACACCTCGTAGGCAGCCTTGGCCGCATCCAGCACCTGGAAAAACACCACCCCGTCCACGCGCACCGCCGCGTTGTCCTTGGTGATCACCTCCTGGCCCGGCACGTCCAGCACCTGCTCCATCATGTTCACCTTGCGCCCCACCCCGTACACGATCGGGATCAGGAAGTGCAGGCCGGGCGACATGGTGTGGGTGTAGCGCCCGAAGCGCTCCACCGTCCACTCATATCCCTGCGGCACCATCCGTACCGCCTTGAACAGGATGACCACGGCCACGAAGGCCAGCACCAGCGAAAACAGCACGGTCGGAAACATCGCGTCACTCCTGTGATGCCGGGCCGGGCCCGGGCATGGCTAGGCTGCCATTACAAGCGGATCCGGCCACGGAGGATGTCCCGGAACATCACCCAGTCGCCGAGGAAGGAATAGAAGGGATGCCTGAAGGTGGCCGGCCGGTTCTTCTCGAAGAAAAAGTGCCCGACCCAGGCAAACCCGTAGCCGCAGGCCAGCGCTGCGAGCAGCCAGAGCGGTTGTCCGCGCACGATCGCGAAGGCGACCAGCAGCAGCACCCCGCAGCTGCCGACAAAGTGCAGCCGTCGCGAGACCGCGTTGCGGTGCTCGTCCAGATAGAACGGGTAGAACTCGCGGAAGCTGGCGAAGCGGGACATGGCGCGCCCTGCGAAACCGGATGCACGCAGCATAGCGCGTGCGTCCCGGTAATGCCGCTGTGCAGGGCGTCCGGGTAGCCGGCCAACGGCCGGCATTCCCCCTCTCTCAGGCAGGGCGCGGGGCGAACATGATCACCACCATCCCGGCCAGGCACAGGCCGACGCCGAGCAGGTCCCAGCGGCTGGGGCGGATGCCGTCCACCAGCCACAGCCACATCAGCGCGGTGCCGATGTAGACCCCGCCGTAGGCGGCATACACGCGTCCGCTGGCGGCCGGGTGCAGGGTCAGCAGCCAGGCGAACAGGGCCAGGCTGGCCGCGGCCGGCAGCAGCAGCCACGCGCTCCCATCCTTGCGCAGCCACAGCCACGGCAGGTAGCAGCCAACGATTTCGGCTACGGCAGTGAACACGAACAGCAGCAGCGTCTTCACGGCTTGGCTTCGTCGGCCTTGGCCTGCTGCCAGAGGGCCTCCTGCGCGTCCAAGTCCAGTGATGCCATCGACTGCCCCGCCGCATCCGCCCTGGCTTCCATCGCGCGGAAGCGGCGCTCGAACTTGTGGTTGGCCTGGCGCAGCGCGGCGCCCACGTCCACCTTGGCATGACGGGCAAGGTTGGCACAGACGAACAACAGGTCGCCCAGCTCTTCCTGCAGGCGCGCCTGGTTGTCCTCCACCGCGCCCTGCGCGAACTCGGCGGCGACTTCATCCAGTTCCTCGCGCACCTTGTCGATCACCGGCGCCGGACCGGGCCAGTCGAAACCGACCCGCGCCGCGCGCGCCTGCAGCTTCATCGCCCGCTGCCATTCGGGCAGCCCGCGCGAAATGCCGGCCAGTGCGGAGGTATCGGTGTCGCCCCTGGCGGCGCGCTCGGCGCGCTTGATCGCTTCCCAGTTGGCGTTGACGCCCTCGGCGCCCTCCACCTGCACCTGGGCGAACACGTGCGGGTGGCGGCGCTGCAGCTTGTCGCTGATCGAGCGGGCCACGTCGGCAAACCCGAAGGCGCCCTGCTCGCTGGCCATCTGCGCATGGAACACCACCTGCAGCAGCAGGTCGCCCAGCTCGTCCTGGAGGTCGTCCAGGTCGCCGCGGTCGATCGCATCGGCGACCTCGTAGGCCTCCTCGATGGTGTACGGGGCGATGCTGGCAAAATCCTGCTGCAGGTCCCACGGGCAGCCGCCCTGCGGATCGCGCAGCCGCGCCATGATGCCCAGCAGGCGGTCCAGTTCGGCAGTCGCGGTCATCCCATGCTCCTTTGCAGCGATCAGGCCGGCAGCCATTGCCGCCAGGGCAGGCGGGTGTCGCCCAGGGCGATGAAATCGCCGTTCAACAGGCTCTCGCGGCGGTTGTAGCGGAACGGCTTGCCGGTGGCGGCCGACAGCACCGCGCCACCGGCGGCGTGTAGCACGCACTGACCGGCGGCCGTGTCCCATTCGGAGGTGGGCCCCAGACGCGGATATACGTCCAGCGTGCCTTCGGCGAGCCGGCAGAACTTCAGCGACGAGCCCTGCGCGATCACCTCGATGTCGCCCATCCGGTCCAGCAGCGCCTGGGTCTGCTCACTGCGATGCGAGCGGCTGGCGGCGACCTTGAGCGGGGCGGTGGCCGGGGTGCGGGCGCGCAGGACCGAATCGTGCATGCCCAGCCGGCGGTAGGCCAGTTCGCCACGCATGGCGTGCCAGACGGTGCCCGTCACCGGGGCCAGGACCACGCCGAATGCCGGCGCGCCCTGGTAGATCAGCGCGATGTTGACGCTGAACTCGTCGTTGCGCTTGACG
>NZ_DAMAGC010000039.1:4520-7573 GCF_031995405.1 Stenotrophomonas sp. | reverse complement strand
GGGTGCCGTCGAGCGGGTCGACCAGCCAGTAGGCACCCCAGTGCTGGCGCACCTCCCACGGCACCTGCGCCGATTCCTCGGACAGGATCGGCAGGTCGGGGGTGAGTTGCTGCAGGCCACGCTCGATCACCTGGTTGGCGGCCAGGTCCGCGGCGGTAACCGGACTGCGGTCGGATTTGATCTCCACCTCGAACGGGGTCGCGTAGACGGCCATGATGGCGGCGGCCGCGTCCTGGGCGATGGCGATGACGGTTTCGCGCAGATCGGTGGTGAGCTTGATCATTCCTGGCCGCCCAGCCACTGCCGGGCGATGAACAGCGCCGCCAGTGAACGCCCTTCGGAGAAGTCCTCGCGCAGCATCAACTGGTCCAGCTCGGCCAGTTTCCACGGCACCACTTCCAGTTCCTCGGGCTCATCACCGACCAGGCGCTCGGGGTACAGGTCGCGCGCCACCACCAGCCACGACTGGTGGCTCATGTAGGTGGGCGCCAGGGTCATCGCGCGCAGCACGTCCAACCGCCGCGCGCCGTAGCCGGCTTCTTCCTTCAGTTCACGATCGGCGGCCTGCAGCGGCGTTTCGCCGGCATCGATCCGGCCCTTGACCAGGCCCAGTTCGTAGCGGTGGACGCCGGCGGCGTACTCGCGCACCAGCAGCACGGTCTCATCGTCCAGCATCGGCACCACCACCACCGCGCCATGCCCGTGGCTGATCAGGCGCTCGAAGCGGCGGCGTTCGCCGTTGGAGAATTCCAGATCAAGGTGCTGGCGCTGGAACGGCCCGCTCTGCTCGTCCGTGATGCGGTGGATGATGGGCAGGCGACGACTCATGCGAGCCTCTCTAGAATGGGTGCTGGTGAAAACGTCTTCATGAGCCCGAAATGCTAGCAGACCCAGCCCCCCAATCGCTGGCCGACCAGTGGCGCCGTCGCGACCTGGCCGTGCTCTGGCACCCGTGCACGCAGATGCGCGAACACCCCGACACCCTGCCACTGGTGCCGATCGCCCGCGGTGAAGGCCCGTGGCTGATCGACCATGACGGCAAACGCTACCTCGATGCGGTGAGCAGCTGGTGGACCAATCTGTTCGGCCACGCCGAACCCCGGATCGGCGCCGCCATCGCCCAGCAGGCCACCCAGCTGGAGCAGGTGATGCTGGCCGGCTTCAGCCATGAACCGGCGGTGCGGCTGGCCGAACGCCTGTTGGCGATCGCCCCGCGCCAGGTCGGCCGCGACCCGCTGGCCAAGGTCTTCTATGCCGACAATGGCTCGGCCGGGGTCGAGGTGGCGCTGAAGATGGCCTTCCACTACTTCCGCAACCGTGGCGAGCACCACCGCACCCGTTTCGTGGCCCTGGAGAACGGTTACCACGGTGAGACGCTGGGCGCGCTGTCGGTGGGCGATATCCCGCTGTACCGCCGCGTGTATGCCCCGCTGCTGACCGAGGCGCTGTTCGCCCCGTCGCCGGACGCCTACCTGGCCGAACCCGGCCAGAGCGCCGCACAGCGCGCCCACCAGGCCGCCGATGCGCTGGCCACGCTGTTCGACCAGCACCCCGGTGAGATCTGCGCGGTGATCCTGGAACCGCGCCTGCAATGCGCCGGCGGCATGCGCATGCACGATCCGGTCTACCTGCAGCGCGCCCGCGCTCTGTGCGATGCCAACGGCGCGTTCCTGATCGCCGACGAGATCGCCACCGGCTTTGGCCGCACCGGCACGATGTTCGCCTGCGAGCAGGCCGGGGTGATGCCCGACCTGCTGTGCCTGTCCAAGGGCCTGACCGGCGGTTTCCTGCCGCTGTCGGCGGTGCTGGCCACCCAGGCGCTGTACGACGCCTTCCTCGATGATTCGCGCGAGCGGGCGTTCCTGCATTCGCACAGCTACACCGGCAATCCGCTGGCCTGCGCCGCCGCGCTGGCGACGCTGGACATCTTCGCCGGGGAGGACGTGATCGCGCGCAACCGCAGCACCGCCGAGGTGATGCGCACGCTGGCGGCACCGTTCAACGACCATCCGCACGTGGCCGATGTCCGCCAGGCCGGAATGGTGGTGGCCTTCGAACTGACCCGCAATGGCGACAAGCGCACGCCCTTCCCCGCCGAGGCGCGGGTGGGGCTGCACGCCTATACCGCCGCGCTCAAGCGTGGGGTGGTGCTGCGCCCGCTGGGCAACGTGCTGTACTGGATGCCGCCGTACTGCGTGGAAGACGAACACCTGGACCTGCTGGCCCAGAGCACCCTGGCCGCGATCGAGGAGGCCGTTGCATGCGCGTGACCCGATGCCATGTCGACACCCCGCTGGCCGTCGGCCAGACCCTGTCGCTGCCCGAAGAGGCGGCCAACCACCTGGTGCGGGTCATGCGGCTGCGCGAGGGCGACGGCTGCGTGCTGTTCAACGGCGATGGGCACGATTACCCGGCCACCCTGGTGGTGGTGGGCAAGCGCGATGCGCAGGTCCGGATCGACGCGGCCACCGCGCTGGACAACGAATCGCCGCTGCACATCACCCTGCTGCAGGGCATCGCCCGTGGCGAGAAGATGGACCTGATCCTGCAGAAAGCCACCGAACTGGGCGTGGCGGCGATCGTGCCGGTCAACGCCGAGCGCACGGAAGTGAAACTGGATGCGGCACGCGCCGGGAAGCGGCTGGCGCACTGGACCAGCGTGGTGGTGTCGGCCTGTGGTCAATCCGGGCGTGCGCGGGTGCCCCAGGTAGCGGCGCCGCAGTCGCTGCTGGAGGCCGCACGCCAGATGCCGGCGCAGGCGCTCAAACTGACCCTGGACCCGCTCGGCGAGCATCGCCTGTCCACCCTGCAACCGGCGCCGGGTGGGGTGGTGATCGCCATCGGGCCGGAGGGTGGCTGGTCACCACGCGACCGCCAGGCGTTGGCCGAGGCCGGCTTCCAGGGCCTGCAACTGGGGCCGCGGATCCTGCGCACCGAAACCGCCGGATTGGCCGCGATCGCCGCCGTGCAGGCGCGGTTGGGCGATCTGGGGTAAGCGGTAAGCAGCAACGGCAACGGCAGCCACGCATGGCGTGGCTCTACCGGAGGGCCGA
>NZ_DAMAGC010000039.1:0-4510 GCF_031995405.1 Stenotrophomonas sp. | reverse complement strand
CCGAATCGTTCGCTTTCGGCAGGCATGGATCGTGGATCGATACGAACGTCCTGCCAAAACGCGGTGCCGACATGCAGCGGGAGGCACGGGCGCCGAAACACGCCAGCACTCCGGTAAGCATCGGGTGGAACAGCCCCCTTGAGTCAAGGGGGCGCGCCGTCAGGCGCGGAGATCTGGAGGCAGATGACGCGGGGGCCCACGATCTGCAAGGCAGATCGTGGTGAGCCTTCGCGAACGCGAAGACTCACCCCGCGACGGGGTAGGCCTCGTCCAGTGCCGCTTCCAGCGCGTCCAGATCCGGCAGCAGCGCGCTCTGCTCGCCCAGCAGCACGCGCATGTGCACGCCCTGCGGCAGGGTTTCTTCGGAGGCGTCGGCCAGCAGGCCGTCGCGCGGCACCGCGATGAGCTGCGGGAAGGTCTGGGTCAGCAGGGCGAAGTACGGGCGCCTGGCGTTGCCGCCCAGTGCCTTGAGCACCACCACCTTGTTGTTGCTGGTCACCAGTTCATCGCCCAGTCCGGACAACCGCGCAAACGACAGCAGCGGCACGTCCCAGCCGTGCCAGGCGATCTGCCCGACCAGCCAGGCCGGCGCATCGGGCACGGTCTGAACGGCGACCTTGGACATCATTTCGGCCACGGTGGCATTGGGCAGCAGCACGCGTTCGTGCCCGGCCTGGATCAATACCCCGCGGATTTCGTCGTTGCTGGCGTAGCTCATGGCGTGATTCCTGAAAGAGACGCGGCGCGGCGATTATTCGCTCACGCCCCAACGTTCGACGATGTGCTGGGCCAGCTGCGGCGGCTCGCCGGCATGCATGCCGGCGGCGACCACGGCGTTGGCAGCGGTAGGGTCGTAGCAGCCCTCACCGACCTGCCCGGCCACCCAGGCGCCTTCGCCGGCCAAGGCCAGCACTGCGTCCACCTGGCCGGCATCGGCGCCGCTGAGCAGCACCACGGCACTCTCGGACGGCGGCAGCGTGCCCACCTGGACGCCCTGCGCATCGGCGCTGAAATACAGCCCCCGGTCGCGCACTGCCAGGCCCACGTCATCGGGCAGGATGTAGGCGTTGCCGGCCTGCACCGGTTCTGCAGCTTCGGCCAGCAGCACCGGGAGCGCCGAGACGCGCGCCATCTGCTTGACCAGATTGCCGTAGCGGCCGCCGTCCAGGCGCATGTGCACCAGCACCGGCGTGGCGAGCCCGGCGGGCAGTGTGGCCAGCAGGCGGCGCAGCGCGTCGGGCCCACCGATGCCGGCCAGCACCAGCACCGCACCGGCGGCGGCGCCGTCGGCGGGGCGCTCGGCCTCCAGGTCCACCAGCGACAGGCGCGCGATGTCGAAATCGCTTGGCGGCGGTGCGGCGCTCGGGGTGGCCGACGGCGGCGGTGCGACTGCCGCGACCGCATCATCATCGACCAGCGACCAGCTGCTGTGATCGCCCAGCGGGACGCGCGGCGGTTCGGTCTGCGGTGCGGACACCGGGACCGGCGGCGGACCGGACGGCGCGGCCGGTGTGGAGAACGGCGGCTGCAGGGCGGCCAGCGCCTCTTCCAGCGACATCGGCTCGCTCAGCGTGTCCGGCGCCTGGTACAGGCCATCGGCAGGCACGTCACCGGCAGCGTCGAAGGCCTCGCGCACGTGGAAGTCCAGCGGGGCATCGGCGTGCAGTTGCGCCGGCGTGGTCGGCAGGCCCGGCTCCGGCTGCAGCAGGCCATCCTGCTCCGACCCCGGCGGCAGCACGTCCAGGTGCCCGTGCAGCTTGGCCACCAGGTGCCGTGCCCAGCGCTGCGCTTCCCAGCCTTCGCGGCGCGCGGCCAGTTCGGCTTCATCGAAGATCAGAGTCAGCGACGGCGAACCCAGCACCGGGTCCAGCCGTTCCAGCGCGTCCTCGATCGCCGGTTCCAGTGCGATCAGCACCGCGCCCGGCGCGGCATCGCGCAGCACCTGCAGCTCCAGCGTGTTGGGGTCTTCTTCCAGCACCAGGGTGGCGCCGGCCTGGCCGAGCGCCTCGCGCAGGCGCTCGCGGGCCGGACCGACCCGCGCCAGCAGCGCTACCGACAACAGCGAAGGCAGGTCATTCGCGGACACGGGCGATCCCCAGCAGGTCGTACACGTTTCGCATCAGGTCCAGTTCCTGGTAAGGCTTGCCCAGGTAACGCTGGACACCGATTTCGAAGGCGCGCTGACGGTGCTTGTCGCCGCTGCGCGAGGTGATCATCACGATCGGCACGTCCCTGTAGCGGGGATCGGCGCGCATCGCGGTGGCCAGTTCATAGCCATCCATGCGCGGCATTTCGATATCCAGCAGCATCAGGTCGGGCACGCGTTCTTCCAGCCGCTCCAGCGCTTCGACGCCGTCGCGGGCGACGGCCACTTCGAAGTTGTGGCGTTCCAGGATGCGCCCGGTGACTTTGCGCATGGTCAGCGAATCGTCGACCACCATCACCAGCGGCACGTCGCGGTCGCTGACCTGGGTGGTCGGGGCGATCGGCTTGTGCGGATTGGCCTGGAAGCGGCGCACCAACGGGGCGACGTCGAGGATGACCACGACCCGGCCATCGCCGGTGATGGTCGCGCCGTAGATACCCGGCACCGAGGCGATCTGCAGGCCGACCGGCTTGACCACGATTTCGCGGTTGCCCAGCACCTGGTCGATGGCCACGGCCGCGCGCAGTTCACCGGCGCGGACCAGCAGCAGCGGCACCTGGGCC
Organism: Stenotrophomonas sp.; assembly: GCF_031995405.1. Taxonomy (GTDB): domain Bacteria; phylum Pseudomonadota; class Gammaproteobacteria; order Xanthomonadales; family Xanthomonadaceae; genus Stenotrophomonas. The sequence goes on along the minus strand of NZ_DAMAGC010000039.1, from coordinate 1,801 downwards.
TGGCCTTCGGCGCGGGCCTGGCCCTGGCCGATCAGCGTCCCCAGATCGTGCAGCGCGAAGGCTTCGCCACCGTAGTGGTAGCTGCCGTCGATGGTCTCGAAGCGCTCGCGCGAGATCCGGCCGATGCCGCTGACCGAGGCCACCGGCACGGCGAAGGTGGTCTCGCCGATCTGCACGAACACCGCCTGGGTGACCGCCAGCGTCTGCGGCAGGCGCAGGGTGAAGGTGACGCCCTGGCCACGCACCGAGTGGATGTCCACCGAGCCGCCAAGCTGGCGCACTTCGTTGTGCACCACGTCCATGCCCACGCCACGGCCGGCCAGCTGGCTGACCTGGTCGGCAGTGCTGAAACCGGGCGAGAAGATCATCGCGTCCAGTTCGGTCTCGCCGAGCACGGCATCGGGCTCGACCAGGCCGCGCTGTTCGGCGCGGCGACGGATCGCCTCGCGGTCGAGCCCGGCGCCGTCGTCGGCCACTTCCAGCACGATTTCCGAGCCTTCGCGGCGCAGGCGGATGGCGATCTCGCCTTCTTCCGGCTTGCCGGCGGCGCGACGCTGTTCCGGGGTTTCCAGACCGTGCGCGACCGAGTTGCGCAGCATGTGTTCCAGCGGCGCGACCATGCGGTCGAGCACGTTGCGGTCCAGTTCGCCGTGGGTTCCCTCCAGGGTGACGTGGACCTGCTTGCCGGTGTCCTGGCCGGCCTGGCGGACCACCCGGCGCAGGCGCGGCACCAACCCGTCGAACGGCACCATGCGCGCGCGCATCAGGCCATCCTGCAGTTCCGAGCTGACCCGCGACTGCTGTTGCAGCAGCACGTCGTACTGGCGCGACAGATCGTCCAGCACACCCTGCAGGCCGCCCAGATCGGCTGCCGATTCGTTCAGCGCGCGGCTGAGCTGCTGCAGCGTGGAGAAACGGTCCAGTTCGAGCGGATCGAACTTGTGGTCGGCCTGGTCCTGCTCGCGCTGGTAGCGGGCGACGATCTGCGCCTCGGTTTCCAGGTCCAGGCGGCGCAGCTGGTCGCGCAGACGCGCATTGGTGCGGTCCAGTTCGCCCATGGCGCCGCGGAAGGCACCGAGCTGCTGTTCCAGTCGCGAGCGGTAGATCGCCACTTCACCGGCGTGGTTGACCAGCCGGTCGAGCAGGTCGGCACGCACGCGCACCTGTTCCTGCTGCGGACGGGCCAGCATGTCGTCGTCGGTACTGGCCTCCAGCGGCAGCGGTGCAGACAACGGGGCCTCGGCGACGGCCGTGTCGACCTCCACCGGGGCGGCGTCGGCAGCGTCGGCGGCGCGGTCGACCACGACCGGTTCGATCCGGCCCAGCGTGCGCTGTTCGAAGGCGCCGATGAGGTCCTCGGGCATCGCCACGCTGCGGTGCTGGCCGGTGCGGGTCAGCATCTGGTGCAGGCGATCGAAGCCGCGTTCCAGCAGGTGCACGTCACTGCGGTCGATATCGGTGCGGTTGGCCGCAACGGCTTCCAGCAGCGATTCGATGCCGTGGCCGAGGTCGCCGATCGGGTTGATCCCGGCCATGCGCGCGCCACCCTTGAGGGTGTGCAGATCACGCTGCAGGCCGGCGATGACGTCGCGGTCATTCGGCGCGGCGCGCAGTTCGCTGATCAGGCCATCGCAGTGGTCGAGCAGGTCCTTGCCCTCTTCCACGAAGATGTCGACCAGCTCTTCGTCCAGAACGCTGAAGTCCAGCGGCTCGGCGCCGTCTTCTTCGACGCTGTCTCCGGCGTCGAGGTCGCCTGCGTCATTGGCCGCTGGCGCGTCGGTCCGCGCGGCGCTGGCGGCGA
>NZ_DAMAGC010000038.1:0-32628 GCF_031995405.1 Stenotrophomonas sp. | reverse complement strand
GCTTCCCTGCAGCAGCAGCGTCAGTCCGTGCAGGCTGCTGCTGTCGGCGAAGGTGTAGCTGACCTGCGCATCGGTCACGTTCTCGCCGACCACGTAACGCAGCGTGCGGTTGCCGTTGAAGTTGCCGATCTCACCGATGAAGTCCGAGCGCCGACGCTGGCTGATGCGCGCTTCGAAACCACTGCGCTCGTAGTAGGCGGTGAAGTTGTACACGCGCTTGGACAGACCCGGCAGGCTGATCGGATCGCTGCCGACGCTGGATGCGCTTTCCGGATCCAGGATCTTGATGTCGCTGTCGTTGAACGTTGCACTGGCCTGTACACCGAAACCACGCAGGCTGTCGGTCAGCATCTCCAGCGGGAACGAGGCGGTCAGCTCCAGGCCCTTCAGCTTGCCACCCTGGCCATTTTCCGGCGCGGAGAACGTGCCGGTCTGCTGCACCGGCACGATCATGCCCGGCGGTGGCACATAGCTGGCCAGCAGGTCGCTGAAGTCGTAGTCGTCGCGCGACTGCGTGTAGACGTACGACTTGAGGTCCTTGTAGAAGATCGCCGCGGCCACGTAGGCCTTCTCGCCGAAGTACTTTTCGTACGACAGATCGATGGCATTGGCACGCCACGGGTCCAGCAGCGGGTTGCCGCCGCTGCCGCCCGGCTTGCCGGTGGACGTATCCACGCCGAACTCCAGGCCCGCGCGCATCTGGTCCACCCGCGGCCGCGCCACCTGCTTGGCCGCGGCGAAGCGCAGCGTCTGCTGGTGCGGGAACATGAAGACGAGGTTCAAGCTGGGCAGCCAGTCGGTGTAGGTCTTGCCGCTGTCGATCGGCAGGATGTTCTGGCCGTCCGGCCGCGAGCGGTCGAAGTAGTTGGACTGCGAACTCTGGTCGGTGCGCACCATCTGCACGCCGATGTTGCCGCGCAGGCCCACCTCGCCGAGGTCGGTGTTGATGTTGGCGCGTACCCAGGCGGTGCTGGTCTTCTCCTGCACCGTCCACGCCTTGGGAATCAGATAGTCGAGGTTGGTGACCGGATTGAACACCATGTAGCGGTCCACCGCCGCCGGCACGTTCCACGACGGAATGTAGCCCATGCCGGCAAAGCCGAGGTTGACCGGGGCGTACTGCAGGTCGCCGGCGATGTTGGCATCGCCCTGGTCGCCGAGCAGGATGTTGCCCTCGGCCTGGGTCTTGTCCTTGCGGCGGTCGGCGTAGTTCACGCCCACGTCCACATCGGCGAACCACTTCATCGCCTCGGGCAGCGCGAAGGTGGCCTGCAGGCGGGCGCCCTTCAGCCGATCTTCCACCATCGGCACCTTGCCGTAGCCGGAGCCGTAGATGGTGTTGGTCAGGAACAGCGCGTCGGGATTGGAATAGTCCAGGCCCGGGCTGATCTGCGAGAAACCGTCCGGCTTGACCGCCACGCCGACAGAATCCAGCTGCGGCATCGGGGTGAGCTGCAGGTTGTTTTCCAGGTTCAGCTCATCGCGCGTGGCCTTGGAGTAGTTCACGTCGGCAACGACCTTGACCCGCTCGAAGTTGAATTCGTTGTTCCAGCCGAACGCGTCGATCTTGTCCTTGCGCTTGTTGTACATGCCGCGCACCAGCGGGTACACGCCGGTGGCCACGCCGCCGGCGAAGGTGCCATCGGCGTTGACCTGCGGGTTTGTGATCAGCAGGCCCGGGCTGTAGCCGCCGTTGTAGTTGCTGAGGTTGACCTCGAACTGGTTGGCGGTGTCGATCTGCTCGGCTTCGGTGTGGAAGGCATCCAGGGTGCTGGTCCACACGTTGGACGGGCGGAACTGCACCGTCGCCATCAGCCCGTCGCGCTTGTTGTTGCCGGTGCGGCGCAATGCCTTGATGCCGTCGGAGAACACCGTGCCCGGGGCCAGGCCGGGACGGTTGCCCTGGTCGGTCTGCTCGGTGGTCCACGGCTCGTACAGGCCCACCTGGTTTTCCTGGATGGGCATGTCGCTGTGTGCGTAGCCGATCGACACGCCCCAGGTGTTGTCCAGGAACTGGTCGATGTAGCTGGCGCTGAAACGGTTGCCGTACGGATCGACGTTGGCGGCCTTGCCCAGCGAGCTCTTCTGGTAGCGGCCGCTGATGGCGATCACACGCTCGGCGAAGCTGAGCGGGCGCACGGTCTGCATGTCGATGGTGCCCGACAGGCCCTGGCCGACCAGCGCCGCATCGGGAGTCTTGTACACGGTTACACCATTGACCAGTTCCGAGGGGTACTGGTCGAATTCGACGCTGCGGTTGTCGCCGGTGCTGACCACTTCACGCCCGTTGAGCAGGGTGGTGGCGAAGTCCGGCGACAGGCCGCGCACGCTGATCACCTGGGCACGGCCGGCGACGCGCTGGGCGGCCAGGCCGGGCAGGCGTCCCAGCGATTCGGCGATGCTCACATCGGGCAGTTTGCCGATGTCCTCGGCCGAGATCGCCTCGACCACCGAGGTGGCGTCCTGCTTGATCGCGATCGCGTTCTCGATGCCACGGCGGATGCCGGTGACCTGCACGGTGTCCAGGTTGGTGGCCGCCGTCCCTGTCGGCGTCGTCGGTTCGGCGGTCTGCGCCGACGCCATCAACGGCGTCAGGGCGACGGCCAGCGCGATACTCAGCGCGCTGCGCTTGCAGTTCAACATTTTCCCCTCCCAGGCAATGTTGCCAATCGATTTTGTGGTTGCCCGGAAGACCCGGGAGCGTCATGGCGCGGTGGCCGTTGACTGCGTGGCTATGGTAGGCAGCGCGCCATCGGCGTGAATCACCCTGCATACGTATTCAATGGCGTTTACAGCGTTGGAATCGGTTACAGATGCGTTATCGCATTCGCGCTACCGCTCCACGGTTTGCTGCGCGAACCGTAGCGCCCTGTCTCACAAGCACCCATGCCCCCGTGCCTTCGGCACCGCCCCCTGACCCAGGGGGGCTCTCCTACAGACGCGCCGACGGTGGATGTTCCGCAGTGCGCCGGGCCCATTACAGCGGGGTAAATCGGATCGCCTGGCCGCCGCCGGGCGCCAGCACCAGGGTCAGCGCGTCGGCACTGGTTACCTCGCGGGTGTCGCGCACGAAGGCGAACGGGTTGCTGCGGAAATCCGCACCGTCGCCATCGCGGTAGATCTCGGCGCGATAGCGCACGCCCGGTTCCAGGAAGCCCAGTGAAACCGGCAGCACGCGGCCGTTCTCGTCGGTGATGCTGCCCAGGAACCAGTCCCGGCTGTGGCGGTCCTTGCGCACAATGGTCACGTAGTCGCCCACCTCTCCGTTGAGCACGCGCGAGTCGTCCCAGTCCACCGCCACGTCCTCGATGAAACGGAATGCCTGGGGGTGCTGCGCATAGTGTTCAGGCAGGTCGGCGGCCATCTGGATCGGGCTGTAGATGGCCACGTACAACGCCAGCTGGCGCGCCAGCGTGCTCGGGATCGGCTGGCCGCCGCGGCCCTTCAGGCTGACGATGCCGGGGGTATAGTCCATCGGCCCGGACAGCAGCCGGGTGAACACCAGGTTGACCTCGTGCTCCGGCGGATTCGGCGGCTGCCCCCAGGCGTTGTACTCCATGCCACGCGCGCCTTCGCGCGATATCCAGTTGGGGTAGGTGCGGCGCAAGCCGGTGTCCTTGATCGGCTCGTGCGGGTTCACTGCGATGTGGCGCTTGGCCGCTTCCTGCACGACCTTGAGGTGGTGGCGGGCCATGAACTGGCCGTCGTGCCACTCGCGCCACAGCGGCCCACCGGCCGGGTTGCGACGGTCCACCTGGCCGTCATCGCACACATAGCCGCTCTTGAAGGAATCCACGCCCAGCCGCGCATACAGATCCAGCGCGGCATCGAGCTGGTCTTCGTAGTGTTCGACCGCGCAGCCGGTCTCGTGGTGGCCGATCAGGTGCACGCCCTTCTTCGCGCCGTAGGCCGACAGCGCTGCAATGTCGAAGTCGGCGGTGGCGCGGGTGAAATCGAAGTCGTTGCCGTTGCCCACCCAGTTGCCGTCCCAGCCGGGATTCCAGCCTTCCACCAGCACGCCGCGGAAGCCATGGGCGGCGGCGAAGTCGATCACCTTCCTGGTTTTTTCCGTGGTGGCCGCATGCTTCGGGCCGGTCGCCCAGCTTTCCTTGTCCAGGTGCATCGACCACCACACGCCCAGATATTTGGACGGCTTCACCCAGCTCACATCGCCGAGCGCGTTGGGCTCGTTGAGGTTGAGGATCAGGTCCGACTCGACCAGGCCGCCGGCGCGGTCGCTGATCTGCAGCGTGCGCCACGGCGTGGCGAAGGGCAGGCTGCGGCGTACCTTCCAGCCTTCGGCCGAGGGCGACAGCTGCGCACGCAGGCGCTGTCCGTCCACGCGGCGCAGCCACATGCCGGCGTAGTCGACCAGCGCCGCCTCGTGGATGGCCACGTGCAGGCCATCGCGGCTGCGCAGGGTGATGGGGGTGTGGACCAGCGGCACCTGGTCCAACGGCGTGCGCTGGTACAGGTATTCATAGTGGATGGGCTCGCCGGCCGGGATCCACCATGCGGTGGATTCCGCCGCGATCGCGAATTCGGTCAACTCGTCGTCGATGATCGCCTCGCGCATGCCGGCCTGCTCGGGAAAGCGGTAGCGGAAGCCCAGGCCGTCATCGAAGACCCGGAACACCACCTCGAAGCGTCGTTGGGCGCCGCTGCGTTCACCGAGCTGCACGACCACTTCGTTGTAGTGGTTGCGCACGTAGCGGCGTTCGCCCCACGGCTGTTCCCAGGTCTCATCGACGCTGCGCGCGGTCTGGCCGAGCACGGCCAGGTCGCGGTCCAGGCGGCCGTCGCGCAGCTGGAAACCGAGTCTGGAGTCGGCCACCACGGCCTGGCCGAAACGCTCGACCCGGTAGCTGGGCGTGCCGCCATCCAGCTGCAGCGATACCCGCAGCACCTTGCCCGGCGAGTCGACGCTGGCCACGGTGACCGGCTCGGCGCGGGCGATGAAGGCCAGCAGAGACAACCCAAGGGCCAGCCAGGGCCGGCGGCCACGCGTGTGCGATCCACGCGAACAATGCGGTGTTGTCGGCATTTCCCCTCCCAAGGCGGCCGGAACATGGCTTGGACTATAGCCACGCAGATCCTGCCGTCCCGCCGCATCGCCATGAATACGTATGCAAAGGGGCGCGTATCCGGGCGCGCCGTCTACCATGGGGCCAGGCACCCTGGGAGGGGGCCGCGAGCGCAACCGTCGGTCATGGCCATGGCGGTCTGCGTAACCACAACGCGTGCAAAGAGGGAGGGAGGCCGACGGGCGCAAGCCGGTCCGCCGCTTCGATGCTGAAGATGATCTGCCTGACCGCTGCCCTTGGGCTGGCGCTGGGTTCGACCGCAACCGCGGCGGACCTCACTTTCGATGGCCGCACCGCGCGTGCCAGCTCCACTGCCGCCGGTGGCTTCCAGCTGCATGCGCCGCAGGGCGATGTCGCCGTCGCCGCACAGCCGATGCGCAGCCGCACCGACAGCGTGCTGTTCGACGCGCTGTTCGCGCTGGCCCAGCAGGAGATGGACGCCGATCGCGTCGTTGCGATCCGCGACCCGGCCTTCAACCAGGGCAATCCGGTGCCGTGCGACTGCTTCCAGACCGGCGAGCGCTGGCCGTATGTCTGGACCCGCGATGTGAGCTTTGCCGCCGATCTGGCGCTGGCGCGACTGGACCCGGTGCGTACCCGGCAGTCGCTGCAGTTCAAGCTTTCGACCGCGCGCGACGGACATACGTCGGGGCTGTTCGTGGCCCAGGACACCGGCTCGGGGGGCAGCTGGCCGATCAGCAGCGACCGCGTGGTGTGGTTCCTGGCCGCACGCGGACTGCTCGCTGACCGGGCCTTCGCCGATCAGGTCTGGCAGGCGCTGCAGGGCACCCTGGCGCAGGATCGCGCGGCCGTGTTCGACCCGCAGATCGGGCTGTATCGCGGCGAGACCTCGTTCCTGGACTGGCGCGAGCAGACCTACCCGGACTGGACCCGCCAGGACGTGCGCTTCATCGGTGAGTCGTTCGCGTTGTCCACCAACGTGCTGCATTACCAGGCGCTGCGGCTGGCCGAGCGGCTGGCGCGCGAGCGCGGCGATGGCCGTGCCAGCGACTACGCCGGTTGGGCCGATGCATTGGCCACGCAGATCAACGCGCGCTTCTGGCGCGAGGATGCCGGCCAGTACATGAGCTACATCGGCGAAGCCGCGCACCCGGTGCCCTACGCCAAGTACGACCTGCTGGCGATCTCGCTGGGCGTGCTGGCCGATGTGTTCCCGGCCGAGCGCGCGCGCCGCGCGCTGGCCAGTTACCCGGCGGTGGAGGGCGGCAGCCCGGTGGTGTGGCCGCAGGAAGCGCAGCAGCCGATCTACCACAACCGCGCGGTGTGGCCGTTCGTGAGTGCGTACTCGCTGCGCGCCGCACGCCATCTGGATGACCCCGCCCGCATCCAGCGGGAGATCGAATCGCTGATGCGCGGCACCGCATTGGCCGGCTCCAACATGGAAAACTACGAGATGCGGCGCCTGGCGGTGCATGTCGACGAAGGCGCGCTGAGCGGTCCGGTGGTCAACTCGCCGCGCCAGCTGTGGTCGGTGGCCGGCTACCTGTCGATGGTGCTGGAAGGCGTGTTCGGCGTGGAAGCCGACGGCAGCGTCGCCCCGAAACTGCCGACCGCGCTGGTGCCGCAGCTGTTCGGCAAACGCAGCAGCATCGAGCTGGACGACGGCACGACCCGCTACGTGCTCAAGCGCCCGCGCAAGCTGGAGGGCGCGTTGCTGGTGGCAAAGAACATCGTGCGCAAGAACAACACCGTCACCGTGCAACTGATGGCGCAGCCGCAACCCGCAGCACCCGCACCCGCACCCGCACCCGGTAGAGCCGAGCCACGCTCGGCTGCTCCTGCTCCTGCTCCTGCTCCTGCTTCCGCAGCCGCCTACGCCCCCACCACCCCCACCGCACCCAAACCGGTCAAACGCGGCAACACCTGGTCGATCCCAGTTCCCGCCACCCACGTGCTGTGGCTGGACGGCCGCGAGGTCACCACCGCTGCGCCGCTCACCCTGCGCGATGACGGCCACCAGCACTGTCTCAGCCTCACCCGGCGCGACGGTGCGCTGGAGTCCCTGCACAGCCCGATGACCTGCGTCGGCCCGCAGCAGCGTCTCACCGGTGCGGCCACGTGGCGCTGGACCGCCCCCCAGCCCACCCGCGTGCGCGTGCGCCTGCGCTATGACAATCCCAACGGCCCGATCAACACCGGCGTCACCGCTGCGGTGAAGCCGCTGGTCGTGCAGTGCCCGGGCCAGCCGGCGCAGCGTGCCACCGTGGTGATGCCGCACAGCGTGGGGCCGCAGGATTCCACCGCAGCCGAATTCGACCTGCCCAAGGGCAACTGCCGCTTCACGCTGGAGGAGGGCTTCAACATGAGCGCGCTGACGCACTTTGCCACCTACAACGGCGGCAAGGGCGGGCGCGACGGCGTGCTCAACCAGGCCAAGGTCAGCGCGCTGCTGATCGCCCCCATCGCCACTGCTGCCGAGCCTGCCCGATGAGCCGCCCCGCCAAGCCCACGCTGTCGTTCTGGCAGATCTGGAACATGTGCTTCGGCTTCCTCGGCATCCAGTTCGGGTTCGCCCTGCAGAACGCCAACGCCAGCCGCATCTTCGAGACGCTCGGCGCACCGATGGATGCGGTGCCCGGGCTGTGGATCGCCGCGCCGCTGACCGGGCTGCTGGTGCAGCCGGTGATCGGCTACTGGTCCGACCGTACCTGGACGCGCTGGGGCCGGCGTCGTCCTTATTTCATGGTCGGCGCGTTGCTCACCACGCTGGCGCTGCTGGTGATGCCCAACTCGCCCACGCTGTGGATCGCCGCCGGCACGTTGTGGGTGTTGGATGCGTCGATCAACGTGTCGATGGAGCCGTTCCGCGCGTTCGTCGGCGACCAGCTCGCCCCGCGCCAGCGGCCCACCGGGTATGCGATGCAGAGCTTCTTCATCGGCATCGGTGCGATCGTGGCCAGCTTCCTGCCCTTCCTGCTGGCCCACTTCGGCGTGGCCAATACCGCCGGGGCGGGGCAGGTGCCGGACACGGTGCGCTATGCGTTCTACGTCGGTGCGGTGGTGCTGCTGGGCGCGATCTGCTGGACGGTGTTCCGCACCCGCGAGTACACGCCGGCCGAGCTGGCCGGCTTTGCCGATGCCGAGCCGCCGGCCGCGCAGCAGTCGTCGCGCAGGGCCGGCCCGCCGCCGTGGGCGCAGAGTGCGCTGTGGCTGCTGATCGGCGCGGGATTGGCCGTGGCCATCGCCTCGCAGCGCGGCGACAAGATGCTGTACGTGCTGGCCGGGCTATGCGCGGCGTATGGCCTGTTGCTCGGTGCCTCGCGGCTGCTGCCCGGCACGCACATGCTGGCGCAGATCGTCGATGACCTGCGCGCGATGCCGCCGACCATGCGGCGGCTGGCGTGGGTGCAGTTCTTCTCGTGGTTCGCGTTGTTCGCGATGTGGATCTACACCACCGCTGCCGTGGCGGGTACCCACTTCGGTTCCACCGATCCGGCGTCGGCGGCGTACAACGAGGGTGCCAACTGGGTGGGCGTGCTGTTCGGTGCCTACAACGGCTTCGCCGCGCTGGCCGCGCTGCTGATCCCGCCGATGGTGCGCCTGCTCGGGCTGCGCTGGAGCCACCTGGTCAACCTGTGGCTGGGCGGGCTGGGGTTGATCTCGCTGGCGGTGATCGACGATCCCACCTGGCTGCTGCTGTCGATGGTCGGCGTCGGCTTCGCCTGGGCCTCGATCCTGTCGCTGCCGTATGCGTTGCTGTCCGACAGCGTGCCGGCGGCCAAGATGGGCATCTACATGGGCCTGTTCAATTTCTTCATCGTCATCCCGCAGTTGATCGCCGCCAGCGCGCTGGGCTTCATGCTGCGCACCTGGCTGGGCGGCGATCCGATGCACGTGCTCGCCCTGGGCGGCGTCAGCCTGCTGGTGGCCGGCGTGTGCGTGCTGCGCGTGCCTTCCACACAGGAGCTTGCCTGATGCATGGTTTTTCCCGGTTGTCGCTGGGCCTGTCCGTCGCGCTGTTGTCGGCCCAGGCCATCGCCGCGCCGCGCCCCGAGTACGTGGGCACCACCGAGCCGTTCGCCAGTGATGCGGTGTACTTCGTGGTGACCGACCGTTTCGTCAACGGCGATCCGTCCAACGACCACCGCGACCAGGGCGGCACGCACCGCACCTTCGACATTCCGGTGCCGTGCCCGGACAAGGTCGATGGCAACATCGGCTACCTTGGCGGCGACTTCAAGGGCCTGCTCGACAACGCCGACTACATCCGCAACCTGGGCTTCGGCGCGGTCTGGATCACCCCGATCGTGGACAACCCCGATGAGGCCTTCACCGGCAGCAAGCCGATCAGCTGCAGCAGCACCCTGACCGATCGCGGCAAGACCGGCTACCACGGCTACTGGGGCATCAATTTCTACAAACTTGACGAGCACCTGCCCAGCGCCGACCTCGATTTTGCCGGGCTTACCCGTGGCCTGCACGCGGCCAACCTGAAAGTGGTGCTGGACATCGTCGGCAACCATGGCTCGCCGGCCTGGACCATGCCCACGCGCCAGCCGCAGTTCGGGCAGATCTTCGACAAGGACGGCACGCTCATCGCCGACCACCAGAACCTGCCGCCACAGCAGCTGGACCCCGCCCACAACCCGCTGCACGCGTTCTACAACACCATCGGCCCGGTAGATAGCAGGAACGGCTCGATCTTCAGCGGCAACCTGGCCGAACTGTCGGATTTCAACGAGCACAATCCGGCGGTGATGGACTACCTGGTCGGGGCCTACCTGCAGTGGACCGGGCAGGGCGTGGACGCGCTGCGCATCGATACCATCGGCTGGCTGCCGCACCCGTGGTGGCACGCGTTCGTCAACCGCATCCGCGCCGCGCATCCGGGCATGTTCATGTTCGGCGAGGCCTTCGACTACGACGCCAACACCATCGCCGAACACACCTGGCCGGCCAACGCCAACGTCAGCGTGCTGGATTTCCCGCTGCGCGGCGCGTTGTCGTCGGTGTTCGGCAAGGAACAGAAGGGCTTTGAAACCCTGGCCGCGCCGCTGCACCTGGTCGGTGGGCCGTATGCCAACCCCTACGAGCTGATGAGCTTCTACGACAACCACGACATGGCCCGCCTGGATGCCACCGACAACGGCTTCATCGACGCGCACAACTGGCTGTTCACCGCACGCGGCATCCCGGTGATCTACTACGGGTCGGAAACCGGGTTCATGCGCAGCCGCGCCGAACACGCCGGCAATCGCGCCTACTTCGGCCAGCAGCGTATCGCGGCCGCCCCGCAGAGCCCGATCTTCGGCCCGTTGCAGCGCATCGCGCAGCTGCGTGAAGCCACCCCGGCACTGCAGCGCGGCCTGCAGGTCAACGAGCGCCTGCAGGGCGATGAAGCGGTGTTCTTCCGCGTGCTGCAGCAGGGCGACATCCACCAGACCGCGCTGGTGCTGCTCAACAAGGGCGACACCGCGCGCCGCATGGCGGTGAGCCGCTACCTGCAGGCTGGCCAGTGGCGCGATGCCCTGGGCGGAGAGCGGCAGACGATCACGCGGACGCTGACGGCCGAGGTGCCTGCGCACGGGGTACGCGTATTCGTGCTGGATGCGCCGGTGCAGCAGCCTTCGCTGCAGGCCCGCTTGAAGGCGGCGGTGGACGACCAGCAGGCGCGGACCCGACGCCTGGCGAAATAGCCTGTCGCACGTCCGGTCCGCCGCGTTGCGGTGGGCCGGGCACTACACTCGGCACCGCGACCGCATGCTGCGGTCCCCCGCCGAGCGCTGTCCCCATGTCCCGATTTTCCCTCCGCCCCGCAACGCCGGACGATGCCGGGCGTCTGTTCCACCTGCTGCAGTTCTACTACTTCGAAGCGTCCGCCTGGAGTGGCGAGGAGGTACGCGCAGACGGCCTGTTCGACTGCGACCTCAGCGACGTCCAGGCCTCGCTCCGCGCTGATCCGGCCTGGGCCCGGCTGTTGTTCGTCGATGACGCGCTTGCCGGTTTCGTGCTGGTGGACCAGGTGGAGCAGGACGGACGCCGGTGCCCGGAGCTGGCCGACCTGTTCGTGCTGCCCAGGCACCGTGGCCAAGGACTGGCCGCGCATGTGGTCACCGCCCTGGTGCGCCCCGGTGAGGGGCAATGGCTGCTCGCGGTGTTCCGTGGCGACACCGCCGCGTACGCCTACTGGACGCGCGCACTGCCTCGGATGGGCCTGCGTGCCGTCGAACTGGCCAGCGATGACTCCACCTTCCATCGGTTCCTGATCGGCGACCCGGGCTGAGGGCTGCCGTGCAGGCCCAGCGGCGGCCGGCCGCCCATCGCCGCAACGGTACAATGCGTTACCCCACTGCTGCCCGTCCGTCATGACCGAACTCCCCCCGCAGACCCCGATCGAAACCCTGCTGCAGTCCGCGATGGACGGCCAACTGCCGATCGGGCTGTTCATGAAGGCCTTCGTCGCTTCCGAGGTGGTGCTGCTCACCGGCAGCCTGGTCACCCCCGACGGCAGCGGCTTCGACCCGCTGCTGTTCGACAAGCAGGGCGTGCTGCACGTGGCCGTGTTCACCGACCTGTGCCGCGTGGGCATCCACAGCCAGCAGGCGCCGCATACGATCCGCATGCAGATGCTCGAGGTGCTCAAGCGCGTGCCCGGTGGCTATGGTGTCGTGGTCAATCCCGGTACCCGGCTCGGCCTGGAACTGTCGGCGCCCGGCATCGGCGAGGTCCTGAAAGACTTCGCATGATGCAGGCCAGGGCGGTTTTACATCGCCCACACCTTGCTTAATGCGGTTTCAGTTAGCCAACCCGATCACACAATTTCTACACAGATGCGGTTGCTAGACTCGCCCCGTCGAAACTGGCGAACCTATGCAGACACAATCCGCACGCATCACCACCGGCATCCCAGGGCTGGATCAGATCCTCCGTGGCGGCTTCCCGCAGGGGCGGCTGTACCTGCTGGAGGGGCCGCCCGGGTCGGGCAAGACCACGTTGTCGCTGCAGTTCCTGCTGGAAGGGCTGCGGCGCGGCGAGCGGTGCCTGTACATCACCCTTTCCGAGACGGCCGAGGAACTGCGCGAGGTTGCCACCGCACACGGCTGGTCGCTGGAGGGCCTGCACCTGTTCGAACTCGGCTCGGCCGAGGACGCGCTGGGCAACGGGCGCCTGCAGTCGGTCCTGCATTCGTGGGAAGTGGAGCTGGATGAAACGGTGAACCTGATCCTGGGTGAAGTGGACCGCATCCGGCCCAACCGGGTGGTGTTCGATTCGCTGTCCGAGCTGCGGTTGCTGGCCCAGGACTCGCTGCGCTACCGCCGCCAGATCCTGGCGTTGAAGCAGTTCTTCGCGCCCAAGAGCGCCACGGTATTCCTGGTCGACGACCTCACCTCGACCGGTGAGGACCGCGATGGCCAGCTGCACAGCCTCTGCCATGGCGTGATCTCGCTGGAGCGGCTGACCCTGGACTTCGGTCCGGCGCGTCGCCGCCTGCAGGTGCAGAAACTGCGCGGCGTGGACTTTGTCGCCGGTTACCACGACATGGTGATCCGCGAGGGGGGGCTGGATGTGTTCCCGCGGCTGATCGCCAACCAGCACCATGACCAGTTCCACGGCACGCCCATCGGCAGTGGCGTGGACGAGATCGACAACCTGCTCGGTGGCGGGCCGCTGCGCGGCACCTGCACCCTGTTGACCGGCCCGGCCGGCAGCGGCAAGACCAACGTGGCCCTGCAGTACGTCTGGGCGGCGTGCGAGCGCGGCGAGAACTGCTGCATCTTCGAGTTCGACGAGCGCGTCGGTACCCTGCTGACCCGTGCCGAGGCGCTGGATATCGATCTGCATGCGCACCTGGAATCGGGCCGCCTGGAGATCATGCAGATGGACCCGGCCGACATCTCGCCCGGCGAGTTCTCCTGGAACATCCAGAAGGCGGTCGAAGAGCGCGGCTGCAGCGTGCTGCTGATCGACAGCCTCAACGGTTATGTGGCGGCCATGCCGCAGGAAAAGCAGCTGATGCTGCAGCTGCATGAAATGCTGTCCTATCTCAACCAGAAGGGCGTAGTAACCTTCCTGATCAATCCGCAGCACGGGCTGGTCGGCACCATGTCCACGGGAAACCTCAACGTGTCCTACATCGCCGATGCGGTGATCCTGTTCCGCTTCTTCGAAGCACAGGGGCGCATCCGCAAGGCGATTTCGGTCATCAAGAACCGTGGTGGCGCGCACGAGGACACCATCCGCGAGCTCAAGATCAACGGCAGCGGCCTGACCCTGAGCAGCCCGCTGAAGGAGTTCAAGGGCATCCTTACCGGCACCCCGGAGTTTGTTGGCGACAGCGCAGCGCTGCTGGGCCATTCCCATGCCGGATGACGAGGGCGGCACCGGCATCGTCCATATCGTCGCACCCTTCGGCCGCGATGCCGACAGCATCGCGGCCGTGCTACGCGGCGCCGGCCTCACCGCCTGCATCCAGCCCAGCCTGATCGCGCTGGCCGATGCGCTGGCCGATGCGCTCGACCAGCGTGCCGGCGTGGTGCTGGTGACGGAGGAAGCCGTCGCGGCGGGCGTGGACACGCTGCAGGCACGTCTGTCGGCGCAGGAAGCGTGGTCGGACCTGCCATTCATCCTGCTGCGCTCGCCGCGCGCGCACCGGCGCGCACCGGCCGACGGCCTGTTGCCCCGCTCGATGAATGTCGTGGAGCTGGACCGGCCGCTGGGCAGCATGTCCCTGTTGAGTTCGGTACAGGGCGCGCTGCGGGCGCGTGAAAAGCAATACCTGGTCCGCGACCAGATGCAGGCCCTGGCCGACAGCCGGGTTGCGCTGGTGCGCAGCGAGTCGGAATTGCGCCTGATCGCCGATGCGATGCCGGTGCTGATCGCCTTCGTCGACCGTTCGCTTCACTACCGCTTCGCCAACCGGGCGTATGAGGCCTGGTTCGATCTGCCGGTGGGCGAGGTCATCGGACGGCATGTCAGCGAGATAGTGGGGAGCGAGGTGTCGGAGAGCCGCAACGCGGCGATGGCACGCGCGCTGCAGGGCGAGGAAGTGGTGTTCGAGGTCAGCTGGCCGCGCCGCGATAGCGGTCGTCGCGACAGCGAAGTGCGTTACTCCCCGCGCGTCGCAAACGACGGCACGGTCGATGGCTTCCATGTGTTCGTCACCGACATCACCGCCTCGAAGGTGGCGCTGGAGACCAGCCAGCGGCACGCCCAGGAGCTGGAAGTGATGGTCGCCGAGCGCACCCGCGAGCTGGAAGCGCAGATGGCCGCGCGCGAGGCCAGTGAAGCGGCGTTGCGCCAGTCGCAGAAGATGGAAGCGATCGGTCAACTCACCGGCGGCATCGCGCACGACTTCAACAACATGCTCACCGGCATTCTCTCCGCGCTGGACATCGTGCGGATGCGCCTGGAAATGGGCCGCGTGGACGACCTGGAACGCTTCCTCGATACGGCCACCGCCTCCAGCCAGCGCGCCGCCAGCCTTACCCAGCGCCTGCTCGCGTTCTCGCGGCGGCAGTCGCTGGATTCCCGGCCGGTGGAACTCAATGCCCTGGTCGGCTCCATCGAGCACCTGCTGCGCAGCACTCTGGGCGAAACCGTCCGCGTCCAGACCCGCCTTGCCGCCACCCCGCTGCATGCCGCGCTGGATACCAACCAGTTTGAAAGCGCGCTGTTGAACCTGGCCATCAACGCACGGGACGCGATGCCCGGCGGTGGTGAACTGGAACTGCGTACCTCGTTGGTGACGATGGGCGAGGGCGAGTCGGCCACCATCCCGGCGGGCGACTACGCCGTGGTGGCGGTGGCCGACAGCGGCAGCGGCATGCCGCCGGAAGTGGTCGAACGTGCGTTCGAGCCGTTCTTCACCACCAAGCCGATCGGCAAGGGCACCGGGCTGGGCATGTCGATGGTGTACGGCTTCATGCAGCAGTCCGGCGGCCACATCGCCATCGATTCTTCGCCCGGGCAGGGCACCACCATTTCGCTGTATATCCCGCTCGTGGAACCAGCGGGCGAGCCGGTTCCTGCTCCCAGCGCCTCGACGGTGTCGCTGGGGTCTGGTCAGTCCATTCTCGTGGTGGAAGACGACGCCCAGGTGCGGATGCTGGTTACCGTGGTACTGGAAGACCTGGGTTATCGGGTGGACGTGGTGGGCGATGCCGACGGCGCCATCCCCATCCTGGCGTCGCCGCAACGTATCGACCTGCTGGTCACCGACGTCGGCCTGCCCGGCCTCAACGGGCGCCAGCTGGCGGAGATCGCGCGGCAATCCCGACCGGCGCTGCCGGTGCTGTTCATGACCGGCTACGCCGAGAAGGCGCAGGAGCGTTCGGCGTTCCTGGAAACCGGCATGGCGATGATCGCCAAGCCGTTCCTGCTCGACGCGTTCAGCGAGGCGGTGCGGCAGTCGATGGCCGACGCGCAGGTGTCTGCCGCAGAGTGAGCCTGTCGGGGCAGGGCCTGCATGATGCAGGCCCGTCGCGTATCCGCGCGGCCGGGCATGGCTGGGCCTTACAGACTCACCTTGCGCCGGTTGTCATCGCTGACCCGGTCGATCAGCTTGTTGTACGGATCGAAGCCGGCCTCATCCGGCTTGGCGTCCACCACCACGGTGATGGTCGGGGCGTCGGTGGTGATGTGGTGGCGCTGCAGGTACAGCACCTTCTGGTCGCGCTCCTTGCCCGAGGGCGCGTTGGCGAATACCCCCACTTCGATCCAGTCGTCCATCTTCCCGGGCGTTTCCTTGCCGCCGCCGTCGGCATAACGCTTTTCCGCGTGCAGGGTGAGGGTCACCTCGTAGGTGCCGTCGGCGCGCTTATGCGCCTTCGCGTCCAGCAGGCGGTTGTCGTACAGGGTGATTTTCTCGAACAGGTCGGTCACCAGCGCCTGGCGATCGGCCGGGGTCTCGGCGCGGATGTAGCCCAGCAGTTCGCGCGAGGTGGTGTACGGCGGCTGCTGGTAGCCCTTGTCCTGCAGGAAACGTTTGAGCGCGCGGTTCAAGGCGTCCTCGCCGATCTCCTCGCGCAGGCGGTAGAACACCAGCGAGCCTTTTTCGTAGTGGATGTACTGCTGGTTCTCCACACGCTCCAGCGGCAGCTCTTCGATGCGTTCGCCGCCGCGGCCGGACAGGTAGCGGTCCAGTTCGGTCTTGAGGAACTGCCGCATGTGCTGGCGGCCGTAGGCCTTCTCCATCACCATCAGCGCCGAGTACTGCGCCAGCGACTCGGACAGCATCGTCGCGCCCTGTACGTTGGCGCCGATCACCTGGTGCGCCCACCATTGATGCGCGATCTCATGGGCGGTCACGTAGAACACGTAGTCGATCTTCTCCGGATCACGCAGGTCGGCGATGAAGCCGATCGACTCGGAGTAGGGGATCGTGTTGGCGAAGGACTGCGCGAAGCTCTGGTAGCCGGGGAACTCGATGATGCGCACCTGGCGGTGCTGGTAGGGGGTGAAGTTGGCCTCGTAATACGCCAGGGACTTCTGCACCGCCTCGATCATGCGGTCCACGTTGTAGCCGTGGCGCGGATCGAAGTACACCTCGATCGGGATGTCCTTGTACATGCCGCGCTTGACCTGCCAGCGCGCCGACAGATACGCGTAGAAGTTCAGCATCGGCCGGTCCATGGCATAGCGGAAGCAGCGCCGGCCATCCACCGTCTTCTCCTCCTGCAGGTAGCCCGGTGCCAACGCGATCTGGTCCGGCGCGGTGCAGATGGTGGTGCGGAAATCGAGCCAGTCGGCATCGTCGGAGATGTAGGTGTTGGCACGCGCGGCCTCATCTTCCAGCTTGGGCATGCGGGTCGGCTCGCCCAGCCCGCGCTTGCGGCGCTCGTTGCGGTCTTCCAGCTGCGCGTGCTCGTCGTAGCCGAACGAGGGCAGCATGCGGCTGTTGAAGAAGCTGCCGTTTTCGACCACGTCGGTGGGTGCCTGCCCGGCGGTGATGCCATCGGGGTGCTGGTCCACGCGGAAGTGCACGCGGCGCTCCTCGCCCGGCTGCAGGGGGCTGCTCAAGTGATAGATGCGGTAGCCCAGGTCGACATCGTGGAAACCCAGCGTCTGCCCGCCGAGGTCCACGGCCACCAGCTTGCGATCGTCGTCCATCGCGATATGGATGTCGGTGATGGGCGTGGCGTGGGTGTTGCGCACGGTCCAGTCGGCATCGATGGTGACCGACTGGGTCTCCGGATGCAGGTCGACCCGGTTGTCCACCGCAACGATGCGCGGTTGTGGCAGGTCGCGGTATCTGGACAGCTCACGCTCGTAACGCGCTTGCAGGTCGCGCTGCTGGTCCGGCGACAGGAATTCGTTGCGGATGTTGGTGTTCCAGTACAGCCAGCCGCCGAGCGCCACGAAGGCCGCCATGGCCAGCGCCGCACTCGCACCGGCCGGACCACGCAGGCGACGGCGCGCCAGGGTGACGCGCTGGCGCAGGCCCATCCCGACCCCACGCACCCAGAACGCGGACGCCATGCACAGCAGCGCGGCCAGCAGCAGCGCCCAGTAACTCTGGAAGGCCAGCTGCCCGACCAGGAAATGGCCGAAGCCGTTCATGTCCGAATACGGGGCATTGGGCCAGTTGCCGAAGTTGTACAGGTTCTGGGTGTAGTCCAGCAGACCGAGGGCGACCTGGCCGATCATCACCACGATCAGCAGCGCATAGCCGGCGAACTTGTTGTTGGTCAGCACCTGCAGCACCAGCGCCATGCCGCCCATCAGCACATAGAACACCGACCCCAGCGCCAGCGTCTGCAGGTACACCAGCGGCTCCAGCCGCGTGTAGCCCTGGCCCAGCTGCAGCAGCATCGACACCACCGCGCCCACCGCCTGGAAGCAGGCGATCACCACGATCAGCACGGTGAACTTGGCCAGCAGCGGCACCCAGTTCGGCACCGGCATCGCATCGTTGACTTCATTGAGGCGCGCCGCGCGTTCTTTCCACACCAGCTCGCCGGCATAGAACAGCACGATGATCACCAGCAGCCAGCTGTACGCGCCCTGCAGCGAGGCCAGCATTTCGGCGGTGACCGGGTAGATCGGCGTGCCGTACAGCGATTCCTGCGTCAGCGCGCCGGGAATGAAGTTGGCCAGGCCCAGTACCAGCAGCACCAGGAACGGCACGCTGCGCAGCACGCCGGCGGTATCGAAGCGGACCTGTCGCAGGTACTGCTGCCAGCCCGTGGCCGCGCCGAACGCGGGGCGGATGCGTGGCACCACCCACTGGGTGGGACGCGACACTGCAGGTGCCGGCGCGGCGGGCCTGCGGCCCCAGCGACGCCGCCCGCTGCCACTACGCTCGGTGCGGAACAGCGCGAACGTCGCCGCGAACAAGGCAGCGGCAACCCCCAGCCACAGCGCGCGGTTGGCCAACAGGTAGCCGGCCACCTGCGGCAGCTGGGTGTTGCTCTGTTCGGCCGCCCAATAGCGCACGGTGCGCCCGACCGCGCGCATGCCCATCGGCTCGGCCAGCGTGGCGATCCAGGTGTTGTCGATGTCGCGCAGCAACGAGGCGCTCACTCCGTACAGCACGAAGTAACCGACCAGGCCGATGTACACCCACAGGATCGAGCGGGTCAGCGCCGCCAGCATTGCCAGCAGGGCGGTGGTGAACACCAGGTTGGGCAGGACGATGAAGGCGAACGTCCACGCGTAGCCGCGCAGGGAGACCGGCCCCATCCGCGCCGGGTCCACCCAGGGCATGAACGGGGCCAGGAACAGGCCAACGGCGATGATCAGATAGAACAGCAGGCCGGCGCACAACGCGGCCAGGATGCGCCCGGCCAGGTAGTCGCGGCGCTTGATCGGGCTGGCGAAAATCAACTCGGCGGTGCCCAGTTCGAAATCGCGCAGCAGCGCATTGCTCACGAACAGGGTCGACACCAGCATGCCCATCATGGTGAACACGCCCATGAAGCGGGCGATCACGATCGGCGCGTTGCTGTGCACGTTGCCGGTGCCACCGCCGATCTGCACCGCATCGGTGGACGCCGCGGCGAAGGCCAGCGCCGCGAACAGTAGCGACAACAGCCAGAACAAGGGGGAGCGGAGCTGCTCGCGCAGCTCGAAGCGGAAGAAGGCGGTGATCATGGGCGCGCTCCGGTCAGGCAGCGCGCGACTGCAGGCGCAGCCGCTGGAAGTAGACATCCTCGAGGTCGGGGGCGACCGCCTGGAAACCATCGCCCGGGTCGCTCGCGCTGTGCACGTGGATCACCGGGCGCCCGCCCACCAGCCGGGTCGACAGCACCACGTGGTTGGCCTCGTAGCCGGCCAGTTCGGCCGCGTCCACCTGCTTGCGCCAGACCTGCTGCTGCAGCGCCTCGATCGCATCGCTGGGCTTGCCGGTGAGCAGCACCTGCCCCTTGTTCATGATGGCCATGCTCGGGCACAGGTCGGTGACGTCTTCAACGATGTGGGTGGACAGGATCACCGCGACATTCTCGCCGATGGCGGCCAGCAGGTTGAGGAAGCGGTTGCGCTCTTCCGGGTCCAGGCCGGCGGTGGGTTCATCCACGATCACCAGGCGTGGATCGCCGAGCAGCGCCTGGGCGATACCGAACCGTTGGCGCATGCCGCCCGAATAGGTGCCCAGCTTGCGCTTGCGCGCGTCCCACAGGTTTACCTGCTGCAGCAGCCCGTCCACCACCTCGCGGCGCTGGCCCTTGTGGGTGATGCCCTTGAGCACGGCGAAGTGCTCCAGCAGATCCAGCGCGCTCACCTTGGGATACACCCCGAAATCCTGCGGCAGGTAGCCCAGCCGGCGCCGCACCGCATCCTTGTCGCGCAGCACGTCGATGGCCGGCTCGCCGGGAATCTCCAGGGTTACGCTGCCACTGTCGGCCTCCTGCAACGTGGACAGGGTCCGCATCAGTGAGGACTTGCCCGCTCCATTGGGGCCGAGCAGGCCGAACATGCCGCGCGGGATATCGAGCGTCACCCCGTCGAGCGCGTGCACACCGTTGGCGTAGGTCTTGGACAGCGAGCGGATCTGCAGCATGGGCGGACACCTTTCCGTGTGCGATACGCTGTTATCCCGCCAAGCTTACCCATTCACAATCCGCCGGAAGTCATGGTAGGGGTAGAATGGGGCAGCTGCCATCGCAGGGAAGACGATGAAACGTGTCGTTGCTCTACTGGGCCTGTCGGCCAGCCTCGTCCTGAACGGTTGCGCAAGCGACGCGACCGCGCGGCTCAGCAATAGTCAGGTGCCGGGCACGTACTACAGCGGCGACGGATTGGGACGCGTGGTTTACGTGCGCCTGCATGCCGACGGTACCTACACCGGAGAATGGTCCGGGTGCCTTGGCACCGATGGCAGGAGTGCCGGAACCTGGACGCTGGAAGGCGAGCGCCTGCGATTCCATCCAAAGCTGGACAGCGCACTCATGCGGGGTTATCTCGACCAGTCCACCGTGGTACGCCACCACGGCACCATCGGCTTTGCACGCGCGCAGGATGTGCACGACGAGCGCATTGACGCGCAATGGTTGTTTCTTCGTGAATGAACCGGCACAGGGCGCCTCAACCGCGCCGTGACGATTCCCGCAGCACCTGCTTCACCGCGATCGTCTGCCCGTCCACCGTCTCGCCGTTGATCAGCGCCAGCAGCTTCTCCACCAGCAGTTGCCCGGCCTGCTTGGTGTCCTGCTGCACGGTGGTCAGCGTGGGCGACACCGACGCCGCCAGCGGAATGTCGTCGAAGCCGGCCAGCGCCACGTCCTGCGGGATGCGCAGGCCCTGTTCGCGCAGCGCCCGCATCGCCCCGATCGCGATCAGATCGCTGGCCGCGAACACGCCGTCCACGTTCTCACCGCGTGCCAGCAAGGCGTGGCAGGCATCGAACCCGTCCTGCTCGGTGGTGATCGCATCGTGCTGCAGGCCCGGCTCGGCGGTGATCCCGCGTGCGGCCATCGCTGCGACATGGCCGCGATAGCGCTCCTCGAATTCCGGGTAATGGCTGGACGCATGGCCGATGAAGGCAATCCGTCGGCAGCCCTGGTCCAGCAGGTGCGCGGTGATGTCGAAGCCGCCCTGGAAGTTGTCGCTGCCGATCGAGACCCCGGGCTGGTCGGGCAGGGCCGCGCCCCAGCGCACGAAATGGGTGCCTTGCTCGACCAGCCGCTGCAGCCGCTCGCGCGACTCGTGGTAATCGCCGTAACCGAGCAGGATGATCCCGTCGGCCTTGTTGCTGTCTTCGTAATCGGCCTGCCAGTCGGTGGACAGCTGCTGGAAGGACACCAGCAGGTCGTAGCCACGCAGCGCGCAGGCGCGGGTGATCGAGCCGAGCATGGCGTGGAAGAACGGGTTGATCAGCGAGTCGTCGTTGGTGGGGTCCTCGAAGAACAGCAGCGCCAGCGTGCCGGCATTGCGCAGGCGCAGGCTGGAGGCGTTCTTGTCGACCTTGTAGTTCAGCTCCCGGGCGATGCGCAGGATGCGCTCGCGGGTTTCGGGGTTGACCATCGGGCTGCCGCGCAGGGCGCGTGAGACGGTCGGCTGCGACACCCCGGCCAGGTGGGCGATGTCCAGGGAAGTGGCTTTGCCTCGGATGGTCATTGCGGGGGTACGGCGGGGACGACGACCTGCATGATGCCATGCGCGGCAAGGCGATGGCCCGCCCGAAAGGCGCCCGGCCGGCGGGCCTTGGCAGGGCCAGCCCAGCGCCTGTGCAAACCCGTCGGCGCCCTTGCCGCCCTTGGCGCGCGGAGGAATCTGGTCGGTTTCGGGCGCAATCCCGACAGGGCCGGGGACGGCGGCAATGGTAAGATGGTGCCTTCTGGACCCCCCAATTTCACCTGGGGCAGCCCCGCGTATCGGCACCCCGCCCGGGGCTGTGATATGACTGCGGTCTGCCCTCGGACAACGGAAGAGCAACCCTATGGCGCGCGGCATCAACAAAGTCATCCTGGTCGGCAACCTCGGCAACGACCCGGACGTGAAGTACACCCAAGGCGGCATGGCGATCACCCGCATCAGCCTGGCCACCACCAGCGTCCGCAAGGACAAGGATGGCAACCAGCAGGAGCGCACCGAATGGCACCGCGTGGTGTTCTTCGGCAAGCTCGGCGAAATTGCCGGTGAGTACCTGCGCAAGGGCAGCTCGGTCTACGTCGAAGGCAGCCTGCGCTACGACAAGTACACCGGCCAGGACGGCGTGGAGAAGTACTCCACCGACATCATTGCCGACGAAATGCAGATGCTGGGCGGCCGCGGTGAAGGCGGCGGCGGTGGCGGTGCTGCCGCCGGCGGTGGCAACTACGGTGGCGGCGAGCGTCCGCAGCGCCAGCAGGCTCCGCGCCAGGAGTACGGCGGCGGTGGCGGCGGTCAGCGCCAGGGCGGGCAGGGCGGCGGTTACGGCCAGCAGCGTCCGCAGCAGGCACCGGCGCAGTCGGCACCGCCGATGGACGACTTCGCTGACGACGATATTCCGTTCTAAGCCTCCGTCGCCAGATGCACACGCAAAGGCCCGCCTCACCGCGGGCCTTTTGCTTTTTCCTGCCATCTATCGCGTGGTGACGGGCTACGCGACGGACCGCGGCATTGTGCCCTGCAACATGCGGTTTCGTGCAGTGCGACTTGCATTGGCTGGATTTGCTCCTCTATGGTGCAATCGATTGCATTGCGGTGAATGGTTGCGTTTGATGCCGGTTGGGAGGCCGGAAGGTGGATGTCCATCCCTTTGATCGAACCGGTCCCGGCCCAGGGGCTCACGCGGAGAGAGGCGCTGCGCATGGCGGTCGCCGGGGGCCTGGGCCTGGGCGCTTTGGCCGTACTGCCTGCGCCCGCCGCCGCTGCGCCCCTCAAGGGCAACCTGAAGCACTCCGTCGCCCGTTGGACCTTCCCGCAGTTATCGGTGGCCCAGCTCTGCCAGACGGTGCGGGGCATTGGTTTTGCCGCCATCGACCTGGTTGGCCCGGAGGACTGGCCCACGCTGAAGGCCAGCGGGGTGTACAGCGCCATGTGCAACGGCGCGGAACTGGGCCTGGACAAGGGCTTTGCCGGTCGCCAGTTCCATGATCAGCTGGTGGCGCGCTACCTGCGGCACATCGACCTGGTGGCCGATGCCGGCTACCGCAACCTCATCTGCTTTTCCGGCAACCGCAACGGCATGGACCCCCAGGAAGGCATGGCCCATGCCGAGGCCGGGCTCAAACGCATCCTTGGGCATGCCGAAAAACGCGGCGTCGTGCTGGTGATGGAACTGCTGAACTCCAAGGTCGATCATCCCGACTACCTGTGCGACCACACCGCATGGGGCGTGGAGCTGTGCCAACGGCTCGGCTCGGATCATTTTGGTCTGTTGTACGACATCTACCACATGCAGATCATGGAGGGCGACATCATCGCCACCATCGGAAAGCATCACGCGTGCTTCAAGCACTACCACACCGCAGGCGTGCCTGGCCGGCACGAGATCGGAGATCAACAGGAGCTCCACTATCCCGCCATCTGTCGCGCGATCCGCGACACCGGTTTCGATGGCTATCTGGCGCAGGAGTTCATGCCTGCGGCGCCGGATCCCGTCGGCTCGCTGCGCGAGGCGATCCGCCTCTGCGATGTCTGAAACACTCTCTACCCAGGTGAAGCAGAACCCATGGCAGACAATCATTACGACGCCATCGTCGTTGGCTCCGGCATCAGTGGCGGTTGGGCGGCGAAGGAACTGACCGAGAAAGGCCTCAAGGTCCTGATGCTGGAACGCGGACGCAACATCGAGCACGTCAAGGACTACGTCAACGCGATGAAGGAGCCGTGGGATTTCCCACACCGCAACCGGCCAACCCAGGCGATGAAGGCCGACTACCCGGTGTTGATGCGCGACTACGCGCTTGCCGAGAACCTCGAGGGAATGTGGGCCAACGAAAAGGAATCGCCGTACATCGAAACCAAGCGGTTCGACTGGTTCCGCGGTTACCACGTCGGCGGTCGCTCGCTGATGTGGGGGCGGCAGAGCTATCGCCTGTCGGACCTGGATTTCGAGGCGAATCTCAGGGAGGGCATCGCCACCGATTGGCCGATCCGTTATGCCGACATCGCCCCTTGGTACGACCACGTGGAGAAATTCGCCGGCATCGCCGGCACGCGCGAGGGGCTGGACGTATTGCCGGACGGCGAATTCCTGCCGCCGATCCCGCTGAACATCGTCGAGAAGGACGTGGCCGCGCGGATCAAGAAGGCCTTCGGTGGCACCCGGCACCTGATCCATTCGCGCACCGCCAACATCACCCAGCCCAAGCCCGAGCAGGGCCGCGTCAACTGCCAGTAC
Source organism: Stenotrophomonas sp. (assembly GCF_031995405.1). Lineage (GTDB taxonomy): Bacteria > Pseudomonadota > Gammaproteobacteria > Xanthomonadales > Xanthomonadaceae > Stenotrophomonas. The sequence continues at coordinate 8,319 of NZ_DAMAGC010000038.1, read as the reverse complement.
CGCAACAAGTGCATCCTGGGCTGTCCCTTCGGTGCCTACTTCTCGACCCAGGCGGCGACGCTGCCGGCGGCCATGAAGACCGGAAACCTGACCTTGCGGCCGTTTTCGATCGTCAAGGAAGTGCTCTACGACAAGGACCGCAAGCGCGCACGCGGCGTGGAAATCATCGATGCGGAAAGCGGGCAGATCTACCAGTACACGGCCAAGGTCATCTTCCTCAACGCGTCCTCCTTCAATTCAACCTGGCTGCTGATGAACTCGGCCACCGATGTATGGGACGGCGGGTTGGGCTCGTCGTCCGGCGAGCTTGGGCACAACGTGATGGACCATCATTTCGGCGCCGGTGCCTCCGGCCGGGTCGAGGGCTACGACGACAAGTACTACTTCGGCCGTCGACCGTGCGGCTTCTACATTCCGCGTTTCCGCAATGTCGCCGCCGATAAACGTGGCTACACGCGTGGGTTTGGCTATCAAGGCGGCGCCAGTCGCAACGGGTGGTCGCGCGAGATCGCCGAGTTGAATATCGGCGCCGACCTGAAGGAGGCGCTGACCCTGCCCGGTGATTGGCGCATCGGCATGACCGGCTTCGGCGAAATGCTGCCGCACCACGACAATACGATCCGCCTGGACGCGCAGCGCAAGGACAAGTGGGGGTTGCCCATCTTGGCGATGGACGTTTCGATGCGCGCCAACGAAATGGCCATGCGCAAGGACATGGCCGCCGATGCCGCCGAGATGCTCGAGGCGGCCGGGGTCAAGGACGTGGAAATGCACGACAACGACTATGCACCGGGCAAGGGCATCCACGAAATGGGGACCGCGCGCATGGGCCGTGACCGCCGCAGCTCGGTGCTCAACCAGCACAACCAGGTCTGGGATGCACCCAACGTGTATGTCACGGACGGCGCCTGCATGACGTCGAGTGCCTGCGTGAATCCCTCGCTGACCTACATGGCGCTGACGGCACGGGCAGCAGATCATGCCGTGCGCGAACTGAACGCAGGGAGCCTGTGATGGAACGCCGCGACCTCCTGAAGATGATCGTCGCCGCCACCGGCGCGGCCATGATCGGCTTGCCCGCGCTCGCCAGCGGCCAGGCACCCGCCGCAGCGGCGAAGAACACCTTCTCCGCTGCAGACGTCGGCACGCTCGACGAAATCGCCGAGACCATCCTGCCGCGCACCCATACGCCGGGCGCGAAGGACGCCGCCACTGGCCTGTTCATGGCGCAATTCGTCACCGATTGCTACACCGCACGGCAGCAGGCCACGTTCCGCGCCGGGCTGGCCGATATCGACACGCGTGCCGGTGGCCGATTCGTAGCGCTCGCGCCGCAGGCCCGTGCCGAGCTGCTGCGTACCCTGGATGCAGAGGCCAGCAAACGCGTTGTCGAGGTGAACGAAACCGGCACCGCCAATGCGGACGAAGCGATGCCGCATTACTTCACCATGATCAAGCAGCTCGCCATCTTCGGCTTCTTCACCTCGAAGGTCGGCGCGACCGACGTGCTGCGCTACGTCGCAGTACCGGGCCGCTACGACGGCGACCTGGCCTATGTTCCTGGCACGCCCGCCTGGGGGACCAACTGATGAACCGCAACACGTTGATCAGGCCTCTCCAGGTTGCAGCTGGCCTGCTGGCCACGGCATCTGTGTTTGCACAGGCCGATACCGATCCCGCGCGCGATCCAACGAAGACCGAGGTGTGGACCCCCGTGCCTGCGGTCGTGTCCACGCCTCAAGGGGGGGCGCCCTCCGACGCGATCGTGCTGTTCGACGGCGACGATGTCTCCGCCTGGGAGTCGGAGCAGGGCGGACGCGTACCTTGGCGCGTGGCCGATGGTGCACTCACAGTGGTTCCGGGCAGCAAGGGCATCCGTACCCGGCAGCGCTTCTGCGACATCCAACTCCATGTCGAGTGGCGCACGCCCACCGACACGAAAGGATTCGACGGTCAGAACCGGGGTAACAGCGGCATCTTCCTGCAGGAGCTGTACGAGCTGCAGGTGCTGGACAGCTACAACAACCCCACTTACGCCAACGGCCAGGCCGGCTCGATCTACAAGCAGGCGATGCCACGGGTGAATGCCTCGCGTGCGCCGGGGCAGTGGTAGGCCTACGACGTCATCTGGAAGGCGCCCCGTTTCTCGCAGGGAGGCGGGCTCATCTCACCCGCCCGCATCACCGTGCTGCACAACGGCGTCCTGGTGCAGGACGACACCGTTATCTCGGGCAAGACCGAGTTCATCGGCGCGCCTTCGTATGCGCCGCATACCTGCGCGCCGATCTACCTGCAGGAGCACGATTCCAGGGTCAGCTACCGCAACATCTGGGTGCGCGAACTGTAATGCCGGCCCGCAGGGGCCGGCACCGGAACCCTAGTGCGCCAGGTAGCTGGCCAGGTCGTCGATCTCCTGTTCGGACAGCTGGGAAAAGGGCGGCATCAACCCGCCGCCCTTTTTTATCTTCTCCTTGATCTGCGCCGGCTGCAGCCGCTTGGCCACCTCGGTGAGCGCCGGGAAGGTGGGCGGAACGCCGGCGCGATCTGCACCATGGCAGGCCGTGCAATGGGTGGCGTAGAGCGCTGCCCCGGCCGCAGGGGCGTCCTTGGACCATGCCGTAGTCGCAAGCGTCGCACCCGATAGCAGTACGGCCAGGGTCGCGGTCAGTGTCAAACGAGTGTTCAAGGGGGACTCCTTGGCTGGCTAGCGCGCTGCGCGGGCGGGCAGGCTGGCGGGCAGGTGGGTGCGCAGGTAGTCCGCCGACGCCTGGATGACCTTGGCCGGATCACGCGGATGGTCGTGCTCGACGATGTACCACTGGACGCCGGCATCGGCGGCGGCAGGCAGGATGGCCTTCCAGTCCAGGACGCCCTGGCCCACGGCAGCGAAGCCCCCTTCGTCTTCGGCCTGGCCTTTGGGCGCATTGTCCTTGGCGTGCACCGCGAACAGGCGGCCGCGGAATTTTGCCAGCATCACCGCCGGGTCATGGCCCGCACGCGCGACCCAGGCCAGGTCCAGCTCGGTCTGCAGGTCGGGGCCGGCCGCGGCGAACAGCAGTTCCAGGCCGGTCCTGCCATCGAAGTCGACCAGCTCGAAGTCGTGGTTGTGGTAGGCCAGCCGCATCCCGCCGGCCCGCGCCCGCGTCGCGATACCGCCCAGTTCCCTGCCCAATGCGGTCCAGCCTGCCGCATCGGTCGGCCGTGCCTTCTCCTCCAGGTACGGCACCACCAGCGTTGTGTTGCCGATGGACCGGTTGAAGGCCACGACGCCGTCAAGGTCCTTGCGCAGTTCATCCAACTGCACGTGGGAGGAAATTGCCTTGATCGAATACCTGTCCAGCAGCCGCTTGAGTTCCACCGAACTGACGTTCTGCGTGCCGACAGTCTCCACCGCGCCCACGCCTGCGTCGTGGACAATCTTCAACTGTTGGTCGAGCGTGCCGGCATCGCGCAGCGTATACATCTGCACCGCGATGGGCAGTTGCGCTCCGGCGACGTCGCGTGCGAAGGCGGGCAGTGCCGCGAGGAACAGCAGTGCAAGTGTCGCGGTCGTGCGTACAGGGGTGTTCATCCAGCAGTCTCCCGGGATTCAGTCGATGGCGGTCCAGGCGCGTGTCCTGGCCGAAGCGATGACACGATCAACGATCAGCGCCGAGCGCAATCCGTCGTCGAAGGTGGGCAGGCCCTGGGGCTGCTCGCCGTCGATGGCGCGATAGGTGTCGGCGACAAAGGCCTCGAAGCACGTGGCGTAGCCCTGCGCGTGGCCGGCCGGCAACACCGACAGGCGGCGTTGTTCGGCACTGCCTGCGCCGGGGCCGCGCACGAAGACTTCCTCGCGCTGGTCGGGCAGGCCGATCCACAGCCGTTCGGCGTCCTCCTGGTTGAACGCCACGCTGGCCTTGGCGCCATCGATCTCGAACCAGAGGCGATTGCGGCGTCCCGCCGACACCTGGCTGACGGTCAATGACGCCAGCGTACCCGCACCGGTCCTGAACATTGCCGCGGCCACATCCTCGCTCGCTACAGCCTGCATCGCGCCGCCCGCCGCGGGCGCGCTGAAGCTCTGCCCGGCAAGGGAGCCGCGCTCGGCAATCACCGTGGCGAACGCCGCGCTGACCTCGACGAAACGCTCCCCGCCCACCCATTCCACCAGGTCGCACCAGTGCGAGCCGATGTCGGCGAACACGCGCGACGCGCCGCCCAGGGCCGGATCCACACGCCAGTTGTTGCTGGCCGGGTCCAGCAGCCAGTCCTGCAGGTAGCTGCCGTGAATCAGGCGCAGGGGTCCCAGTTCGCCCTGCGCGATGCGGGCGCGCGCTTCGCGGATCACCGGGTGGTAGCGGTAGACGAAGGGCACCGTGGCGACGAGCCCGGTCGAGGCGGCCAATGACGCCAACGCCTGGGCGTCATCCAATGTGGTGGCCAGCGGCTTCTCGCAGATCACGTGCTTGCCCGCTTCCAGCGCCGCCTGCGACATGGCGCGGTGCAGGTGGTTGGGCGTGCAGACGTGCACGACCTGGACCTGCGGATCGGCGAGCACGTCGTCGATGTCACGATAGGCGCGCGGCAGATTCCACGCCTGCGCCACGTCGTGCGCGCGCTGCGGGGACGAGGCGGCAACACCGCGGACCTCGGCGCCGGCCAGCAGGGCCGCGCGACGATGCACGGCCCCGATCATGCCTGTACCGATGATGGCGACTCCAAGCTTGCGCATCCGGTGGATCCTCAGGACGTGGTGGTCGCGGCCGTGACCACCGGCCGGTCGCGGAACAGCAGGAGGAAGGCGATCAGCACCAGCAGCGCGACCCCTGCCGGGAACAGCCAGATCTGCTGCCAGTCCGGACCGGTGGCGGTGGTGTAGTGCTCCACCACCGCGCCGGACAGGAACGTACCGATCAACATGCCCACGCCGTAGGTGGCCAGGGTGATGAAGCCCTGCGCGCTGCTGCGCGCGGCGGGGCCGGCATGCGCATCGGTGTAGATCTGGCCGGTGACGAAGAAGAAGTCGTAGCAGATGCCGTGCAGCACGATCCCGATCACGATCAGCGAGAAGCCGCCGCCCGCATCGCCGAACGCGAACAGGGCGTAGCGCACTACCCATGCCGCCATGCCCACCGCCAGCATCGTCTTGACCCCCAACCGTACGAACAGGAACGGCATGGCCAGCATCAGCAGCACTTCGGACACCTGGCCCAGCGACTGCAGGCCGGCGGCGCCGCGCACGCCCAGGTCGTTGAGATACGGATTGGTGAAGTTGTAGTAGAACGCCAGCGGGATGCAGATGGCGATGGACGCCAGGAAGAACACCAGGTAGGAGCGCGACTTCAGAAGTCGGAGCGAGTCCAGCCCGAGGATCTGCCCCACCCCGGCGTCGCGCTGTTGCGCCAGCGGCGGCGTGTGCGGCAGGGTGAAGGCGTACAGGCCCAGGGCGAGAGAGGCCATCGCGGCCATCCGGAACGTCAGCTCGAGCCGATGGGCCTGTTCCCAGCCGAGCCAACCGATCAGCACACCCGCCACGATCCAGCCGATGCTGCCGGCCACCCGCACCAGCGGAAACTGCTTTTCAGGCGACTGCATGTGTCGCATCGCCACGCTGTTGGCCAGTGCCAGGGTCGGCATGAACAGCAGCATGTACCCCATTACGCATGCGGAGAACGTGCCGAAGTCCGTCGCCGTGGATGCCAGCCACATGAGCACCGCGCCGGCCAGGTGCAGGATCGCGAGGATGCGCTGCGCGGCGAAATAGCGATCTGCCACCAGGCCCACCAGGAAGGGCGCCACGATGGCGCCGATGGACTGGCTGAGGAAGGCCGTCGCCACCTGGCTGGCGCTGGCCTGGAGCGGGCCCTGCACCAGGTACGTCCCCAGGGTGACGAACCATGCCCCCCATATGAAGAACTGCAGAAACATCATCGCGCCCAAGCGCGACATGGTGTGCGTCATGGCTGCCCTCCCAGGCGGTCGTGGCTCAGATTCCCAGCATGCGGCGCAGTGTGTCCGGATCCGCGCCGCTATCGGCAAAGTCGTCGAAGGCGCGCTCGGTGACGCGGATGATGTGGTCGCGGATGAAGGCTGCGCCCTCACGCGCGCCGTCTTCCGGGTGCTTCAGGCAGCACTCCCACTCCAGTACCGCCCAGCCGGGGAAATCGTATTGCGCGAATTTGGAGAAGATCGCCTTGAAGTCGATCTGGCCGTCTCCGAGTGAACGGAACCGTCCGGGACGATCGATCCAGTCCTGGTATCCCCCATAGACGCCACTGCGCGCACTGGCGCGATACTCCGCATCCTTGACGTGGAAGATGCCGATGCGCGCGTGGTAGCGGTCGATGAAGCCGAGGTAGTCGATCTGCTGCAGCAGCAGGTGGCTGGGGTCGTACAGCATCCTGGCACGAGGGTGGTGGTCCACCACGTCGAGGAATCGCTCGAACGTCGCGCCATCGTGCAGGTCCTCGCCCGGATGGATCTCGAAGCACAGGTCCACGCCGCAGGCATCGAAGGCATCCAGAATGGGGCGCCAGCGCCGGCCGAGTTCGGCGAAAGCTTCGTCCACCAGTCCCGGTGGGCGTTGCGGCCAGGGATAGAAGTAAGGCCAGGCCAGCGCGCCGGAGAAGGTGGCATGCGCGGTCAACCCAAGACGCTCGCTGGCCTTGGCCGCGAGCATCAACTGTTCCACCGCCCAGGCTTGGCGGGCGGCCGGATCGCCGCGCTTGTCCGGCGGCGCGAATCCGTCGAACAGGCTGTCGTAAGCGGGATGGACCGCGACCAGCTGCCCTTGCAGGTGGGTGGACAGCTCGGTGATCTGCAGACCATGACCGGCGAGCATGTCGGTGATGTCGTCGCAATACGCCTGGCTGCGCGCGGCCTCGGCCAGGTCGAACACGTGGGGCGCGCTGGTCGGTACTTGTACGCCAGAATAGCCCAGGCCCGAGGCCCACCTGGCCAGCGTGTCCAGCCGATCAAACGGAGGTGTGTCGCCGATGAACTGCGCCAGGAACAGCGCCGGACCCTTGAGCGTCTTCAACGTGATTCGCCCCCGATGCAATCGATTGCATTTATCCTAGCATGGGCGTCCCGCAAGACCTGTTGTGCACTGCACAGTGCAACTAAGAACTGGAACCATGGCCACCATCTACGACATTGCAAAGCACGTTGGCGTCTCCGCAGGCACGGTGTCGCGGGCGCTTTCCCGGCCGGAAAAAGTCCTGCCGGCCACGCGCACGCGTATCGAGCAGGCCGCCGCGGCGCTGGGCTATGTCCCCAACACGGTGGCCAGGACGCTCAAGACCCAGCGCAGCGGCAAGCTGCTGGTCACCGTCCCGGACATTGCCAATCCGTTCTTCGCCCAGATCCTGCAGGGTGCGGAGGACGCGGCGCAGGCCGTCGGTTACGCCGTCCTGCTGGGCGATACCCAGCACAGCTCCGACCGCGAAGAGCGCTACGCGCAGATGCTCCGGCGCAACGAGGCCGATGGCCTGATCGTGCTGGGGCATCGCCTTCCACCGACGGCGCGCGAGATCGTCCAGCAACTGGGGGCCGCCGCGCCAGTGGTCAATGGATGCGAGTTCGATCCGGCGCTGGGCATCCCCAGCGTCCACATCGACAACGCCGCCGCCGCGCGCGCCGTGATGGAACACCTGTATGGGCTGGGGCACGCGCGGATCGCCGTGGTGGGCGGGCCGCCTGACAATCCCCTGCACCTGCAACGGCTGGAAGGGGTCCGGGCCGTCGGCAAGGCGCGCGGCCGCCTGCGTAGCCTCAGCATCGCGCCGGGCGACTTCTCCGTGGAATCCGGGCATGCGGCCGGGGTGGCGCTGTTGAGCAGCGCGAAGGTGCCGACCGCCGTGTTCTGCTTCAGCGACCAGATGGCGCTGGGCGTGCTGGCGGCCTGCCGGGAGAGGGGCATCCGCGTGCCCGAGGATCTGTCCATCGTCGGCTTCGACGACCTGGCCTCATCCCGGTACCTCACGCCGCCGTTGACGACCATCAGGCAACCCATGCGGGAGATCGGCGAGCGTTCGGTGAACCTGCTGCTCGCCATCATCGAACGGGTCGATGTGCCGCTCCAGCAAACGCTGGATTTCAGCTTGATGGTGCGGGGCTCCACCGCCGCGCCCCGGGAATAGGGGACGGCAGGCCAAACCGGTAGAGCCACCCCATGGGTGGCTGCTCTCGGGATGGGTCGGCGCGGCAGCCACCCATGGGGTGGCTCTACCCGCGGTTGGCGCTCGCAGGGCCTGCATCCGCCACCCGGCCGGCCCGTTCCTTGAACGGCGCTTTCAGGTTGCCGGCAGTGGCCGGTTCCGCATCCACTACCATGGG
>NZ_DAMAGC010000037.1:0-35437 GCF_031995405.1 Stenotrophomonas sp. | reverse complement strand
CCTGGATCGCGTTCCTGTCACTGGTGCCGCTGTCGCTGGGCGTGCTGCTGGGTTCGATCAACATCGTCGCGCTGATGGTCGCCGGCCGGCTGTTCTTCGGTGAACGGCTGACGCCGCTGCGCCTGACCGGCATCGCGCTGGTCACCGCCGGCGTGGTCGTGGTGGGGTTGGGCGCATGAGGCGCCTCTACCTCATCGGTTTTCCGCTGCTGATGGCATTCGACACGCTGGCCCAGCTGAGTTTCAAGCTGGCCGGCGATGGCGCGTTGCCGGTGGAAGCCAACCTGGCCTGGGTGCAGCGCGTGCTGTCGCAGCCGTGGGTGTATGGCGCGGTGATCGGCTACGTCGGCGCCTTCTTCACCTGGATGAGTCTGCTGCGCCACGCGCCGATCGGCCCGGCGTTTGCCGCCTCGCACCTGGAAGTGGTGAGCGTGCTGCTGTTGTCGGCGTGGTTGCTGCACGAGCCGCTGACCCTGCACCACCTGCTGGGCGCGGTGCTGATCGTGGCCGGCATCCTGTGCCTGGGCCGCGCCGAAGCCGCCGATCCCCACGACCTGCCCCGGCCATCGGCATGATCGGTCTGCCGCGCGAGTTGCCACCCACCGCCGGCTTGCCGCTGCACGCCAGCGACTTCCTGCCCGGTGGCGGCGACCTCGCCGTGGTGCTGGGTGCCCAGCTGGGGACGCCGTCGCTGCAGGTGACCTGCTCGGGCACCGTCGCCCTGCTGGTCGCCCTGCGCACGCTGCGCCAACGCGCGCCCGAACGCGACACCGTGGTGGTGCCGGCCTATACCTGTCCGCTGGTGGCCATCGCGGTGCACGCCGCGGGGCTGCGCGTGCAGCCCTGCGATACCCGCCCGGGCCACTTCGACATGGACCCGGACGCGCTGCAGGCCACCTGCAACGCGCGCACGCTGGCGGTGCTGCCCACGCATCTTGGCGGACGCGTGGCCGACGTAGAGCGCGCAGCCGCCAGCGCACGTGCGGTCGGTGCGTGGGTGATCGAAGATGCCGCGCAGGCACTCGGTGCGCGGGTCGGCAACGACAGCGTCGGCCTGCGCGGCGACATCGGTTTTTTCAGCCTGGCCGCCGGCAAAGGGCTGACACTGTTCGAAGGCGGCGTGCTGGTCAGCCGTGATGCCGACCTGCGTCAGGCGCTGCGCCAGACCGCAGCCGGGCTGGCCCCGCCTCGGCTGCGCTGGGAGCTGCTGCGCAGCGCGCAGCTGCTGGGGCTGGCGCTGTGCTATCGGCCCTCGCTGCTGCCGCTGGTGTATGGCCGTCCGCTACGCCAGGCGCTGCAGCAGCATGCGTTGGAGGCGGCCGTCGGCGATGTCTTCCCATTGCATATCCCACAGCACCGGGTCAGTCGCTGGCGGCAAGCGGTGGGCGCGCGTGCGGCGCGGCGCCTGCCGGCCTTCCAGCAGGCGGCGCGCGAACGCGGCCTGCGCCTGCGCGACCGCGTGCAGCAGTTGCCGGGCATCACCGTGATCGATGACGCACCCGGTACGCAGGGCACCTGGCCGCTGCTGATGGTGCGCCTGCCCAGCCAGCGCGCGCGCGATGCCGCGCAGGCCACGTTGTGGTCGCGCGGCCTCGGGGTAAGCCGCATGTTCATCCACGCCCTGACCGACTACAGCTACCTGCGCGGCATCGTCCCGGCCGTCGCCACGCCCCAGGCGCAGGACTTCGCCGCGCGCATGCTCACCCTCGGCAACAGCCCGTGGTGGACCGATGCCGACGTCGAGGCGATCCTCAAGGGATTGTCGCCTCAGAAGTGGTAGACGAACGCCAGCGAACGCTCCCATTGCCCGCCGCTGCCAAAGCGCTGCACCAGTGGGCTGTCGGCCGCAGTGCCGAGCAGACGCGCGTACTCCAGTGACAACGCCAGACCGGTGTGCTGGCTGGTAGGGACGAACACGCTGTAGTCGGCCGATGCCTGCTGGCTGCCGCTGCCCGGCTGCCACACGTCCGTGCCCAACTGTGCCGCCGATGGCGCACTGATACCGAAGTAGCGGCGCATCGCCGCGCTGTTCATGCCCCGCCACCCCACTGACAGCGACTGCTGCAGATACCACACCGCTGGCAGGTCGTAATCGGCCGACAGGGAGAGGTAGGCCCCGTTGCTGCCCAGGTCGTGTCCGAGCCGCGCGCCGAAGGACAACGCCGTGCCGGCCTGGTACTCGACGTAGCCGCCGGCATGCAGGCGGGTGTGAAGGGTGGGCACGGCGTCGGCCAGTGTCGCCCCCAGGTCGCTGCGGCTGCGGCCCCAGAGGTAGTCCTCGTAGACGCCGGCCTGCCACCGCCCGGCCCTGGCCAGCGGCACGGTCAGGCCATCGGTGCTGGATAGCTCCGTTCCGCCCGGCGTCTGGATGTCGAAAAAGGGAATCGCCTGCCATTGCTGGCGGTCGGCCCCCAGCCAACGCGGCAGCTGCTGCGCGCCCGCGCCGATGGCGACACTCCAGCGCGCGCGTTCGTCGGCGTCGGCGTCGGCGTCGGCGGCCTTCACCTGGCTGCAGGCCAGCAGCATCAGCAACGGAACAGCGCAGCGGAAGGCGGGAACAGGCATGGCAGCGCGCGCGGGGAATGAGGCGCACACGCTACACCCGATCCGTCGATCCGACATGTTTCAGACATCGCTGAACCGTTCCCCTGCGCGTGACCACGGCGCAAGGGACGGAAAGGATCGGGAAAGGATGCGTTCCTAGAGTGGGCCCGTCGCCGGTGTGCTGCCTGCGATGGCTCTTTCCCCAACGACGGACATGCCCATGCGCTGGAGCATCCTGTGTGACTTCGACGGCACCATCAGCCTCGAAGACGTCATCGACTCCCTGCTGACCACCTACGGTCGGCCCGGTTGGCAGGCGCTGGAAGACCAGTGGCAGGCCGGCGCGATCGGCTCGCGCGAGTGCATGCAGGGCCAGGTGCGGCTTTTGGCGCTGGATCCGGCCACGCTGGATGCGCACCTGGACCAGGTGCGCATCGATCCGGGCTTTGCCTATTTCGTCCGCCAGGCCCAGGCACTGGGCGTGCCACTGCGCATCGTCAGCGATGGCATGGATTACGCCATCCACCGCATCCTCGCCAACCACGGACTCCCGCCGCTGCCGGTGGTCGCCAACCACCTGCAGTGGTGTGGCGACCACTGGGAGCTGGACTCCCCGCACCAGGCGCAGGGCTGCCGCAGTGGCACCTGCAAGTGCGCCTGCGCCGCGCAGGCGCGTGACAGTGCGAATCCACGCGTGCTGATGATCGGTGACGGCAGCTCGGACTTCTGCGTGTCCGGTCGCGCCGACTTCGTGTTCGCCAAGCGCCGCCTGATCACCCACTGCATCGACGCGGGCATTCCGCACGCGCCGATCCAGAGCTTCCACCAGGCCAGCGCCCTGCTGCCGCGCCTGCTCGACGGCACGCTGTCGCCATCGGCCCTGCCCCGCATCCTGGCGTCGGCCTGATCGCCCCACCCCGCTGTTCCATCACCATCTCTTACGGAACCGACCTGATGAATCTCTTTGACAAGCATGCTTCGGCCAGCGTCAGCGACGCGCAGTTGCTGGCCGATGAGGCCCGTTACAGTTCCTTCGGCGACACCGTGCACTACGTCGATCCGCCGAAGATCTTCCAGCGCTGCGAAGGCAGCTACATGTTCGATGCGGCCGGTACGCCCTACCTGGACCTGCAGATGTGGTACTCGGCGTGCAACTTCGGTTATTCCAACCGCCGCCTCAATGATGCGCTGAAGGACCAGATCGATACCCTGCCGCAGGTCGCCAGCCAATACCTGCACCCCACCCGCGTGCAGCTGGCCAAGACCATTGCCACCGGCATGCACGATCGCTTCGGCCTGGATGGGCGCGTGCATTTCAACGTGGGCGGCGCGCAGGCCGTGGAAGACTCGCTGAAGATCGTGCGCAATGCGCGCAACGGCAAGAGCCTGATGTTCGCCTTCGAAGGCGGCTACCACGGCCGCACCCTGGGCGCGTCCTCCATCACCTCCAGTTACCGCTATCGCCGCCGCTTCGGCCACTTCGGCGAACGCGCGATGTTCATCCCGTTCCCCTATCCGTTCCGTCGTCCCAAGGGCATGACCCCGGACGAATACTCGGACCACTGCGTGCGCCAGTTCGAGCGTCTGTTCGAAAGCGAATACAACGGCGTGTGGGACCCCAAGGTGGGCCAGGCCGAATACGCTGCGTTCTACGTCGAGCCGATCCAGGGCACCGGTGGCTACGTGATTCCGCCGCGGCATTTCTTCCGTGACCTGAAGAAGGTCCTGGACAAGTACGGCATACTGATGGTCGTGGATGAAATCCAGATGGGCTTCTGGCGTACCGGCAAGCTGTGGGCGATCGAACACTTCGACGTGACCCCGGACGTGCTGGTGTTCGGCAAGGCACTGACCAATGGCCTCAACCCGCTGTCGGGCCTGTGGGCGCGCGAGGAACTGATCAATCCCACGATCTTCCCGCCGGGCTCCACCCACTCCACCTTCAACTCCAATCCGCTGGGTACCCGGCTCGGGCTGGAAGTGCTGAAGCTGGGCCAGGAGATGGACTACGAGCGCACCGTGCCGGAGAAGGGCGCCTACTTCCTCGACGGGCTGCGCAGCCTGCAGAAGCGGCATCCGGAAATCGGCGACGTCGATGGCCTGGGCCTGGCATTGCGCGCGGAGATCTGCGCCGCCGATGGCTTCACCCCCAACCGCGAACTGCTGGACCGCATGGTCGACATCGGCCTGGCCGGTGACCTGCTGCACGACGGCAAGCGCATCGGCCTGGTGCTGGACGTGGGCGGTTGGTACAAGAACGTCATCACCTTCGCGCCGTCGCTGGACATCACCTACCCCGAGATCGATCTGGCCATCAGCCTGCTCGACCAGCTGCTGACCCGGGCCAAGGGCTGAGCCGGCATGCACGTGCGCCGCGCCGCCAGCCAGGACCGCGCACGTGCGTGAGTGCAGCACCGCGCTGGAACCGGCCGTGCTGCTGGAGGGTTTCCTGGCCCACCCGCCGCAGGGCTTTGAAGCCGGCCGGCTGCCCAGCGGCCTGCCGACCTTCCGCGCGCCGCTTGACCTGACCACCACCCTGGACGAATCGCTGCGGGCCCGGCTGCTGGGCCTGCCGCTGTCGCGCTACTGGCGACGCTGGCTGACCTGGCCGACCCGGTTCGTGGGGGCCACCAGCACCGAGTACACCCCCCTGCCGGCGCAGGTGTCGCCCGAGGCGCTTGCCGAGGACGTACGGCGGCACGCCAACAGCGATTGCCGGCTGCTGGTGGTCAAGGACCTGGCGGTGGACTCGCCGCTGCTGGACGCGGCCGCCAATGCGCACAGCGGCGCGTTCCTGCAGGCGTTGCAGCAGCACGGATTCATCAGCCTGGAAGGCATGCCGCTGGCATGGATGGCGATCGACTTCGATTCCATCGACGGCTATCTCGCGCGGTTGTCGTCCGGGCGCCGCAAGAACATCCGGCGAAAGCTGCGCTCGCGCGCCGACCTGCAGGTGGACTGCGTGGCGTGCGGCGATCCGGCCCTGACCGACCCGCGCCTGATCCGCGAACTGTTCGCGCTGTACCGCAACGTGCACGCGCAGAGCCAGGTGCACTTCGACCTGCTCGACATCCGCTTCTTCCAGCAGCTGCTGGCCGACGCGCAGAGCCACGGCCGGCTGTTCCTGTACCGCCATCGCAACCAGCTGATCGGCTGGAACCTGTGCTACGTGCATGCGGGGAAGCTGGTGGACAAGTACATCGGGCTGGCCTACCCACAGGCCCGCGAACACAACCTCTATGCGGTCAGCTGGGTGCACAACCTGGAGTACGCGCTGCAGCATCGCCTGAGCCACTATGTCGCCGGCTGGACCGACTCGCGGATCAAGGCCGAGCTGGGCGCGCGGTTCACCTCGACCCGGCACGCCGTGCATGCACGCTCGCCGCTGTTGCGCGCTGCATTGCGCCGGCTCGCGCCGCATCTGCAGGCCGAGCCGGATGGCGGGGGTTGACCGATGTCCACGCGCGCGCCGCTGATCCTCGACCTCGATGGTGGGGTACTGCCCCTGCCGCAGGCACACACCCTCGCGCTGCCGCACTGGCACGATCGGCTGCGCTTCGCCTGCGGCCACGCCACGTTGGCGCGCTTCGGCGAGGACGTTCTGTCGACCTGGCCGGCCCATACCGGCACGGTGCTGCTGGGCAGTGGCGACTTCCACCACCTCAGCCTGGCGCTGCTGCGGCGCCTTTACGCACGGCCGCCCTTCCAGCTGGTGGTCCTGGACAACCATCCGGACAACATGCGTTTTCCGTTCGGCATGCATTGCGGTTCATGGGTGAATGCCGCCGCCGCACTGCCACAGGTCAGCCACGTGCACGTACTTGGCATCACCTCGCCCGATATCGCCCTGCGCCACGCGTGGGAAAACCACTGGACGCCGCTGTGGCGCGGTCGCCTCACCTACTGGTGCATGGACGTGGACGTCGGCTGGGCGCACGCGCTGGGCATGGGCGGCGCATTCCGGCGCTTCGCGCACCCACAGGCATTGCTGGCTGCCTTCGCCGCCGAACAGGCCACAGCACCGCAGCCCACCTACCTGTCGATCGACAAGGACGTCTTCGCCGAAGACGTCGCGCGCAGCAACTGGGACCAGGGCTGCTTCCAGCTGGGCGACGCGTTGACCGTCATCGATACCCTGCGTGCCGGCGGCCTGGTCGGCAGCGACATCACCGGCGAAGTATCGCTGGCGCGTTACCGCAGTCGATTCAAACGCTGGCTGTCGGCGCTGGATGGGCAACCGCGCATCGATCCGGACGAACTGCCCGGCTGGCAGCGCCGCCACCAGCAGCTCAACGCCGAACTGCTCGCCGCACTGGCCGACCTGCCGGCGGCGGATTGACCCGCCGCCGGCCGACTCCCCATACCCTCCGCACAGGCCCGCGGCCGCGACGCCCCCATCAGGCGTCACGCCCAGCGCCCCGTTACCGCTTGCCCAGCGTGTCGCCCAATCGGTCCAACCGCGCCGACAGGTCCTTCAGCGCGACGCTGCCCTTGCTCGACAACCAGGACAGCTCATCGCCCATGAAACCGCGGGGGTCCCTGTCCTTGTTCTTGTCCTTGTCCGGCTCGCGCCCCGCGTCCGGCAGCGGCGGCAGGATATGCGCGAAATAGCTCTTGCCCAGCAGCCGGTGCAGCACGCGCTCACCCGGGAACGGTTCGCCGTTGTTGAGCGCACGCGCGGCGCGAAGCAGGTTGCGGACGTCGTACTGCACCGGACTGATGTCCGGCACCTGCTTGGCCAGCCCGAGCAGCGTGTACACCGCCACCCGCGCGGTGCGGACCGAGCTCTCCATGGTGAAGATCACATCGTTGCGCGTCTCCACGAACTGCCCGAGTAGGCCCAGGTTGGTGCAGCCGGCCGGCACCACTTCGGGCCGGTCGCCCGCCGCGCGCGGCATGAACTGCGCGGTGATGTAGGGCATCAGCGCCAGCCGCACCTTGGTGGCCGCCACCACGGCATCGAGCTGGTCGCCGATGCCCAGGTGATGGCACAGCTCGGCCAGGATCTCGCGGCCGGTACAGGCCGGCATCGGCTTCTTGATGTGGTTGCCGTCCTCGTTCATCAACAGTGCATACACCCACACCACCAGCACATCCCTAGGCTGGTCGACGAAGTGCGGCTGGCGGTTGACGGTGAAGCTCAGCACCCAGTTCGAATCGGTGATGGTGATGACTCCGCCGGTCACGGTGCGGCCCGAGTACGGGTCGTTGACCGACAGCTGCGCGATCTTGTCCACCAGTGGCGACGGGCTGCAGGTCAGCGTCGCCGACTCCCACATCGAGCGGTCGATGTCGCCATAGAACTTGTGTGGCTGGCCGAAGATCGACGACTGCCGCGCCAGGTTGCGCCACAACGACCAGTCGCTGTCTTCGCCCGGCTCGTGCCGGTCACGCTGCAGCACCGGCGCGGTGTCCATGTCGCCGTAGGCGGTGCCCTCGGTCATCGAACCGGTCAGTGCGAACACCAGGTCGCCGGCGGCAACGGCGATCGTGGTGTCCTGGCCGCCCACCTTGCAGCGGAGCGCAGTGACCGTGCGCGCATCGCCCTCGACGGCCATCTCCAGGTCGTGAACGCGCGTGTCGAACTGGATCTTCACGCCCTGCGCGCGCAGCATCCGCGCCAGCGGCACCACGAAACTCTCGTACTGGTTGTACTTGGGGAACACCAGTGCGGACATGTCGTTCAGACCGTCCAGCGCATCGAGGAAGCGGTGCATGTACAGCTTCATCTCCAGCAGGCACTGCCAGTTCTCGAACGCGAACATCGAGCGCCAGAAGAACCAGAAGTTGCTCTGCAGGAAGCCGTCACTGAAGTAGTCCTCGATGGTGACATCGTCCAGTTCCTCCTTGCGCTTGAGCAGCAGCTTGACCAGCTCCCACTGCTGGCCCTTGCTCAGGCCGAAGCGCGAGAAGTCCTTGATCTTGCCCTGCTGGTGCAGCAGCCGCGCCTTGGACCAGTTCGGATCGTGGTCGTTCACCGCGCGGTATTCGTCCAGCACGCTGAACCCCTCGGGCAGCTCGAGCGCCGGCACGTCCTGGAACAGGTCCCAGAAGTTGTCGTAGTTCCAATTCATCTCGCGGCCGCCGCGCACCAGGTAGCCCTGCTCGGGATCACCGGCGCCATCGAGCGAGCCGCCTTCGATGTCCAGGCTGTCGATCAGGGTGATGTTCGCTGCCGGCATGCCGCCGTCGCGGATCAGGTAGAACGCGGCGGCCAGGCCGGCGATGCCGGTACCGATGATGTACGCACGGCGCTGGGCGACGCCTTCCGGCGGCAGCGGGCGGTTGCGCATGTAGGCGCCCATCGTGTCCGGCGGCGGCAGGGTGTTCTCCGGTCGGTTGGACCAGTAATCGCCACTTCCGTCGGGCTGGTGCTGGAACGTATCGCCCGCGGGTGGGGTCGCGGACTGCGGGGGCTGCTGGTTCATGGCACGTCTCCTTGCGGATGCACGAAAAGTCGTTGGGCCGACGGTAGCACCGCCCCCATGCGATCAAGGTTACGCAGTGGCGTACATTCCGCCTTGATCGACATCAAACCAGCGGCGGCCCCGCGTCGTAACGTGAAGACCCCGGCTTCACGCCACCCCCACTATCCTTTGCCAACTGTTTTACATACGGACCTGCCCACACGTGAGCCGGCATTTGGCGCTTGCGCGCGCAACGAAAGGACTCCGCTGCACTGCCCTGCTGCTGTGCAGCGGCGCGGCCCTCGCGCAGGGGGGCATCGGCGAAGCGGCCGTGCCGGCGCTGGACTGGCAACAATCGCAACAGCGGCTGGAGCAGGTGTCCGATGCGCTGGCCGCCGCCGATGCATCGGTGCGCAACAAGCAGGACCTGCAGGACGCCACGCGCCTGCTGCGCCTGCCGGAGATCACCGGCGAAGTGCGCCGCCTGCAATTCCAGAAGACCCTGACCCTGCCGCTGGGCTCGTTGGCGCCGGTGGCCGAAGCGTTTGGCATCGATTCACCGCTGCAGTTCACCGAACGCGACTGGCGCACCCGCCCGGTCGTCACGGCAGTGTTGCCGCTGTACACCGGCGGACTGATCCCGGCCGCGCAGAAAGCCGCTGCCGGCGCGGCCGACCAGGCCAGTGCGGAGCGCGAGACGCAGCGGCAGTCGCTGAGCGTGCAGCTTGCCCAGGCCTACTTCGGGCAGCGGCTGGCCGAGCAGGCCGTGGATGTGCGGCGCGATGTCCGCGATGGGCTGCAGCGTCATCTGGACGATGCGCTCAAGCTGGAGCGCGAGGGTTTTGCCACCCGTGCCCAGCGCCTGCAGGCCAACGTTGCCCGCGACAAGGCCGAGCGTGACTACCAGAAATCGCTCAACGACCTGCAGACCCTCAAGGCCGCGCTGGCCACCCTGCTGCGCAGCGGCGGTGAGGTGCGTCCGCTGTCGCCGCTGTTCGTGCATCGCGCCCCGATCGGGCAGATGACCACCTTCGAACGCGATGCGCAGGCCCGGCAGCCGCAGATTGCACGCCTGCGCGCACTGGTGGCGCAGGCCGAACAGGGCGTGCGCGTGCAGCAGGCAAAGCTCAAGCCGACGATCTACCTGTTCGGCCAATACGACTTCCGTCGCCGCGACGAAATGCTCACCGATCCGGACTGGGCGTTCGGCATCGGGCTCAAGTACACCTTCCTGTCGCCCAGCTCGCGTCCGGCGCAGATCAGCGCCGCGCGCGCGCAGCAGGAACAGGCCGAGGCCGGTCTGCGCGAGGCCGAGAACCAGGTAACGCTGGGCGTGCGCAAGGCCTGGTACGAACTGGAAACCGCGCGCCAGCAGTTCGTCCTGCTGGACAGCAGCATCGAGCAGTCGCGCGAGAACCTGCGCCTGCAGGAGCTGGCCTTCCGCGAAGGCCAGGCCACCTCGCTGGACGTGATCGATGCCCGGCTCGGCCTGGGCGGCACCGAGGTAGAACGCGCGCAGGCTGCCTACCAGTACGACGTGGCACTGGCACAACTGCTGGAGATCAGTGGACAGATGGACCGTTATGAAGAATTCCGCCGCCGCGCCGACGAGGTGATCGCGCATGAATGACACCCTGCAGGCGCCCAACGACGCGCCCCCGCCGAACAAGCGTCGGCTCGGCATCCTCATCGCGCTGGTGCTGGCAATCGTGGTCGTGATCGGCCTGTGGCTGGCCTGGCGCACCCCGGCCGAGCAGCTGCAGGGCATGGCCGATGCCGACACGCTCAACGTCGCCGCCAAGATCACCGCGCGCGTGGCCGAACTGAAGGTGCGCGAAGGCGATCGGGTAACCGCCGGGCAGGTGCTGTTCGTGCTCGACAGCCCGGAAGTGGCCGCCAAGGAAGAACAGGCGCACGGCGCGCTGGAAGCCGCCCGCGCGGTGGCCGACAAGGCCGACGAAGGTGCGCGCAGCGAGGACATCCGCGCCGCGCAGGCCAACTGGAAGCGCGCCGAAGCCGGTGCGACGCTGGCCGATGCCACTTACCAGCGCGTGCAGAACCTGTTCAACGAAGGCGTCATGACCCGGCAGAAGCGCGATGAAGCGCTGGCCCAGGCGCGCAGTTCGCGCGAGCTGGCCAACGCCGCGCGTGCGCAGTACGACCAGGCGCTTGCCGGCGCGCGTGACCAGGACAAGCGCGCCGCGCAGGGCCAGGTCCGCCAGGCCCAGGGCGCGGTGGCCGAAGTGGATGCCGCCCGCGTCGAAGTCACCGGCCGCGCGCCGGTGGCCGGTGAGATCAACAAGCGCATGGCCGATGTCGGCGAACTGGTGCCGGCTGGCTACCCGGTGTTCACCCTGGTCGACATCGATCGCATGTGGGTGTCGGTGAACCTGCGCGAATCGCAGATGCGCGGCCTGAAGATCGGCAGCCGCCTGCGCGGCCAGGTGCCGGCGCTGGACCGCGATGTCGAGTTCGAGGTGTACTTCATCAACCCCGCCGGCGATTACGCCACCTGGCGTTCCACCCGCCAATCCTCGGGCTACGACGTGCGCAGCTTCGAAATCCGGCTGCGGCCGGTGGCCCGCGTCGACGGCTTCCGGCCGGGGATGAGCGTGTTGTTCGCGTGGCCGCAGGGATGAACGCACCGGCGCGGGCCGGCGTTGCCGCCGCGTTCCAGCGCGAGCTGCAGCACCTGCGCCGGGACCGCACCGACCTGATGCTGGTGACGGTGCTGCCGCTGCTGATGCTGGCGCTGATGGCCTGGCTGTTCGCCGCGTCGGTGATGCGCGATATCCCCATCGCCGTGGTCGACCTTGACCGCAGCGCCGAGAGCCGCCTGCTGACGCGGATGCTCGACGCCAGTCCCGGCGTCAGCGTGGCCAGTCAACCGGCCACGCTGGCCGAGGCGCAATCGCAGCTGCGCCGCCTGGAGGTGTTCGCGGTGGTGCTGGTGCCGCGCGACGCCACCCGCCAGGCCCTGCGCGGCAGCCAGGGCACGGTGTTTGCGTACTACAACGCCACCTACCTCACCACCGGCCAGTCCGCAGCGCGCGACATCGCCGATGTCATCGGTGCCTGGAACACGCGACTGCTCACCGGGCGCATCGGCCAACAGGTCGGGCCGGCCAAGCTGCGCGCGCCGCCGATCGCGGTGCAGTCGGACATCCTCTACAACCCCGCGCGCAGCTACGAGATGTTCCTGCTGCCGCTGGTGTTCCCGGCCATCCTGTCGCTGGGCCTGGCGCTGGCGGTGACCGCCAGCCTCGGCCGCGAGGTGCGCGACGGCCACCTGCGCGAGTGGCTCGGCACCACGCCCTGGGCTGCGATCACCGGCAAGATCGCCCCATACGTAGCGCTGTTTTCGCTGTATGGCGCGCTGGGGCTGCTGTACCTGGCGCTGCTGCGTGGCGACGGCATAGCCGGCAGCCTCACCCTGCTGATGCTGGGCCAGCCGCTGTTCTACCTGGCGTGCGCGGCCGTGGCGCTGTTGTTCGTCGGACTCACCCGCGACATGGGCACCTCGTTCTCGGCCATCGGCCTGAGCCTGGGCACCGCGCTGGCCTTCTCCGGCGCCACCTTCCCGGTGGTGGATGCGCCGCTGTTCACGCGCATCTGGAACCTGCTGTTGCCGCTGACCGCCTACGTCAAGCTGCAGACCCAGCAGCAGTTCGTCGGCGCGGCGTGGAGCGTATCGCTGTGGCCCCTGGCCACGCTGGGGCTGATCGCAGCGGTGGCCGGGGGCATCGGCGGCTGGCGCCTGATCGCCGCCGCGCGCGCAGCGCCTGCGCCAGATCCCGTGCAGGCCCGCGCATGAGCCGCTTCGGCAGCAGCCTGCGCCAGACCCTGCGCGCGGTGCTCACCGACCGCTATGCGCTGGTGCTGATGATCGGCGCAGTAGTGCTGTATTCGTTCTTTTATCCGGCCGCCTACCGTCACCAGGTGGCCGGCAACCTGCCGATCGTGGTAGTGGACCGCGACCAGAGCGCGACCAGCCGCGAACTGCTGCGCCGGGTCGATGCGCTGCGCGCGGCGCGCATCGTCGGCCAGCCACGCAGCCTGGCACAGGCGCGCCAGGCACTGGAAGCCGGCCAGGCCGAGGGCATCCTGCTGATTCCGCCCAACCTGGAGCGCGACATCCTGCGCGGCGGCACCGCACACCTGGTGCTGATGGGCAACGGCGCTTACCTCGGTCGGGCCAGCTGGGTGCTCGGCGGCGTGGCCGACGCGCTCACTGCATTCGCCCGCGAGGCGGCGGTTACGCAGGCCGCCTTCAAGGGCGCACCGCAGCCGCCGCCGATCACGCTGGTGCAGCGCCCGCTGTTCAATACCCAGGAAGGCTACGGCAGCGCCATCGTGCCCGGTGTGGCCGAGCTGATCGTGCACCAGACCCTGCTGATGGGCATCGGCGTGCTGCTGGGCACGCGCCGGCTGGCGCTGGGCCGGCGCCTGCGTTTCGACCTGCCCACGCTGGCCGGCATGGCCACCGGCTTCGGCGCGATCGGCCTGCTCGGCCTGCTCTACTACGCCGGCTTCACCGCCTGGGTGCAGGACTATCCGCGCGGCGGCAATCCGCTCGGCCAGGTGTTCGGCGGCGCCTTGTTCATTGCCGCCACCGTGGCCTTCGGCCTGTTCGTCGGCAGTTTCTTCCGCACCCGCGAGCGCGCCTTCCAGTGCGTCATCGGCTGCTCGATCCCGCTGTTCTTCCTGGCCAACCTGTCCTGGCCGGCGGTGACCTCACCACCGGCGCTGGTCGCACTGGCGCACCTGCTGCCCACCACCGCCGGCATCAACCTGATGGTGCGCCTGAACCAGATGGACGCGCGCCTGGGCGAAGTCAGCCACGAGCTGTGGACGCTGGCCGCGCTGCTGGTGCTTTACGGCGGGCTGGCGGTGTGGCGGCTGGGCGATCGCCGCCGCGCGCCGTGACCGCTCAGCGCGACGGGTCCGGCGCGTACCAGAACGGAATGCGGTACTCGCGGCGACGTGCCGCCCCCTTCGCATCGCTGTCGGCATTCCAGACCAGCAGCAGATCGTGGCGGCCCGGTGGGAGCGCCGACACCGGCAGGTAGCCCACCAGCCCGCGCATCTCCAGGTCGCGCCGTTCCATCGGCACGAAACCGTCCAGCGCCACCGGCTTGCCATCCAGCGTGACCGTCCACAACAGCGCCAGGCACTGGACCGCCGCTTGCGCCGCGTCCTGCCCGACCCGCGCGTTCTCGCCTCCCGGCAGTGCGCTGCAGCGCTGCCGCGCCTGCGGGTTGTCGCGCTGTGGCTGATGCGGAATGAACAGTCGCAGCATCGCGCCCTGGATCACATCACTGGGGATCATCGGGTAGCGCAGCAACCGGTCATGTTCCACCCGCAACGCTTCGTAGTGCGCGCTGAGCATCCCGTTTTCCACCGCTTCGCTGGTCACCACCTCGTAGCGGTTGAACAATGAAAATTTGGCTGAACTGATCGTCTGCACGCCGCCGATGGTCATTGCCGCCATGATGGCGACGAAGTAGGCCACCATGAAATTACGGGCATACAGATTGCTCTGCAGGGTGAGCTGTACCGGCAGCAGCAGGCGCATCGGTATCAGCCACTGACTGACGCCGAGGACCCGATGGACCGCGCGCTCCAGGCCCGCGGTGGGCTTCCCCCGTGCCTGCCGTCGGGCAACCTGCTTTTCCATGACCAGTGGCACGGTGCTGACCAGCAGCAACGCTGCGAAGACCACCGCCACCATGATCAGCGCGATGCCGTCGGTATCGCCCAGCAGCGCCCCGACCAGGCCTGCCACGCTCAGCAGCAGGACCGAGCCCACGCCGATCAGGGTCATGGTCAGCGCGAACAGCAACGTGGTCGAGAACAGGGTCGATGCAGCGCGGTCGGCGCTGGCGATCACCTGCTCCAGGCTCACCACGCGTGAGCGGTAGAACGCACGCGATACCGGCCCCATCAGCGGAATCCGATCCCAGCGGATGCCATCGGGGAAATGGGTCTTCAAGCCGATCAGTCCGACCCAGTAGCCACGGATCGCCAGATGCGCGATCAGCGCAAGCGCCACCACGTAGCACAACCCCACGCTGGTGCTGAAGCCGAACCACAACGCATAGGCGTAGACGCCTTCGGTGTGCACGGTGCTGCCGGCCCACGCCTCGAAGATGCGCCCCGGCACGGCCAGCAGTGCGAACGCCAGCAGGCCGGAGATGAAGAGTTCCAGCTCGTCGGTGCGTTCGCGCAACCGGGCAAAGCGGCCAGCGTGATCGGATCCCTCGGCAGAGGCGTCGGGGGTGTTGCCGGGTTCAAGCGCTTCGCTCACAGGCCGGTCATCCTTGGGTGTCGCCCGAGTATACGGCTGCCTGGACACCCACCAAGGGTCCCGGATACGACAACGCCGGCCTCAAGGCCGGCGCTGTTGGACTGCGTCTACCCGCCCCGAAGGGATCAGCGGTACTGGCGCTCGCAGCGGCGCTCGACCACGCGGTCACCGTTGTTCTGCTGGCTGCGGCCCTGGATATTGCGGCCCGCGGCGCCACCGGCGACCGCACCGGCCACCGTGGCCAGTTTCTTGCCATTGCCACCGCCGATCTGGTTGCCCAGCAAGCCGCCTACCACCGCACCGGTCGCGGTGCCGGCGATACGGTTCGGATCGCGACTGTTGCGCTGCACTTCCACGTTCTTGCAGACCACCTTGCTGCCGTCATTGAAACGGCGGCCTTCGTCCTTCGGACCGTAGGTCTGGGCGGCAGCGCCGAACGATGCGGCCACCAGCGCGCCCATGCACAACATACGTTGGATATTCTTCACGGTCTTCTCCTTACTCGCAGGACATGGGGTGAGTGTCCGCCCCACGGCTGCAATGGGCAGTGAAATCATGTCCACGCAGCGTCAACGCCCGCCGCGCGTTCAGGCGGCGGACACACGTCCGGGGCGGGGTCTTCTGCGAATCCAGTTCCTGCGCAAGGAAAGCGACTGATAGAGTCCAGGCTGAATCGACGGAACCCCGACCTGCATGCCCAGCCTTCTCCGCATCGATGCGGGCGCCTCTCTCGACACCGTCGGCTGACCCGTGCATAGCCTGTCCCTGACCCTGGAAGGACGCGCGGTCCACGACATCGCCAGCTTCTACGCCGAGATCAACCGTGTCTTCATGTCCGACGAAGACTGGCACCTCGGACCGAGCCTGGATGCGCTGGATGACATGCTCTACGGCGCCTACGGCGCGCTGGCCGGTCACGCGCACGTTCACCTGCACTGGAAAGACATCGCCCACAGTCGCCAGGCGCTCGGCGTGACGGCCACGCGCGCCTGGCTGCAGGCCAAGCTCGACCCGCCCGGGCCGTTCAACCGCGCCCATGTCAGCGCACAACTGCAGGCGCTGGAACGCGGCGATGGCCAGACCTATTTCGATATCGTCATGCAGATCATCGCCGCGCATCCCAATGTGACGCTGCTGACCCGCTGAGGCGGGGACCGGGCCTTCGCCCTCCCGGCCCCCTCCCCTACAATGGTCCATCCGGCGGCCTTCCGGCCTGCCCCCGACGTTGATGGACCCCGCGTGACCGATAAGCAGCCCGAACACACCCCGCTCATGAAGCAAAACGGGTGCAGCGGGATCTTATGCAAGCAAACCCTTGTGCAGCAAGACCTGCCTGCTTGCCTTGGTCGCAACAGAATCTAAGTCGCAACATCGCCGCAACGCGCCCCCCAAGGCCAGCGCGCGCCATTTTGGTGATTGAAATCGATTCCAATCTCCGAGTCCAAGGAGATGAGACAGGAGCAGTAGTAGGATTGGGTTGCCCTATTCACTTGGCCACTAAACAGCTGCCTGATGACGAAATCCATCCAGGTTATTTCTGCATCTAAGTTTGCAACTACTTTCAGCCTCCGACCCGAGCTCCATGCGTGGCTTCTGGGCGCCGGCGCTTCTGCGGCCTCGGGCATACCGACCGGCTACGACATGATCCTGGACTTCAAAGCCAGGCTCTACTGCCAAGAGACCCGGTTCCCTCGCCGCAACGTCGACCCTAGTGATCCACTATGGGTTCAGCGCATTGACGAGTTCTTCTCTCGCACCCCTCTCCTTCCGCCTCCGAACGATCCTACCGAGTATGCGGCGGCGTTCGAGGCTATTTATCCGCAAGAAACCCATCGACGGCAATACATCGATGACGCCATCAGCAAGGGCACGCCCTGTTTTGGGCACCGCATGCTGGCCGGGCTAGTAACGGCGGCAAAGACCCCATGCGTCTTTACGACGAACTTCGACCCGCTTATTGAAGAATCCAGCCTACTGGCGGCATCGCTGATGCCTCCTGGCATCGCAGCCAAGCCGACGGTTGCGACCTTAGACTCTGCCAACCTGGCTACGCGCTGCCTGGATGAGTCTGACTGGCCCCTCATCGCCAAGCTTCATGGTGACTACCGTTCGACGTCCCTTAAGAACACCACGAGCGAACTTGCCTCCCAAGACAATGACCTGCGCCGGGCCATGGTTGAAGCCTGCAAGCGATTCGGTCTTGTCGTCGTCGGCTATAGCGGCCGCGATTCCTCCGTGATGGAGGCGCTTGAGTCCGTCCTCACCTACGAGAACCCATTCCCTAGTGGCCTCTATTGGTGCGCGTCTTCCCGCTCCAAGCTCCTGCCGGCTGTGAATGATCTCTTGGAAAAGGCTGCCTCTGCGGGCGTCAATGTCTTCATCATCGAATCCGCGACGTTCGACGAGTTGGCCGGCGACCTGCTCAATCAAATCAGCCTTCCAGCGCCACTGCTGGACCATGTCCTGTCGTTCCAGCCTGCCCAGCTTGCAGCTCCCATCCCCGTGCGCACGGCGGAAGCTCGGAAGTTCCCCGTGCTGCGCCTCTCCGCATTGCTGGTGGAGAGCCTCCCCACCATGGCCAGAAAAATAACCCTGGGACATCCATCCTCCATCTTTGAAGTGCGGGAAATGCTCAAGACCAGCAAGTGCCGGGCGGCGGTGGCAATGGTTGGAAATGAGCTCGCAGCCTTCGGTAAAGACGCAGAAATACTGGCGTCACTGCACACACTGAATCCGACACTCAACGGGCATTGGAAGCTGGACCCCATCCGAGACAGCTGGGCGTTAGGACTCACCTATGACGCCCTCCTGCGAGCTTTGGCTCGGCGGCGACCGCTGATTCCCAGACTCAAGCGTTCTGGGCACTCCCTTATGGTTGCCAGCGCGAAAGAGGGCGAAACGGAAGAGCAGCGACATCGCCGCGAAAGCCAACTGTCCAAGCTCAGAGCGGCCTACGGAAGCGAGCTCACGGGGACCAAGTCTGGGCGCAACTACAACGAAGCCATTTCGGTTCGGCTGGAAGAGATTGAGGGACGCTGGTGGTGCGGATTTGACCCCTACACCGCCGTGGAAGTGCCGCGTGAAGAGCGGGCTGCTCCTTCAGACGCAGCCGAGAGCGACCCACTGGCTTGGTCGTCGCAGCGCCGGCCAGATCCGACCGCTGACTGGAGAAGAGAGCGGTGGGCCACCAAATACAACAGCGCTTGGGCCAGCATCATCGACGCCTGGGCGAACTTGCTAACCTCTCCACGGGGCATCACCTTTCAAGCGTTCGGAATCGAAGCTCAAGAGGGAGTCGATGCGGCTTTCCGCATTTCACCACTCACCGGCTTCAGTCGTCCTGGACATCACGACAAATACTTTGACCGGAGACAGTGATGGTAGATGTTTCTCGCTCGCAGCTACCGCCGCTGTCCCTGCTCTCGGAACCGGAGCTGGCCTTTTCTCCTGAACAGTCTGGGGGGCGAGATGTCCACCCCCTTCGCGGGCTGGCGCACTACGGCCCCTTCTCATCCCAGACATTCAGCCAGTTCACGCCCACCGTTCGCATTGCCACAGTGGGCCCAGACAGAGCGTTCAAGACTCGTGGCGCGCTCATGGCATCGCTGAAGCAGCAACATTCGGCCAGCGACAGAAGCGGCTACGCACCAGATTTTCCCGGCTTCGCCAGCGTTTTCGGCGTGGACTTGGCTTCCTCCGACAAGGCGAACCACATCCGTTGGCCGGATTCCATCGACGATCTTCCAGGCTCCGGCACCCTTCAACATCGCCTAGTGGCCGCCTTCGAGGCAGCCCTCTCGCAACTAAGCACAAGGCACGAGCAGTTTGATGTGGTCCTAATCCATCTGCCAGAGGCGTGGCTTCCTTATACGTCCGGAGACGGATTCGACGCGCACGATGTCCTCAAGGCATTGGGAGCAAAGCACGGCATTCCGACTCAGGTGGTCAACGACCGAACCTTCAGCTTCTCAAACAAGGCACAGTTGGCATGGAGGCTGTCGATCGCGCTCTATGTCAAAGCCGGCGGCATTCCTTGGAAGCTCGCCCCTCTGGCGGGAGTGCCCGCGGATACCGCTTATATCGGCTTGGCATACGCGCTCAAGAGGGTCGACGACGAAACCCACTTCGTCACCTGCTGCTCGCAGGTGTTCGACATGGATGGCGGCGGTATGCAGTTCGTGGCGTTCGAGGCCAAGGACCCCGTCAAGGATGTGCGCGAGGCACGACGAAATCCGTTCTTGTCACGCGAAGATATGCGAGCGGTCATTGCCCGCAGCCTGTCGATCTACCAACAGCGAAACGGAGGCATTCTTCCTCGGCGAATGGTCATCCATAAGAGTAATGCGTTCAAGGAAGACGAAGTTCGCGGCGCTCGCGACGCTTTGACCGCCATCCCCGAAGTGGAGTGTATTGAAATCAGCTCCCGACCGACTTGGCGGGGCGTATGGCTGGTCAAAGCTCCTGGCGGTAACCCGCCCACCCAGCCAGCGAGATACCCTGTTCCCCGAGGCACGTTTGTCCCCCGGTCGGGCACGTCCGCTCTTCTTTGGGCCGCTGGCAATGTTCCAGATGTTTCAAGCAAGTCCGACTACTACCAAGGAGGGAAGAGCATCCCTCGCCCACTCCTGCTGACCCGCCACGCGGGCAGCGGGCCAATGGAAACGATTGCGCACGAAACGCTGGCACTAACCAAAATGGATTGGAACAACGACGCTCTCTACGACCCAGTGCCTGTCAGCATTCGCTACTCCCAGAAGCTGGCCAGGACCATCTCAAACGTCCAGGGCCTTCCTGGAAACAGCTACCCATATCGATTGTTCATGTGACCCTAACTCGCCTCGCTAAGAAAAGGAGCTCAATGTCATGATCGGCAAGAAGCAGGAAGCGTTTATCGAAAAGCATTCCGGGGAAATCAAAGGCCCCTATCAAACCAAGTTTGCAGGAACTACCGTAATCTTGGACGACCCGACCGCAGACGTGGACGCGGGCGACTATGTGACCCGGACGCTTCCAGGCGGGAAGATCGAGCGCGCCTACATCCAGAGCGCCACATTTTATGACGCCAGCATCGGTGACTTTGGGCCCCACTTTCAACTGAAGATTGGAACTCCGCCCGCAAACCAACAGAGAACGCACACCATCAACATTCAGGGCTCGCACTCGATCCAGATTGGGGACCACAATACCCAGAATGTAATCGGCGCGGTGCAAGCGTTGCAGCAAGCTATCGATGCTTCGAGGGCGACAGAGGATCAGAAAGCAGAAGCCAAGTCGCGCCTGACCAAGCTCCTTGAACATCCCATCTTCGTTGCGATCGCCGGCGGCATTGCCGGCGGCCTCGCCGGCTGAGCATTGGCCTGCTAGACGCGCATTCCTTGATCGACCGGCCTCTTCAAAGGTGGCAGCTTTACCTCCCTACCCGCTTCACTAATGTGATGCGGGTCAGCCATTGCACCAAAAAAGTCACAAGAGTGTAGAACCGCCTCAGGAGAGAAACAGTTCCCCAAGCAGTTGATCCCTGATGTTGCGCAAGGGAGCACTGACGTCACACCCAACGAAGAAGGCGCTTGGAGCAGGAACTGTCGGCATTGCAAGTAGACAGGAGACCCTACAGGAAGGATTCGACCCTGCCAGCCTCCAACTTGAGATCATTAAAACGCATGTCGGAACAGCTCTTCTGAATAATGCCGCAGTTGTCAGGTGGCTAGCCAAACGCCGACCGGACCATTTGCAGCAACTACAGAAGCTATTCGAGATTAGGCAGCTTCCCAGCTAGGAACCCGCAATAAAACAAGACGTCTGTGAATCCCAGCCAAGCTTCAGATTGGACATCCGAGCCTTTCGAGAGAGTTTTCTCCCAACGCTCGGCAAAGATTGGCACAGATACTTCCGCCTAAAAATCACAAGTGTGACCTACTGCCCGCCAAATGCTGTTGTGAAGTTGGCGTTTCGCGTTTAGATGAATAGGTCATCTTCATCTAGGAACTGCCAGCATGCCCCAAGAGACCCAACTTCGAATCGCAAGTCATATCGTCAGCGCCCTTGTCTGCCAGAACCGCGCTCGCCCATGGGCGGAGCGGCTGGAAGATATCCAGGAAGCACTGAACGTGTCGGCTGAACTGATGCGCCGCTTCCACGGCTCAACACCGCCGCGCGCCTCAGCAGCCCCTCGACCCAAGACGATGGAAGCAGTTATCCGACGTGATGTGGTGCCCTCTTTGGACGAATGGCGCGCCAAGCGAAGCGCCCAGGGCGCCACGGCCCCCAACCCAGCCAACCGGTCAGCACCGGCACCACGCAGCCACTAACTGCCAGGCCAGGTCATAACGAAAGCGCCCCTTCTTCGGGGCGCTTTGGCTTTCAGTGGAAGCGTGGAGAAGGCCGCAAACTGGGCGGACTGTCGGGGGAATCAATGGCGTGCAGATTCCTCACGTTTCCTGCCGAGTTGGGTTCACCCTCGGTCAAGCCAACACTGGCCAGGGCCTCACTGCAAGCTTCCAATCTCATCTGGCTCTCGAGAACCGATGCGTCACATGCCGCCGCCTCCTCTGGCGTGGTGAGCTTGCGTGCCTTCTCCAGTTCGGCCGACCGCTTCTCCAGAGCAACCAGTCGCCGCATCCTTCTTGCCTTCCACTCGTGCTCAGGCCATGGACAGCCGGGTCGGGGGTGGTTCGCATTGAACTCCTCCCAAGACTGCTCAGCCATGTGCATCAGCCGGATGGCGCGCCGCTCTGCCTGCTGGCGCCGGCTGTAGGCGGAGAGTCGGTGCTTGAGTTGCCTCATCGAGCGCAGCACCTCACGCAGCTTGGTCCACACGGCACTGGAGTCCGCAAAGGCGCTCGCGCCTGCTGCCGCGTGCTCGACCACCCTCCGCGTCCACGTCAGAGCCGCCTCAGCGCCGGCGCTGACCAGCTCACGCCACGTCTCGACGATGCCCTCGAGAAGCTCTTGGCTCGTCACGCGCTGTGGCAACGGTGGCTGGTCAGCCGGATCTGAGCCGAACAATCCATAGTCCCTCGCCTTCGCCAGCATCCTTGGCGACAGCTCCACCTCACCGCCGCCGTTTGCCAGATCGAATCGAAGCCGCTTGCCCTTCCGTGGGCCACTAGGCTGCTCACCATACCCCTCGGCTGCAATCCCTTGGTCTTGGAACCACGCCTCCTTGTCGAACTCTCTCGCGATCCGTTCCAATCCATGGAGGTTATCCAATGCAATTTGCTCGTTGATCTCCCCCCGCCCAGACTCCAAGCCTCGCCGCAACATGGCGGCGGCGCTCTTCCCCAAATGACGGGTGGGCTGGCGCGAGAGAACCGCTGCTGCCGCAAGGTCACCTCGGGCCAAGGCCTCTTCTGCTTGGACCTTCAAAGTGCGGTGGTCCACTCGAGCTTCAATGCCCGCAGCCTCGAGGTGCGCGTTAACGCTCGAGGCGACCAGGGCTCGCACCCACTCCACCTCTTCCCGGCCGGTCGGCCCGCCGTCCAGCTCGCGGGTCTTGTCTGTGAGGCCATCGGGGCCGATGCGGCGTGTTGTGGCGAGGATATGGACGTGATGGTTTAGCCCGCCCTTTGATCCAGGGCTGTGGATACTGGCTTGTGCGGCGAAGCCGTAGCGTTCAACAAGGGCGCGAGTCACGTCAGTGGCCAAGCTAGACCGCTGGTCTTCGTCCAGCTCATGCGGCAACGCGAACTCAAACTCCCTTGCAACCGTCGAGTCTTTGCGCCGCTCTGCCCTCTCGGCCTCTACCCAAAGCTGATGTGGATCCAAGGCCCACGCGGGCGACCCAACTGGCGCCATGCACCGGGTTTCGACAACGCCATCGCGGCGGCGGTAGTCGTGCCGCTGCCCGGTGCGCTCGTCGGAGAGCAGCAAGCCAGCCCTGTAGGCAGCCGCGGCAATGGACGAATGTCCTTTTGACCGGCTGATCGTTTTGATGTTTGCGTGATAGATAGCCATAAGGCGCTCCAAGAAGTGGATATGCCCGGCTCTTTATGCGCTCGCTTTCGACTTTGGCAAGCGCGAAGCGATTGGGGTCCAAGGGGCGACAGCCCTTTGCGCACGCGTTGCCAACGGCAATGCATAGGTGCGCTCTTGCTTCATTCTTTTGAGCCTAATTCTCTAGGAGAAAACAAAAGTGCGGCACAACGTACAGGAGGCACTCAGGCTGTGCTTGACGAGCTCATTTTCTTTGATTGACTTGATTCAACAGACTGAGGAAAGGAGCACCACATGATCAAAACCAATCCCTACCACGAGCGCATCCAGCGGGCGACGGTGCGTCTGGCGCAGCTGCAGGCACGCGAACTACTGGCAACTCATCGCCAAGCCGCCAAGGCCAAGCAAGCCGAACGAAGGGAACACGCTCGCCGTCGTCAGCGTGTCGCCGAGCTTGTCTTCGTTGCCGGTGCGGAGGCTCTGGACGATGCGGAACTGGCTGGCGCGCTCTTGATCCACCTACAGAGCCGCACCGATAGCGACGTGCGGCAGGATGCGCGCTCTATCGGCCAAGCGAAATTAGATGCTGTTATCGCAGCAGCCTGAGGTCAATAGTCTAGGTGCTGGCCATCCAGGATGGACGGCCAGCCTGGTGGCTACTTCTTCTTGCCCTTGTCCGGGGCCTGACTGAGAGCCGAGCCAGCGGCGGTTTTGGAGTTCTTGCCCGTGCTGCCGCTCTTCAGAACCTTGCTGGCAGCGGTCGCTGCCTTCGGACTGGTTTTTTCGTTCTTGGCCATATTCCTCTCTCCAGGTCAGTCACCGGCTGGTGACGGCCATAAACTGCGCTCGAACTCGCAGCGAAGCAAGTAGTCCAAACGCCCCCCTCACGGCTACACACCGCCTTTTCCACTCGCCGGCCAGACCAGCGCCACCTTGCCCGCGCCTCGGCGCGTATTCAGTTGCCCGTCCCAAGATGGGCGCTTGTCAAATATCCACCCCCGGTGCAGAGTTACGCGATCCACAGGGGGATGGGCAATGGAACGCTCGGAGTTTGTTATTGATCGCAGTTTGTATAGCGACGAGGTGGCCACCAGGGCCGCCCACCGCCATACCGAAAGCTGTGCCGTAGAGATTTTTGTCCGAGGCAATGACTTCGTGGTTGCTCTGCAGCCGCGGCAAAGTCCGGTATCGGCGGAAGAACTGCGTGCACAATTCTTCAACGACCTTCTGGACGAGCGCCTGCGCGCCCTGGTGCGTGTTGAGACTCAAGGCCTTCAGCAGGAGCTGGTTCGCGCCGCACTGACCCAAGCGATGCCGTCCGGCGCGGTGGTGTCGTGAGATTCAGGCCAAGGGAGGCTTTCAGCCCTTCACCGGGCTATCAACTGCTGCCGATGCGTTTCAGGCGGCTGCCTTGGGACCCTCAAAAGGCGTTCGTCTCTTCAATGGCGGGCGATTGGCTGCTCATGGACATGCAGGATCTGCAACGCTTCGTTTCCCATGAGCTTCCGGCGCACTCGCCGTTGCTCGCAGACTTGCAGGCCCGGCACCTTGCCGTTGCGGATACAAGCCGAAGCTCGCTGGCCCCGCTGCTCAGCCAATACCGAAGCCGAAAGTCCTACTTGGTGGGCGGACCTGCCCTGCACATCTTTGTGGTGTCCTTGCGCTGCCACCACACGTGCAGCTATTGCCAGGTGTCCCGCCAGCAGACGACCGCCACCGAGTTCGATATGGCGGGGACCCATGCTCGTCAGGCGGTCGAGAGGCTGTTCGAGTGGCCAAGCCAGGAACTGACGATTGAGTTCCAAGGGGGCGAGCCTCTGCTCAACTTCGAGCAGGTAAAGGCCATTACGTTGCTCATCGTCGAGCGCAATCGCTCGGCGCACCGAAACCTGCGTTTCGTTTTAGCGTCCACGCTCCACGACCTGACCGAAGCCCAGCTGGATTTCTTAGAAGAGCACCGATTCAAGCTCTCTACGTCTTTGGATGGTCCGGAATGGCTCCACAACATCAACCGCCCCAGGCCGGGCCGCGACAGCTACGCGAGGACCATCCAAGGGATCGATCTAGGTCGGCGTCGGCTCGGCGAGGACGCGGTGTCGGCCCTGACGACCCTGACCAAGCGGAGCCTGGAGGTTCCCGAAGCCATCATCGATGAGTATCGGAAGCTCGGCTTGCACTCCATCTCGCTCAGGCCATTGAGCCCTTATGGCTTTGCTACTAAAAGTGCCCCGAGAACCGGTTACACAACCGAGGACTATTTGGTCTTCTACAAGCGGGCATTCGAGCACCTGATGGCAGTCAACCGAGACGGCTACCCCATGGACGAGACTTATGCCTCGCTGCTGCTCTCACAATTGCTCTCGCCGTTCGGACATGGCTACGTTGATCTGAGATCCCCGTCGGGCGCCGGCCTAGGCGCCATCATCTACGACTACGACGGCCGCGTTTACCCGTCGGACGAAGCTCGGATGCTTGCGGCCATGGGCGATCGCTCGTTCTGCCTTGGCGACGTATCCCAACCCGTCAGCACCTGGCTTTCCTCTCCGGCAATGACGACCCTGCTCGAAGCCGGCGTCGCCGAGGCACTGCCAACGTGCTCCGACTGCGCCTATGTTCCCCTCTGCGGCGCCGATCCGATCGAGCATTACGCCCGCCAAGGCGATCCGATGGGTCACCGACCCAGCAGCGATTTCTGTAAGAGGAACATGGGGCTGCTCGACTTCCTTCTGGAGCGTTACGAGAAGGCAGATCGGGACACGAAACGACTGATGGAAAGCTGGGCAATTCCCAAGACCGAGCCAGAGGAGACGCAGGATGCTGCCGCTTGATACTAAAGCGCGGGTTCCAGTCACTCCCGGGTCTCCGCTACTGAAGGTTGTGGACTTGAGGGATTTTTCAACTTCAAGTCTGCCGCCCTCAAGGCTGGTGCTCGATCTGCGGGCGACAGCTGACTTGGCCGTCTCCACGGAACTGCTCGGCCTCCCTTGGGGCGCCCTGCTTCCACCGGATGGCCACGGATGGCCCGCCACGGTTCCCTGGGTGAGTCTCGAGGGCGACTCGCGCATTACCAAAAGTGGTGACGTCATAGAGCTGGATCCGATTCGGCAACGGGTTGCTGTCCGATACCGCCGCGGCGACAACGGCAACGTCCTCTTTGCCACCGAGCGGTGCAACAGCTACTGCCTGATGTGCTCCCAGCCGCCCCGAGACGTGGAGGACGGCTGGCGAGTCAGGCAATTGCTGGACCTTATTGAGCTGGTGGACCCTGACGAACCGTCGCTGGCCATCAGCGGGGGCGAGCCCACCCTCCTTGGAGATGGCTTGGTCGACGTCGTTAAGAGGTGTTCCGAGACCCTTCCGGATACCCACGTCCACATTCTCTCAAACGGGCGCCTTCGCGACCCTTTGCTCCACGCCAAGTTCGATGGGCTGCATCCAAACCTCAGCTGGGGGGTCCCGCTGTACGGTGACCACTACGGACTGCACGATTACGTAGTCCAAAGTGAGGGGGCGTTTGCAGAGACGTTGAGGGCCCTCTACGCCCTCCAGGCCGCCCGGCAACGCGTGGAGATACGCGTGGTGCTGGTTCGGCCTACGTTTGAGCGTCTGGCCCAGCTGGCTCGCTTCATTTGGCGGAACCTGCCTTTCGTGGAGCACGTGGCCCTCATGGGGATTGAGCCTGTTGGGTTCGCGAAAGCGCACCAACGCGATCTATGGGCCGACCCTGCGGACTACTCCGAAATACTGAGGGATGCCGTCGACATCCTGGACATGGCCGGCATTCCGGTGTCCCTCTACAACCTGCCCCTCTGCACCATCGAACGAAGCCTCTGGGGCCACGCCGCGAAGAGCATTTCGACCTGGAAGAACGACTACCTGCCCGCCTGCAGCACTTGCAGCGTGAAAGATCGCTGCGGCGGGTTCTTCTCTTGGGTGACGCCGGCTTGGACGAGCCGCGCTGTAGCCCCCATCCTGGACGCCTGACCGATGTCGAACGCACTCATGATTGTGGGAGCCACCCTCGGCGCCCTGGCAACGGAGCCGCCCCAAGGCCCGTCAGACCTGTCGACCTTGGCGCATATGGACAGCAAGTATGCGACCGTGCTCAGCACCTCGCTCAATGCGGGCCGGCATAACCTGTATGCCGGTCATCGCAGCCACAGTTCGCATCGATCCCATAGCTCCCATCGGTCGCACTCCTCAGGCTCTGGAAGCTCGTATAGGTCTTACACGCCGCCGGCGACCTATACCCCACCACCATCCACCTACACTCCGCCGCCCTCGACATACACAGCTCCAGCGTCTCGGACTCGGTCGGGCGCGTCCTCGAGTGGCTCCCCGGTTACGCACCAAAGCTCGCAGTCGACACCGTCCGCGACCAGCGACGGCATGCACAAGGCCCAGACGCTTCAACCGAGCACCCTAGCCGCGCCCGACGGCGAGCGACGAGATGCAGATCAGCTGAAGCTGCTCATCATGAGAGTCCAAGCCGCGCTGTATTCAAAGGGCTACGACCCTGGTGCGATTGATGGAACCCTATCGCCCCAGACCCAGTCTGCGCTTCGCATGTTCCAGCTGACCTACGGCATCAAGGTCACGGGAACCATGACCACGCCGACCCTCGATGCCTTGGGTGTGCGTATCTAACAGCACGCGCCACCGCTTAGCTACATATTCGCCCAGCACTTTTCTACTTCGGCCCAACGCTGGTCACATGACCTGCCAAAACGTGCACGGAATTTGGACTCATCCACCACTACTTAAGGACGGACCAA
The DNA here is from genome assembly GCF_031995405.1 of Stenotrophomonas sp. Taxonomy (GTDB): domain Bacteria; phylum Pseudomonadota; class Gammaproteobacteria; order Xanthomonadales; family Xanthomonadaceae; genus Stenotrophomonas. The sequence continues at coordinate 7,473 of NZ_DAMAGC010000037.1, read as the reverse complement.
ACACTTAAGCGCGTGAAATAAGCGGAATACAAAGCGCAAGCCTTCCTCGGCGTGTAGAAACACTTCAACGAAACCACAAAGCAGCCAACAAACGCAACATCAAAAAGCTTACAAGTAAAGCCAAAGCAACGGAACGCCCCATGCATCAGCAACTAAAATAAAATCAAAGATAATAATGAACAGCCCATTGAACCTCAATATATTAATCCGCGAAACCCGCAGCTTGATCCGCGCCTCGGAAAACGTCGAAAGCGATGGCTTGGCTGGTTACAAGGCGTGGATTTCACCAAAAGACGGCACAGCACGAATTGTTACCGATCTAATAAGCTACCAAAATAAGTTAATATCCATAGCCTCAATTTTGCCGGAACTAAGTAAACGATTCACACAGAAGACCCTGATCAATTTCTCAGAAAAGAAAATACTCTCGGACGCGAGCGACGCAACCCTGCCACAAAGCCCGCATGAGTTCTTCAAGGAACTCCTGAATATAAAACCTGAATCTATAACAGTTCGCACCCCAATTTCCGGGATACGGCTTGACAATGGCGTGCGGAACCACAAAATCGGCGCTTTTACATTTGGGTACCAAGAGGACGTAACAGACGGCGCGACTTATCCAGAGGCCGGGATGTATGTGAGCGTTACGATTCCCGATATCTGTGACAGAGATCTCGCGATGCAACGGGCCGAGGCCGCCTTTGAAGACGTCATCAGACTGATTGTGTTCTTCTCCGGCAGGATTGATCAGAGCATCGCAATCCGAGTTGGTCTCCCACTCCTGCGAGACATGTCCCCGACCCAAGTGTACTTGGGCTCTTCGTCGTACCACTTTGAGGACGACAATGGAAATCCGATATCAGGGCAATTAAGCAATACAATTGCGGAAAAAGTCCCCGTCAATATAGACGTATTCAGCGCACACGAACATCTTTCGCAAATATGGGATCTTCACAATGATCTTCTAAGCGGGCGCACGCTACCAGACTTGGATAGAAGGATGCTGAGTGCCTCACTTGCCCTTGGCGAATCCTGCAATACGAAAGATAGGAGGAACTCGGTTATATATACATGCATCGCGCTAGAAATGCTCTTCTCCAGAGATACCAACGCCCTTTTCCAGAAAAGCATCGGATCCAACATCTCCGATCTATTTGCCTTCGTCGCAGGCACCGATCTTAGCTCTAGGCTCGCGCTCGCCAAGCTAACGAAGAAGGTCTACGGGATGCGCTCGGCAATTGTTCACGGCGGCAACAAAGAAATCACACCAGAGAACCTGGAGATCAATGTATTATTGCGAGCAGCAGTCGGACAGCTGTTGATATCAGAGAAATTCAAGACAGTAAAAAAGCTCGATAAGCTCTACGAGCTTATGCAGGATGCGCACTACTCCTACTAATATCAGGTGTTCGCAGCGGCGCAAGATCCGGGAAGCGATCGGAGCAAAGGCCGCCTCGATCGCAATCAAGCAGGTCAAGGCTATCAAGGCGCCAAGGAATGGTCTGACGCCCCGACTCTGGCTGCACTTCAATGGTGAGACCTGGTCTGGCCGAGGTCGCCCACCCAAAGCGTTCATCTCTTGGGAAGGAACCGTCGCCCATACCGAGTGGAAGAAGCGACACCCCAGCGAGCGATTCCCGGCATAGCCCGCCTGATTGCTGTCAAGGGATCGTAGGGCCCCAAATGCGAGCGTTGCCCTCCCCCATCCAACCCTTTAAGCAGGAGCTGGCATGACTCCACTCGACAAAGCGATCCGTAGAGAACTGTAGGTCGGTGACGACACATATACCCTGACCATCGACCCTACCGGGCTCAAGCTTGTGCTGAAGGGGCGTAGAAAGGGATTGGAGCTGCGTTGGACCGAGCTGGTCAACGGCGACGCCGCTTTGGCTGCGGCGCTCCAAGCATCACTCGGCGCCAGTTAGGTCCGGCCCGCGGCCCATGAGCCGGATTTCGCGTTTCTGCAGCTGTCGCGCGGGCGAATGGCGGTAATGACTGCCGTGTTTCCATCCCGGCGGACTGAGTTCAAAACTTGCAGCTAGGCGTCGCGCCCCTAGTAATCAGGGGCAGCCCATATACTTCCAAGCAACCTAACAAAATACAACCACAATTTATCTTGCATTCAGCTTAAACTGACACTTTGTTAGTTCATTTAGCGCCATCCCGAGCAATAACAGTACACTAATGACTGATTTTGCACCCGCAAATAACCTTTTAAATCAATAATTTAGGAAGGTAACGGAAATGACGGTAGTTGCGCACGTTTTTCGGTAGGAACGCAACGCATAGAGCAATGACCTATCGGATGGATTTTTCTTCAAATCGATTGACGATTTACTTCGATGACTTATTGATACTTCCATTGAAATCAATGGAAGTGAAGCATGTCCGATACGAATATTCCCGCCGATCCCCGTTTCTCGAACGGCCTCATTGTTTTTGAGGGAGTCAAAGCGGGAGACTTTCATGTCGATAGGGTGACGCTCGGCTGTAGGCAGGCCGCAATCAATTTTCATGAGTGCATCGTCGCTGGCCTCGAGAATGCCGCGAACAAGCGGGCATATAAGAGCGGCTCACGCAGGCCGCAACCATTGCCGATGGGCGCACCAGCCAGGCCGCTGGAGACAGAAATCTCCGACTACCTGAGGGATATGGAACGGAGGAACCTTAACCCAAAGACCATTGAAGTAACGGCGCGCACGCTCAAATTGCTCGTGCTTACCTGCGGGAACATTTCTGCCGCCCGCATCGACTACAAAGACATCCACAAGATGTGGGAACTGTTACGGTGGGCTCCAAAAAACGTCACCACCGATTCGCTCCTATCCAAGCTCAGCTTTGAGGAAGTGATTGAAGCGGGAAGAAAGATGGGCACCGAGCCACTCGCCCCTGCCACCCTGGAGCGCCACAGACGCTTTCTGGTCTCCTTCTTTAGACATCTCGAGGACTCCTTAGCCATCCCCTCATCACCGATGCGAGCGTTTAAGAAGCCGGCCGAGGACGGCATGATGCGGCCCTCGAACCCGGCTCGCTATTTTGAAGATCAAAACCTCCAGGCGATCTTCAACTGGGACAACTTCATTCCATGGGCAACGAAACCACAGCTGTGGTGGGCACCCATGATCGGGCTCTTCACCGGGGCCCGAGTCAACGAAGTATGCCAACTCAAGATCATCGATATAGTGGACCTCGCGGGGCAATGGTGCTTTTCCCTTCAAAAGACCGAGGACGAGGATTTGGCCAAGAACCCTCGGCTGAAGCGGACCAGTCGGCAAAGCATGAAGGGTAAGGGATGCACACGCATCATACCCATCGCACAGCCGCTCCTGGATGCTGGAATACTCGACTACGTCGAAGACGTGAGGGCGACAGGCCACCGTCGTCTATTCCCTCATCTATCTGCTGGGACGAACCGCAAAACCGGTGAGACAAACGCACACTACAGCCAGACTCTGGTTGCCGAGTTCGGTCGATATTTGAAGAACTTAGGGTTTGGCAGAGGCGTCAGGTTCCATGCGTTTCGGCACACGTTGGTAACCAATTTGAGCGCTAGCGGAGCTTCTCATAGCGATATCGCCTTACTTACAGGTCACGCTCCACGACAAATCGACGTAGTGCCTGTTCTCGACAAGTTCTACCAGCACCGAGAAGCGATCGCCCATCTGCGCGGGAAGGCCAGCACACTCGCTCGCTACCAGCCTCCGGTGCAACTTCCCGTGTATCAGCGCGGCCAGTTCGCCGAGGTGCTCTCGGACTCAAGCAAATTTCATCCATGAGGCACCATATGCCCCTTTCAGGACCAGCAGACATGGACTTGGCGACGATTTGCCCATCTTCGCCAGGGCGGTAGTTGATGGCGTAGCGCTCCGCGATGGTCCTGATGCGAGCAAAGCTCACATCTCCCCCCGGGTGGTCGTCTCCATGTGTTCATGTATTCATCTGCGCTTGGAGCAGCCAGAAGCGTTGCTCGTGCGACTGCAAACTTCCTCGCCCGCTTCGTCCAATCCTGAGTCTGTCTGGCTCCTGCCCAAACCGTGTAATGTCAGAGGGCTGGTTGCCGCCGACCATGGTTAGGTTTAACGGCGACCCGTGACCATGAAGTTCTTCGACGCCCGCCAATACAGTTGGCGGCGCCGCTCCCCAACTCGTAGGTGATGCCGTGGACCTTAAAGACTTCATTACTGGAACATTGGTACAGATTGTTGAGGGGGTTCATGCGGCCCAGAAGCAGGTCAGCCCACTTGGCGGAAACGTCAATCCATATGAGCACTACTCCAGCGCAATGGGGACGCATTACAAGCGGGGTGATGTCCAGAGTGTCTCATTCGACGTGGCTATAACCGCTGAAGAGAACAGCACCACCAAGGAAGGCATTGGTGTGGTAGTCGCCACGATCGCTCTTGGAAAGCGGAACGAGAAGACAGACGCCGCCATGAGTGTGAGCCGCGTTCAGTTCACCGTTCCACTTGCGCTGCCCGATGGAGAGAACCTCTCTGATACGCGTCACAGCAAATAGCAGCCCTGAGGTGAGGGCTTATGCCGTGCTGCGTTCGCGTGGATGGAGCAACGAAACTGTGCTCACCTACTGCGGTCGGTGGAAGGCTGCACGCTCCCTTCCTTCGAGGCGGTCGGCTAGAAGCCTGGCCCTTCAATCGTCGGAATGCCTTCGGTCCCTTCAAGCATAAGGTCCCTGAGGCTTTTGTTGTCAAACAATGGCAGATGGGCTGCGGGGCCTAGCGATGCTCCAAACGCATGGCGCTCCCCCGAGAAGCTCCGGCTCACTACCCCGCGGATGACTGCCCCATCGCCTCCAAGGATGGGGGCTCCGCTCATCTTTCCAGGTATCTTTGCGTCGAACTCGAAGCAAGGCCCTGGGGTGGACACTGAGCGAGTCTGCGCATTGTCGTTATGGACAGCAGTGGTTGTTCCTACGGAAACGAACAGATCCTGAGTGAAGTGACTCAGCACGACAGTATCGCCTTCGTAGCGAACTGGAATATCTGCCATCTCGGCATAGCCCACAGCAAAGACTTGCTCTGACATCGCCACGGATCTGAGCGACATGTTCAATGGCTGATATGCCCCCGACGGATGCGGGGGCAAACGGCAGATGGCAACATCGGTGTCGAAGTCGACGCGGTCCCGCTCGTGAAAGAGCGGGCTCCTCCTCCACCCTCCCCAGAACTTGCGATCCTTAAAGGGGGCAAACCTCACTGCTCCTCGGCCGTAGAGTGAAGATGGGAGAGGGAGGAGAACTCCCATCTGAAGAGGTCTATCGAATCGGACCGCACCGTTCTCGTCAGTCGCGTCCCCATAGCCACTGTCCTCTGGATCCAGCAAAACGTGAGCAGCAGTCATGACCAGCCCTGAGGCACTGACGACGAAAGCTGTGCCAATCACCCGAAGATGATTTGCACCATCTACCAACGCTACGACGGGAACAATGCTGTGCTTGAGGGAGGTGCTCGTGGAACCCAGAGACTCCATCAACTGAAGGGAGCTCATGCCACGGGGATTTCTGGGGAACTCAAAGTTCTGCTGAGGCTTGAAGAAATCCGGCTCACACCCAGGCGCAGGCGCCAGACTGACCCCACGCAGATGCGTAATTGCCCACTTGCCTTCTGCACCCTTCGCCCAGAACGATTGCAGGATCTCGACTCCAGACCTCATTTGGATGGCCTCCCTTCGCCCTGATATGGCGAACCTTGATGAATTTCTCCCGGCCACATCCAGTCCTATTGATCAACGGCCGCGCTCATGGCGCACCCCATGGTTTAAACACACGTGGATGAGCTCGCAACGAACTTACGACGCTCCGGGCCGTTTCGATCAGCTTTTCGAACTCGCCTACGTCGATCTCCCCCCGCTCGGCTCGATCAATTTCGCGAATCATGACGTAGAGCTGAGACCTAACGGTCACGGACGCGTTGACCTGCTTGTCTGCTGCCAGGTCGTCGGCTGCCCGATTCATGGCATGCCTCTCGAAGCCCCAGATCTTCGCGCGGTGCCCCTCCTGCATATATTCGATGTTCTTCAGCGCCCTCTCAGCGTCTCGGATCAGCGCATTGAACCTGGATGTCCGGCTCACCACCAAGCCTGAGTAGTATCCCGACAGCACCCCGGTGACCAACCCGGTCAGGATGCCAATAACAATGCTTTCCAGCACGTTTTCTCCTTCTCACAGTTCGACAGTCGTCTCTTCGGGGCTATCGATGCCAGCTCCTGACGAAGTTCTGTTGGCAGCTCGGGACTCGGAACTCTGCGATGAGCTTGCTAGCGCCCCCCGGACTGGCCGACGCCCTTCTATCAGAGCGCGCTCAGGGAGACGTTAGGACGAGCCCCGCCCCGAGTGCCACTTCCTTGTGGCAGGAATGGGCTACTTCTTCTTAGGCTTGGGAGACGTCTTGATCGTCTCGACAATCGATCCAGCCTTGTCACGCTGTGCTTCTTTTACCGGCTTGAACTTCCCTGAACCGGCATCACGCCCGATCTTCTTCGTTGCCATCCGCTGCTCTCCTAGAAAGGGAACCACCGAGTGTCACCGCTTGAGCTTCTTCAACAACCAACGCGCCGCATCAGCGCGTTCCTCTGGCGAAAGCTCTTCTAACGCCAGGATGACGTCGGCCGTGTGGTCGTCTCTCGCGACCAAGTAGGCCATCGGAACCTCCAAGGTATCCGCCAACTTCCCCAGTGCATCCAGATCGATCCCGCTGGTCTCGTTCTCGTAACGGTTGACCCGGCTGCTGGCTAGCTTCTTATCCAGCCCCATGAGCACCCCCAGCGCGCGCTGGCTCGGAATGGCACGGAGCTCTCTGGCCTGCTTCAGGCGGGCGGCAAATAGGGAACGCGGGGAAGCCTTGGGCACGTGAACAGATATTGAAAACTTGGGAAGACAGCATGACTTGGTCCCTCAATGCATGGCAGACTCTTCATGAAATGTAGCACCCTCCCGACCAACCACAGGGGTTTTCATGAAGAAGATCGAGACAAAGATGGCCGCCGGCCTGGCTGCCGCGCTGCTCCTGACCGCCTATTCCGCAGGAGCCCAGAGCCACCCCGAGCAAGAGGAAGCGCCAAATCGCCCCGGTTTCTTCAGGCAGCTGGGCACCAGCCTGAAAAATGCCGGCGGGCAGATGGTTGGGGTCAAGCCGGCTCAGGGCGGTGCGAAGGCGGCCGCCGGCGCTGGGGCGATCTACGCCCCGGTCAGCGGAGGCGGGAAGCTGCCCGGATTGTTCAAAGGTGACAATCATCAGTTGGCCCAGCAGGGCAAGCTCGACTGGCCCCGGGTGGCACTGACCTACACCGAGTGGGGCGCGTCCCTGCCGTGCTGGACCGTTGAGGCTCGGATCTGGACCAGTCCTGCGTCATCCACCACGGAAACGTTCCGGACCTGCGCAAGTGCGGCAGTGACGGAAACGGACGACCTCGGTGAAGTCGCCGAGCTCAACGACGCGGCGCTTTGGAAGGGGAAAG
>NZ_DAMAGC010000036.1:33554-37062 GCF_031995405.1 Stenotrophomonas sp. | reverse complement strand
CAAAAAAAAACGCGGCGCAAGCGCCGCGTTTTCTTCGACCCGCCGAGCGGGATCAACCGGCCTTGGCGACAGCCTTCTTGGCAACGGCCTTCTTCGCCGGCGCCTTGGCAACGGTCTTCTTGGCGACCGGCGCAGCTGCGCCCACGGCCACCTTGCTCACCACGTGCGAGCGCGAATTGCCGTAGCTGGCGTTGAAACGCTTGCCCTTGGCGGTCTTGCGGTCACCCTTACCCATGTCGTCAACTCCTTAGTCTTGAATCTGATTACCCCGTACTGACACGGGTTCGGCGGGGCCGCCCTCTCAGGCGCCCCCGCGCACGATCTGGAAGCCTACCACAGCGCCTCAATGCGCACAGCTGGCGTCATGGATGTGGCCATGGTTCAAACGCAGGTTCACCAGGTGCGCCACCCCGACCAGCACCCCGCCCAGCGTCATCACCACCGCATGCGGCACCGCCGAATGATGCAGCGGGTCGTACAGCAGCCCGGCCCACAGCGCTACCAGGCCCGGCACCAGGAAGCCCAGCGCGCGCAACGCGCCGTGGCGACGGTAGCCCCAGACCAGACTGAACAGCCCCAGCAGCGTCACGAAGCTGACCAGCGCCAGCTCCACCCCGTCTCCCAGCCAGACCGACAGGCCCAGCGAGGGCGCGGCGGCCAGCAGGATCGGCAGCACCGCGCAGTGCACCGCGCACAGCAGCGAACCGGTGGCACCGAAGCGATCGAGAAGATGACGGAGGCGGGGGAACAGGGGCATGACTTCCAGCAGGGTCGGCGAAGCGTTATAGAATAATATAACATCAATCCCGACGCGCACCTTCCCGGCACCGCTCCTCCCCCCGTAATGCCCCCCTCGTTGTACCTGCCCCGCCAAGGGCTGCGCGCGCCACACCATTGATACATTGTAACAATTGAAGACGGACCCTTTGCCTATGCGCTCTTCCCGCTCCCTCCAGCCCCACGCCCTGTCCCTGGCCCTCGCCGCCGCCCTGATTCCCTCGCTGGCCTCGGCCGCCGACGATGCCGGCCAACGTGACCACCACCTGACCGAACTGTCCACGGTCAAGGTCACCGCCTCCCCGCTGCAGGGCGATGCCGAGTCGCTGGCGCGCCCGGTCGATGTGCTCGCCGGTGAACGCCTGGACGAGCAGAAGGCCGGCACGCTCGGCGACACCGTGGCCAAGCTGCCCGGCGTGCAGAGCACCTTCTTCGGCCCCGGCGTCGGCCGCCCGATCATCCGTGGCCAGGAAGGCCCGCGCGTGGCCGTGCTGTCCAACGGCATGGGCAACATGGACGCCTCCACGGTGAGCGCCGACCATGCCACCAGCACCGAGCCGTTCCTGGCCGACCAGATCGAAGTGCTGAAGGGCCCGGCGACGTTGCTGTTCGGCAGCGGCGCGATCGGCGGCGCGGTCAACGTCGTCGATGGCCGCATCGCGCGTGAACTGCCGGACCGCCCGCTGAGTGGTCGCGCCGAACTGCGCGGCAACTCGGTCAATGACGAGCGCAGCGGTATGTTCCGCCTGGACGGCGTGAGCGGCAACGTGGTGCTGCATGTCGACGGCCTGGTCCGCAATGGCGATGACTACCGCATTCCCGGCTACGCGGTGATCGACGGCCTGGAAGACCACAGTGGCCACGACCATGACGCCGCCGACAGCGACGAGCCGCGTCGCGGCCGCCTGGACAACAGCTCGGTGCGTACCCGCGCCGGCGGCGTCGGCGCGACCTGGCTCGGCGACGGCGGCTACTTCGGTGCCTCGGCCAGCACCTACCGCACCAACTACGGCATCCCCAACGGCGCACACGTGCATGCCGAGGACGACCATGATCATGACCACGACCATGGCGACGAAGCGGAAGAAGGCGACGAGCACGACGTCCGCATCGACATGGTGCAGAACCGCTTCGAAGCCAAGGGCGGCATCTACAACCCCACCTCGTTCCTGAAGAACATCAACCTGCGCACCGCCTACACCGACTACGAGCACGTGGAGCTGGAAGCGGGCACGCCCTCCACCCGGTTCACCAACCGTGGCATCGAAGCCCGCCTGGAAGCGGTACAGCAGCAGATCGGCGGCTGGGACGGCGCGTTCGGCCTGCAGTTCGGCAACAGCGATTTCGGCGCCAGGGGCGAAGAGGCCTTCGTGCCGGATACCGGTACGAAGAACATCGGCCTGTTCGTGCTGCAGGAAAAGCAGTTCGGCCCGTTCAAGCTGGAACTCGGCGGCCGCCATGACCAGGTCAAGCTCGACCCGACCGGCGACTATCGCGCACGCTCGTTCGATGCCACCAACCTGTCGGCGGCGGGCATCTGGACGCTCAACGACGCGGTGGACCTGCGCTTCGGCATCGACAGTTCCGAGCGTGCACCGACCAATGAAGAGCTGTATGCGGCCGGTGCGCATATCGCCACCCGTTCACTGGAAATCGGCGATGCCAATCTGAAGACCGAGCGCGGCCAGCGCATCGAGCTGGGCATCCACACCCACAGCGATCGCGTCGACTTCTCGGCCTCCATCTACCAGACCAAGTTCAAGGACTTCATCTACCTGGCCGACACCGGCGTGGTCGAATCGCTGCCGGTGCGCCTGTGGACGCAGCAGGACGCGACCTTCAAGGGCGCCGAAGCCGAGGCGCTGTTGCATCTGTTCGAAGGCAACGCGGGCGACTGGGATCTGCGCGTCTTCGGCGATTACGTCAAGGCCGAGCTGGATGGCAGCGGCAGCCGCACCGTGGACATCGCGGTGCCGCACGGCGACCACAACCACAACTACAGCGTGGACCTGGCCAACAGCGGCTACCTGCCGCGTATCGCGCCGGGCCGCGTTGGTGCCGACCTGCGTTGGTCGAAGGACGGCTGGCGCGCGTCGGTCGGTGCGGTGCGCTACAGCAGCCAGAAGGACGTTGCGCAGAACGAAGACCCGAGCAAGGGCTACACGCTGGTTGACGCCCACCTGGCCTATCGCTGGGACCGCAGCGACAGCAACAGCTACGAGGTCTTCCTGGACGGCAGCAACCTGACCAACCAGGAAGTGCGTCCGCATACCTCCCTGCTGCGTGATTACTCGCCGCTGCCGGGCCGCGGCGTCGCCTTCGGCATCCGCGCGTACTTCTGATTTTTTCTCTCCAACACTGGGGTAGTCGCTTCACCCTGAGGGGGCCGAAAGGCCCCCTTTTTTTTGTCCCTCTCTCATCTGAGGGAAGCGTCTTGTTCCAGGAGCCGTTGCAGAGTGAGTACGACGCTGCGCGTGCGGATGGCCGGTGTCGGCGACGTGGTGGATTGGGTGATGTCTCCGTTCTGGGCTACGGCGATCGTGAGGCCCCCGTAGCAGCCGGTAGGCCCCTGGCGTAGGGTCCCCCGGCCTCGCGGCCTCCTCCTTGATTTTGCCCAGGAGCCTACCGGCCGCTACAGGGCTCGGCTGCGGCAAGCAGGTAGAAAAGCCAGGCTGGTTTGACGTTGGTCGCTGGGTCGGGCGCTGGGCCCGGAAAGAAGCACGCTTCCTGC
>NZ_DAMAGC010000036.1:0-33454 GCF_031995405.1 Stenotrophomonas sp. | reverse complement strand
GGCCGCCGGCTTCGGCAGTCGAGCGTGGCTCGACTCTACCTGCTGCGGCCGCCGGGGTCGGCAGTCGAGCGTGGCTCGACTCTACCTGCTGCGGCCGCCGGCTTCGGCAGTCGAGCGTGGCTCGACTCTACCTGCTGCGGCCGCCGGCTCTGGACTTCACCCCGCCTTGATCTTGCCGAGCCGGCGCCCACCGGCAGGCGGCAATGGCGCTACGAGCTCTTTCCTTGCGGACACGGTTGTCCGATCATGCCGCATGACTTCCCAACGCGCCGATGCGGCTGCCCGCCGCGCCCTCATTCTGGATGCCGCCGACGCGGTGTTCGGGCAACACGGCGTGACCGCGCCGCTTGACCTGGTGGTGGAGCGCGCCCAGGTCGGCCGCGCCACGCTGTATCGCAATTTCCCCGACCGCACCGCGCTGGTCGAGGCGCTGCTGCAGCGGACCGTGGCGCGCATCAACCGCCAGGTGCAAAGCCTGGGCGAGCGAGACGATGCCCTGTTTGAAGTGCTTGAAGGCATGGCGGCGCGCATCGTGCAGTCGCCTGCGCTGTCCGATTACTGGCGCGCGGTGGACCCCGATGACCCCTCCATCAAGGCCGCGCGGCAGACCATCTGGGCCCTGCTCGAAGCCCCGATCCAGCGCGCGATCGCCGCCGGACTGTGCCGCCCGGATCTGCAGGCAACGGATGTTTCACTGATCTCAGGCATGCTGGGAGCCGCGCTGCGTGGCAAATCCCGCGAAGAGCGGGCCAAGCTGGTGGCGCGCGCCCTGCAGTTGCTGCGCGGCGGACTGCAGGGACCCGTCACGCCGGAGGGCTGATGTCGCAGTACCTCAAACCGATCCCGGATTGGGAAGACCACGAAAAACCGACCCTGCCGGGGTCGGCGTCGATGCCGTGGCATCCGCCGCACCGGCGCGTGGCCTATGCGGCGGTCTCGCTGCTGGTGGGCATCACCGGCGGCCTGGGCAACGCCCTGGTCAGCGCCAACCTGCCGTTCCTGCAAGGCCAGCTCGGCCTCACCCCGACCCAGGGCAGCTGGCTGGTGGCCGCCTATGCCATGGTCAACGTCACCGCCAACCTGCTGGCCTTCAAGTTCCGCCAGCAATACGGCATCCGCCTGTTCGCCGAGATCGGGCTGGGCCTGTATGCGGCGCTGGCGGTGCTGCATCTGTTCGTCGGCAGCTTTGAAACCACCGTGCTGATGCGCGCCGCCAGCGGCTTCGCCGGGGCGGCGTGCAGCACGTTGGGCACGCTGTATATGCTGCAGGCGCTGCCGCGCAAATACACCGGCAACCTTCTGGTGATCGGCGTGGGCATCGCGCAGCTGGCCGTACCCATCGCATGGCTGGTCTCGCCCGGTCTGGTCGACACCGGCCAATGGCACAACCTGTACCTGTTCGAAGCCGGGCTGGCGCTGTGTGCGTTTGCCGCGGTGGTGGTTCTGAAGCTGCCGCCCGGGGTGCAGATCAAGGCCTTCGAGCCGCTGGATTTCCTTACCTTCGCCCTGCTCGCGCCGGCGGTGGGCCTGCTGGTGGTGGTGCTGGCCCAAGGCTATACGCGCTGGTGGCTGGACACGCCATGGCTGGGCTGGGCGCTGGTCGCCTCGATCGCGCTGGCCACCGCCGGCTTCATCCTCGAACACTACCGTCGCAATCCCCTGCTGCAGACACGCTGGCTGGCTACCCTGCCGATGCTGCACTTCATCGTCGGCGCGTTCCTGATCCGCTTCCTGACCACCGAGCAGTCCTACGGGGTGGTCGGGCTGATGCGTCAGCTCGGCATGGGCCCGGACCAGATGCGGCCGCTGTTCGGCGTGGTGCTGGCCGGTGTGGTCACCGGTATTGCCGCGGCATCGCTGACCTTCGGGCCAAAGCGGATCATCGCCCAACTGCTGATGGCCATCCTGCTGCTCGGCAGCGCGGCGTTCCTCGACCAGCACCGCACCAGCCTGGATCGCCCGCACGACTTCTACCTGAGCCAGTTCCTGGCCTCGGTGGGCGCGGGCATGTTCATGGGCCCGCTGATCATGCTCGGCATCACCCAGGCGCTGAAACAGGGCGTGGACCACATGATCACCTTCCTGGTCACGCTGTCGATCACCCAGACCCTGGGCGGCCTGGCAGGCTCGGCGGTATTGGGCACCTACCAGCTGCACCGCGAACAGGTGTATTCCAGCGCGCTGGTCAGCCAGCTCGATCCGGCCGACGGGGTGGTTGCGCAACGCCTGAAACAGCAACAGCAGATTTACGGCGCGTTGCTCACCGACCCGGTCCAGCGCAGCGCGCAAGGCACCGCGCAACTGGCGTTGACTGCGCGCCGCGAAGCCAACGTGCGCGCCTACAACGATGTGTTCAGCCTCAGCGGCACTGTCGCGCTGGCGTTCCTGGGCTGGCTGTTGCTGCTGTCGGTGCGCACCGCGGTGCTCAAACAGTGGCGCAAGCACCATCTACCGCTCACCTCCCCTCCTGCCGCGGCGCCGTCCACCGCGCCGCCCCGATGAGTCCAGCCATGCCCACCACCCCGCCACGCGATGACAGCGCGCCCGAAAACGTCAATCCGGCGCCACCCACCGATGCCGCCCCGACCCACAATGACGCGGCGGCGGCCACGCCTGCGGCAGTGTCCAAGTACCTCAAGCCCAGCACCCGCAGCGTGGTGATCATGATCGTGATCGCGCTGCTCGGCATCGCGTTGATTCTGCGCGCGTGGTCGCTGTGGCCGTTCGACAGCAGCCGGGTCAGCACCGACAACGCCTATGTGCGCGGGCAGATCACCGTGCTGGCACCGCAGGTCAATGGCTATGTCACCGAGGTGCTGGTCAAGGACTTCCAGCACGTGAAGCAGGGCGATGCGCTGGTGCGCATCGATGACCGTATCTACAAGGAAAAGGTCGCCCAGGCCCAGGCCAACCTCGACAGCGCCAAGGCCTCCCTGGCCAACTCCGACCAGGCGCAGGCGCAGAACCGTGCGCAGATCGCTGCCGCGCAGGCCAACCTCACCGCTGGTCAGTCCGAACTGGCGCGCTCGCGCACCGAGCTCAAGCGCTATGAAGAGCTGGCCGCGCAACAACTGGTGGCCTTGAACGACCGCGACAAGTTCCGCACCAGCACGCAGGCCGCGCAGGCTGCGGTGCTGCAGTCGCAGGCGCAGATCCGCATCGCCGATGAGACCCTCACCTCCACCCAGGTCGCGCGCAAGAGCCTGGAAGCCGGCGTGGAAACCGCGCAGGCGCAGCTGGAACTGGCGCGCATCGACCTTGCCAATACGGTCATCCACGCGCCGCGCGATGGTCAGATCAGCGAGGCCTCGGTGCGCCAGGGCCAGTACGTCACCGCCGGCTCGCAGCTACTGTTCCTGGTTCCGGACGCGCTCTGGGTCGTGGCAAATTTCAAGGAAGGCCAGACCTGGAAGATGCGCATCGGCCAGCCGGCCTCGTTCAAGGTGGATGCCTTCGACGGCGAAAAGCTGCACGGCCACATCGAACAGATCGCCCCGGCCACCGGCTCGGAATTCAGCGTGCTGCGCCCGGACAATGCCAGCGGCAACTTCACCAAGGTCGTGCAGCGCCTGCCGATCCGCATCGCGATCGATCCCGACCAGCCGCTGGCCGCGCGGTTGCGCCCGGGCATGTCGGTGGTGGTGAAGGTGGATACCGCGGCCCGGTAGCGCCATGCCATGCATGGCTGCACGTTGCGTGCTGCAGGCAATTGCGGTGGATCTGGAGAAATGAAGGTCTGCGCGCTGCCAACCATGGGTTGGCATTACCGGTGTATCGCGTCAGGTGCGGAGCAACGACCTCAGCCCGCGCAGCGCGCGCACAGGCCGTGCACTTCCAGCGTCTGCGCCTGCGGCTGGAATCCCAGCTCCTTCGCGCGCTTCTCCAGCTGGCTGACGATTTCCTTGTCTTCCAGTTCCACCGCGCTGTGGCAGCTGTTGCAGATCAGGAACGGCACCGAATGCTGCGCGCTGCTGGGATGGTGGCAGGCCACGAAGGCGTTCACCGATTCGAGCTTGTGCACGAAGCCGTTGGCCATCAGGAAATCCAGTGCGCGGTACACGGTCGGCGGCGCATCGGCGCCGACGCCCTTGCCACTGCGCACCCATTCCAGCAGCTCATACGCCTTGACCGGCTTGCCGGCCTCGGCGATCAGCCGCAACACGTTGGCGCGGATGGGAGTGAGGCGCAGCCCGCGCTCGGCGCACACGCGTTCGACCACCTTCACGAAATCGGAGGCATCGTGAACGTGATGGTGCGGAGCGGTACAAGCGGTCTTTGCGGACATGCGCGGTCTCCTGTGGTCAGGCCGTCGGTACTTTAGTGAGTGCGACGTCGATGCGTTTCAAGGCCTCTTCACGCCCGGCCAGGAACACGGTCTGGGAGATGTCCGGGCTGACCTGGGTACCGGTGATGGCCACGCGCAGCGGCTGGGCGACCTTGCCCATGCCGATCTCCAGCGCCGTTGCGACATCGTGCAGGGCCGCCGACACGCTCTCCACCGTCCACTCCCCGGCGGCGGCCAACAGCTCGCGGGCCTTGCCCAGCGCCAGTTCCGCGCCCGGCTTGAAGTGCTTGGCCACCGCTGCCTCGTCGTAGTCGGTCAGCGGCTGGTACCAGACCACCGCCTTCTCGGCCATTTCCTTCAGGGTCTGCACGCGGTCGCGCAACGCCAGCACGACGTCGGCCGGGGCCGGCCCCGCGGCCAGATCCAGGCCCAGCTTGTTCAGCTGGTAGACCAGGTGCGGGGCGATGTCGGCCGGCTGCTCGGTCTTCAGGAAGTGCTGGTTGACCCAGCCCAGCTTGGCCATGTCCAGGCGTGCGGCCTTGGAGTTGCAATTGGTCACGTCGAACAGGTCGATCAGTTCCTGGCGGCTGAACAGCTCCTGGTCGCCATGCGACCAGCCCAGGCGGGCCAGGTAGCTGAGCAGCGCGTCGGGCAGGTAGCCGGCGTCCTTGTACTGCATCACATCGGCAGCGCCGGTGCGCTTGGACAGCTTGGCACCCTGCTCGTCCAGGATCATCGGCATGTGGCCGAACTTCGGCACCGGGGCGCCGATGCCTTCGTACAGATTGATCTGGCGCGGGGTGTTGTTGATGTGGTCGTCGCCGCGGATGACCTCGCTGATGCGCATGTCCCAGTCGTCCACCACCACCGCGAAGTTGTAGGTGGGGAAGCCGTCCGGACGGAAGATCACCATGTCGTCCAGCTCGCTGTTGGCGATCTCGATGCGGCCCTTGATCAGGTCGTCGAACACCACCGTGCCCTCCAGCGGGTTCTTGAAGCGGATGACGCGGTTCGGGTCGTCCTTGTACGGCAGGCCCAGGTCACGCGCGGCACCGTTGTAGCGCGGCTTTTCCTGCCTGGCCATCGCGGCCTCGCGCATCGCGTCCAGTTCTTCGCGGGTCTCGTAGGCGTAGTAGGCCTTGCCGTCGGCGACCAGCTGCTCGGCCACTTCCAGGTAACGGGCCACGCGCTGGGTCTGGTAGATCGGGCCCTCGTCGTAGCCCAGGCCCAGCCAGTCCATCGCCTCCAGGATCGCGTCGATCGCGCCCTGGGTGCTGCGCTCGCGGTCGGTGTCTTCGATGCGCAGCACGAATTCGCCGCCACGGTGACGGGCCTCCAGCCAGCAGTACAGCGCGGTGCGGGCGCCGCCGATGTGCAGGTAGCCGGTGGGACTGGGGGCGAAACGGGTGCGGCAGGTCATGGAGGGCTCGAGGCGGGAAGCTGGAATCCGGGCAATTTTACCCGTCCCGGGCCGTTTACTGCCTAAATCAGAAAATTCCGACTGTTACGGCGACCTGCCGGGTGATTTCATACGGCATTGTTCATCTTCGAGAAGGGGCATGCCGCTGGCGCGGACGCCGTCGATCTCCCCTGATGGCCCAGCGCGACCGCCTCATACGAACAGACCTATCCAAGCCCAGGGAGTACGCCTTGCTGCAGTCCCGTACCCGTTTCACCCTCGCCATCATCGCCATGTTGCTGGGCGGCTGCCACGATGTGTCGCCAGAGACCAGGGTCGTCGCCGACAAAGGTGTCGCACCGCCCGGCGAATGGCAGGCAGATCGCAACAGCGCGGCCGATGGCAAGGCGGCCCCCGCAGCAGCCGCAGCAGCTCGGGTCACCAGCGAGCGTACCGCGCTGGCCGCCCCCGCTCTGGTTCAGCAGGACCACCTCAGGTCCGAGGCGATGGATGCCCTGCTCGGCGATCCAGCCCAGTGGGATGCTCAGGTGGCCGACTGGCAACAGCGCTACGCCACCGATGCGACGGCGCAGCACCGCCGCCAGGAACATCTGGACGCGCTGAAGCTGCGCCTGCGCCAGGCCACCACCACCTCGCAGCTGCAGGCCTTCGACTGTTCGCCGCAACTGTGCCTGCTGGGCATCACCCTGATGCCCGACGACGCGGAGGCGATGACCCACGCGCTGACCGATATCGCCCCCGGCCAGCCGCCCATCTACACCGCCTCCGTGCGTCTGCAACGCAGCGGTGGCACCACCGGCGGCGCGGTGCTCTACCGCGCGATCATCTCGGTGGACCCCGCCATCCAGGGGTATTCGGTACAGACCCGCTGACTGCGCTCAGGGCGCCAGCAACGGCTTGCGCGGCATCTTTTCCTCGCGCATGGCCGCGTTGTAGACGAAGGAGGCCACGATCGCCGCTGCCTGCTTCAGGTCTTCCGGCTCGGCGTGGTCCCAGGTGTCCAGGTTGCTGTGGTGGACGTTGGTGAAGTAGTCCAGCCGGTCCTGGATGAACTGGAAGCCCGGCAGGCCGACCCGGTCGAAGGCGATGTGGTCGGTGCTGCCGGTGTTGCGGGTGGCCACGGTGGTGGCGCCGACGTCATGGAACGGGGCCAGCCAGGCCTCGAAGATCGGCACCGCCGCCAGGTTTTCCTGGGCATAGATGCCGCGGAAACGGCCCGAGCCGTTGTCCATGTTGAAATACACCGAGAATTTGTCGTAATCGCGCTGGCGCTGCAGCGCGCCGGTCGGTTCGCGCATCGAGGCCGGCAGCAGTTTCTGCTCCGGGTCGGTCGGTTCGGGGTAGCGGGCGAAATGCCGGGACACATGGTCCTGCGAACCCACCAGCCCCTGCTCTTCGCCGCTCCACAACGCCACGCGGATGGTGCGCCTGGGTTTTGCGCCCACCGCCTTGAGGATGCGCATGGCTTCCATCATCACCGCCACGCCGGCGGCGTTGTCGGCCGCACCGGTGCCGGTGTGCCAGGAATCCATGTGCGCGCCGAGCATGACGATCTCATCGGCCTTGCTGCTGCCGCGGATCTCGGCCAGCGTGTTGTAGCCCGGCTGGTCCTGCGCATCGGTGAAGCGCGCCTCCACGTTGACCCGCAGTTTGACCGGCTGCTTCTGCTCGACCGCACGCACCAACGGGTTGTAGTGCTCGGCCATCATCGCCAGTTCGGGCACGCCCACCGGTTCGCCCGCCTTGCGCGAGCCGCCGCCGCCGACGCGGATGATGCCGTTGTCCCAGCCGCTGATGCTGATCGTGGCCAGCACGCCCTGCTCGGCGAAGAACGCGTTGGTGGCGCGCGCGAGCGCCTGCTTGTCCAGGTATTCCCTGGCCTTCTTGGCGCGCTCGGCCTTGGCGTCGGCCACGTCCTTGGGCACCGCGAACACCTGCAGCTCGGCCAGGCCGGCCTCGTCGTGGCGGTTCGAATCGGAGGCGCTGGCGCGCGCGTAATCGCGTGCGTCGTTGAGCAGCAGGATCTTGCCGGTCAACTTGCCCTTGTACTGCGCCAGGTCGGCGATCTTCTTGATGTCGACCTTGACCACCTCGCCTTCGACCGTGCCGTTGGTGCCCGGCGTCCACGCCTTGGGCAGCGCGTACAGCGGCGCCACGCGCGGGCTCAGCATCTCCACGTTGGCGTTGCTGAATTCCCAGCCCCGACCGAAGGCGTCGAAGCCTTCGTCGTGCACGTTGACCAATCCCCATTCGGTGAACGTCTCGCGGCTCCAGCGGTTGGCTTCGCGCATGGCCGGCGAATTGGTCAGGCGCGGACCGATCCGTTCGGTGAGGTGGCTGAAGGTGGCCATCACCTGCGAGCGGTGGAAGGCTTCCTGGCGGATGCGGCCGACCATATCCAGGTCCACCGTCTCACGCTCCTGCGCCATTGCATTGCCACCCATCGCCAGCGCTACCGCCAGCACGCCCCACTTCAGCACGTCACACCCCGGCCTTTCGGCATCACTCGACAAGCCCCCGAGTCTAGCCAGCGCGCGCGCCGTGCCCCCGTCCCATCGGTCATGCCTGCGCGCGCTCAGCCGTTCCAGCCCAGCCACAGCTGTGCGTGCGCCGGCAACAGCAACAGCCAGTGGCGGCGGTCGACGCTGGTGCAGCCGAATACAGCCGCGTGCGCGGGCCAATCCGCCGGCAGGCCCTCGATACCGATCTCGGTCAGTGCTGCGCTGCCGGCTTTCCATTCCCGGTAGCGCGGCACCCGTCCACCCAGTGCGCCGCGTCCCTGCCGCGCCCCGGACAACCACGCCAGTCCCTGGCGCTGGACTCCTTCGCAGCTGCGCTCGGCCAGCTTGAAGCGGACCAGGCCGGGAGCGATCCGCGCCCCCGGCAAGGCCGCCAGCACGCCGCTGGCCTGCAGCAGTGCATCCACTTCCAGCAGCGCGGGAATGCCCTGCCCCGCGCGTTGCCGTAACCCTTGGCGCCAGCTCATGTCGTGCTCCTTACTTCAGGCTCGCGCCGACTTCGTACCAGTCGATCTTGCGGGTGATCCACATCGCCGTGGCCAGCACGCCGAACAGCAGCAGCGAACCCATCAGCAACGCGTTGTTCTCCGAGATCAACAAGCCGTACAGCGCGCCGTACAGCACGGTCAGCATGCCGGCGAAGCCCAGTCCGCGTGTCCAGCTCTTCAATACGCCGGACAGGTACACCGCCTGTACGCCGATGCAGGCCACCGCCGAGACGACGTACGCCAGCCAGAACGGAATATGTTCGGACAGGCTGAGCAGCAGCAGGAAGAAGATCGCCAGCGCCAGGCCCACCATCAGGTATTGCAGCGGGTGGATGCGCAGCCGCTTGATCAGCTCGAACAGGATGAAGCCGACGAAGGTGAGCAGGATGAAGAGGATGCCGTACTTGCTGGCGCGATCGGCCTGGGTGTAGATGTCCACCGGGTTGACCAGTTCGACGCTGACCGTCTCCGGCTCGACGTCCTTGCTCTCGCGCAGCTGGCGCTGCGCCTGGGAGGCCAGCGACGATACCGCCCACTGCGCTTCAAAGCCCTGCTCGCCGACGGTGCGCTGGTTGGGCAGGAAGCTGCCGCCGAACGACGGATGCGGCCACGGCGACTGGATCGCGATACGGCTGTCATCGCCCACCGGCACCACCGCCAGCGAGCGGGTGCCATCGAGTACCAGCGCCAGTTCCAGCTTGCTGGCCTTGAGCACTCCACCGGCAGGGGTGTCGAAACCGCGCAGCGGCACGTGCAGGCCCTTGCCCATTCCGGTGACATCGCCGATGCCCGGCTGCAGGGTCAGCGCTGCGCCGTCAACCTGCAGCCTGGGCGAGCCGACCAGTCCGCGCACGTCGGCGATGCCCACCGCCAGGTACGGCGTGCCGTACACGCGGCCTTCCTTGATCGGGTAGTCGTCGTCGCTGAACTCGGCGGTGATCTTCGCGTTCCAGCTGTATACCGGCACCCGGAACAGGCCGATGCGACGCTCGTCCGGTTGCATGCGGCCATCGACCTGCAGCCTGGACGGCATCTGCAGCCAGTAGCTCTGCTCGGTCTGCACGCCCTTGGTCTTGTTGCCGGCCGCATCGACCACTTCCACTTCGCGGGTCTCGGTCCACGGCACCACGCGCACCGGACCGGTCAGGGTCTGCGCACCCGCGCGGCTCTGCGACACGCGCAGATAGGCCTCGTCGCGGTAGGACTGGCGCTCGCTGATCACGCCCTTGATCATCATCAGCGGGATCAGCAACAACAGGATCAGCCCGCCGACAATGGCGAACCGCAACAGCATCTTCAGTGATTTCATGGCCCGTCCTCGGTTGGGAGGGGGCCAGCTTCGGCGGTGGCGGTGTGCGGGGTTTGTGCTGAGTTTGAAGTCTGTGTGAAGTGCGCGGCCTGCCGGGGCTCAGCGCCGGATCGGCGCGGCCGGGCCGCGCCACGGCAGCCACAGCGAAGCAATGGCACCGCCGCCTTCGCGGTTGCGCAGCTGGGCACGTCCACCGTGCAGGCGCGCGACTTCCTGCACGAACGACAGCCCCAGACCGGAACTGCGCAGACCGGTGGCCGGGCGCGCCAGCGAGTAGAAGCGTTCGAACACCCGCTCCAGCGCGTAGTCGGGCACGCCGCTGCCGCGATCGGCCACGCGCAGGACCACGCCTTCGCCATCGCGCGCCGCGCTGAGCTGCACACAGGCTTCGGCGGTGGAAAACGCCAGCGCATTCTCCAGCAGGTTGTTCAAGGCCTGGCGCAGCAGGTAGCCATCGCCCTGGATCACCAGCCCGTCGGGCACCTCCACCTCCACGCTTACCGCAGCGGACTGCGCACGCATGGCCACCGCGTCGGCGGCGGTGCGCAGGAGCAGGCCCAGGTCGATCGGCTCGCGCTTCTGCAGCCAGCCATGCTGTTCCACTTCGGCCAGCGCCAGCAGCTTGTCGATGGTTTCGGTCAGGCGCTGTTCCTGGCCCTGGATGCTGCGCGCGAAGTGCACGCGGTCGGCATCGGGCAACGGCTCCTGCAGCAGCTCGGCGGCGCCGCGGATGGCGGCCAGCGGGCTTTTCATCTCGTGCGTCAGCGACTGCACATACTGCTCGACGTAGGCCTTGCCTTCCAGCTTGCGCCGCATCGTTTCCAGCGCCTGGCCGAGATCGCCGATCTCGTCGCGACGCGGTTTCGGCGGGGGCACCGGCTCGCCGGCACTGACCGCCTTGGCATAACGGTTGAGTCGGTTGACCCCGTGCATCAGCCAGGCGGTCATCAACAGCCCGATCAGCGCCGACAGGCCGATCAACCATGCGCCCCGTTTCATGATGGCGCGCTGGCTGGCGGCAATGAACGGGTCGATGCTGCGGTTGGGCTGGGCCAGGCTGAGCACACCGATCAGGCGCCGGGCATCGGCCGGATCGTGGATCGGCGCGGCCACGTGCATCACCGAGTGGGTGTCATCGCCGGGGGTCTCCGGGCTGGAGCGCGCGCCATATTCGCCGCGCAGGGTGCGGTAGACGTCATTCCAGCGCGAGTTGTCGCGGCCGACGCCCTGGCCACTGGAGTCGTAGATCACGATCCCCTTGGCATCGGTGATGGTCACCTGGTAGTCGAGCGTGCGCTTGGGGAAACGCCACACCATCGCCTTGGGGTCGCGGCGCTGCGCGCGGGCCAGGTTGGCCACGAAGGTGCCGTGGCGGATCGTCCCGGCCTTGACGTCGGCGGCGGCCATCTCGGCCAGTACATTGGCCGCGTCGACCAACGTGGACTCCATCGCCTGGCGTACGCCGGGCTTTACTTCGTTGACGAAGATGCGCATCACGAAGAACGCGGCGATGCCCACGATCAGGAAGAAACCCAGGAACAGCTTGAGGCCCAGCCGCATCGTTCAGACCTCCAGCGCGTAGCCGAGCCCGCGGTGGGTGCGGATCGGATCGGGGTCGGCACCGGCGGCGCGCAGCTTGGCGCGCAGCGTCTTGACGTGGGTATCCACGGTGCGATCCGCACTGTCGGCGTCGGTGTCCCAGCCCCGGTCCATCAACTGCGCACGGCTGAGGATGGCGCCGGGGCGCTGCAGCAGCGCGGCCATCAGCGCGTACTCGTAGCGGGTCAGCTCCAGCGGCTGCTCGGCGTAGCGGATGCGGCGACCCTCGCGGTCGATGGCGAAGCGGCCGTGCTGCTGCCACCCGCCCTGCTCGACCGGCGCACTGCTGCGGCGCAGTCGCGCACGCACCCGGGCGACCAGCTCGCGCGGCGAGAACGGCTTGGCCATGTAGTCGTCCGCACCCAGCTCCAGGCCCAGCACGCGGTCGAACTCGTCGTTGCGCGCGGTCAGGAAGATCACCGGCACCTCGCTGAAGGTGCGCAGGCTGCGGCAGACCTCGAACCCGCTCATGTCCGGCAGGCCCACGTCCAGCACCACCACATCGAAGGCCTGCTGGCGCAGCGCTTCCAGCGCGCCACCGCCGAGCAGGCAGTGCTGGGCGCCATAGCCCTCGCTGCGCAGCGCGTACAGCACGGTGTCGGCGATGGCGGTTTCGTCTTCGACGACCAGGACGTTGTGCAGGGGTCGGTTCATGCGCGCAGCATAGCCGCTGGGCCCGCCGCCCCGTACACTGCGCCGATGAATTACCGCCACGCCTTCCATGCCGGCAACCACGCCGATGTGCTCAAGCACATCGTGCAGCTTGCCCTGCTCGACACCTTCAAGCGCAAAGACAGCCCGTTCTTCGTGCTGGACACCCACGGCGGCGCTGGCCGCTACCTGCTGGCCAGCGAGGAAAGCCGCAAGACGCTGGAGGCCGAAGACGGGGTGATGCGGCTGATGGCCCAGCCGGCGCTGCCGGCCGTGATCGAGCGCTATCTCAAGGCGGTCCAGGCCGACAACCCGGTCGGGGCGATGATCAGCTACCCCGGCTCGCCGTTGCTGACCGCCCAGACCCTGCGCGAGCAGGACCGCATGGCGGTCTGCGAGGTGCAGGACGACGAAGCGGCCTCGCTGAAGGCGCTGTTCGCCCATGACAGCCGGGTCGGGGTGTACCACGCCGACGGCTACGCCCAGAACCGGAAGCTGCTGCCGCCCAAGGCCAATGGCGTGAAAATCGGCCGCGGGCTGGTCCTGATCGACCCGCCCTACGAAGGGCAGGACGCCGAGTACCAGGCCATCCTGGCCTCGGTGACCGAGATCCTGGGCCGCTGGCCGCAGGCAAGCTTTGCGATCTGGTTCCCGATCAAGCAGCGCCGGACCATCCTGCATTTCCTGCGCAAGGCCTGCGCGCTGCCGGTGAAGTCGGTGCTGACCGTCGAGTTGCTGGTGCGCCCGGACGATTCGCCGCTGCGGCTCAACGGCAGCGGCATGCTGCTGCTCAACCCGCCGTGGCAGTTCGACCAGGTGCTGGCCCCGGCAATGCCGGCGCTGAAGCAGTTCCTCGGCGAAGCCGGCGCCAGCACGCGCCTGCAGTGGCTCAAACAGGCCGAATGAGCGCCCCCTCGCGTCCCTGAACGGCGTGAGCGTTCCGTTCACGGAACCCGCACCCGGGGATGCGAGAATCCGAAGACCACCTAGGAATCACCGGTATGGCTACCCGTAACCGCATGCCGCCCTGGCACGAGATTTTCAAGGCACCCAGTGGCCACGAGCTGCTGATCCGCCCGATCCGCCCCGAAGACGGGGCACCGCTGCACGCCGCCTTCAGCCTGTTCGGGCCAGAGGAGATCCGCGACCGTTTCCTGCAGTCGGTGACCGAGCTGTCGCCGGAAACCACCCAGCGCCTGACCCACCCCAATCCCAAGAGCGAAATCACCCTGGTCGCGGCCGAGTCGCTGCCCGCCGGTGAAGCCGTGGTCGGGGCGGTGGCGCGGGCCTCCATCATCCAGGGTACCCGCGAGGCCGAGTACGCCATCCTGGTCAGCCGCTTCCTGGTCGGCCAGGGCCTGGGCCGGCAGCTGATGCGCAAGCTGGTCAAGTGGGCGCGTGGCAAGTACCTGGACCGGTTGTACGGCGATGTCGCCGAAGAGAACGAGCCGATGAAGCAGTTGGCCGCTTCGCTGGGCTTCAAGCCGGTGCCGCATCCGCAGGGCACGCCTGGCCTGGTGCGCATGGTGCTCGAACTCGACAGTTGAGGGAGTGCCGGTCGCGGACCGGCCGCGCGCCCTCTTGACTCGGGGGGGCGGTGCAACCAATCAGGCAACGGTGAGCGGCGTGGTGTGCACGGCAGGCGGCATTGCGCCGGGCTGACACGGCCGTGACCGCGCGGTCTGCTAAAATCGACGGTTCATGTCACGCACCTCCTATCCCGCACCGCCGCTGCCACGTTCCGGTCAGCTCCGCGCCTGGTGGCGCGCTCCCGCTTCGGCCACTGCGCTGGCGTGGTATGTCGCCCGTGCCGCCGAGGTCCATGACGGGCCGCTGCTGTTCATCGCGCGCGACAACCATACCGCCAACCAGATCGAAGCCGACCTGCGCACCCTGCTGGGCGGCGCCGCGGACCTGCCGGTGGTGGTGTTCCCGGACTGGGAAACCCTGCCCTACGACGCTTTCAGCCCGCATCCGGACATCATTTCCCAGCGCCTGGCCGCACTGCACCAGTTGCCCTCGCTCAAGCGCGGCATCGTGGTGGTGCCGGTGCAGACGCTGCTGCAGCAGCTGGCCCCGCTCAAGTACATCATCGGTGGCAGCTTCGACCTGAAGGTCGGCCAGCGCCTGGACCTGGACGCGGAGAAACGCCGCCTCGAAGCAGCCGCGTACCGCAACGTGCCGCAGGTGATGGACCCGGGCGATTTCGCCGTGCGTGGCGGCCTGCTCGACGTGTTCCCGATGGGCGCGCAGGCACCACTGCGGATCGAGCTGCTGGACGAGGACATCGACTCGATCCGCGCCTTCGACCCGGAAAGCCAGCGCTCGCTGGACAAGGTCGACGCGGTGCGGATGCTGCCCGGTCGCGAAGTGCCGCTGGACGACCTGAGCGTGTCGCGGGTGCTGGCCACCCTGCGTGAGCGCTTCGATGTGGATACCCGGCGCAGCGCGCTGTACCAGGATCTCAAGGCTGGGCTGGCCCCGGCCGGCGTCGAGTACTACCTGCCGCTGTTCTTCGACCAGACCGCCACGCTGTTCGACTATCTGCAGCCGAACGTGCTGCCACTGGTCGGCGTGGGCGTGGGCGACGCTGCGGCTGCCTTCTGGGCGCAAACCGGCAACCGCTATGAACAGCGTCGCCACGACGTGGAGCGCCCGCTGCTGGCGCCTTCGGAGCTGTACCTCAGCCCGGAAGCCCTCAGCGCGAAGCTCAATGCACTGCCACGCATCGAGATCTGGAACGCCGACCACCCGCGCATCGCCGACGCGCAGCCACTGGGCGACCAGCCGTTGCCGCCGCTGCCGGTGGCCGCGCGTGATGCACCGGCTGGCGAAGCGCTCAAGTCCTTCATCGGCCACTACCCGGGCCGGGTACTGATCGCCGCCGATTCCCCCGGCCGCCGCGAAGCGTTGCTGGAAGTGCTGCTGGCTGCCGAACTGAAGCCGCCGGTGGCAGTCGATCTGCCGACCTTCCTGGCCGATGCCACGACCCGCTTTGCGATCACCGTGGCGCCGCTGGAAGACGGCTTCGCGCTGGATGCGCCGCAGATCGCGGTGCTGACCGAGCGCCAGCTGTTCCCCGAGCGCGCCGGCACCACCCGTCGCAGCCGCCGTGTCGGCCGCGAACCGGAAGCGATCATCCGCGACCTGGGCGAGCTGACCGAAGGCGCCCCGATCGTCCACGAAGACCACGGCGTCGGCCGCTACCGTGGGCTGATCGTGCTCGATGCGGGCGGCATGCCCGGCGAATTCCTGGAGATCGAGTACGCCAAGGGCGACCGCCTGTACGTACCGGTCGCCCAGCTGCAGCTGATCAGCCGGTACTCCGGTGCCTCGGCCGAGACCGCGCCGCTGCATTCGCTCGGCGGCGAGCAGTGGACCAAGGCCAAGCGCAAGGCCGCCGAGAAAGTCCGCGATGTCGCTGCCGAACTGCTGGAAATCCAGGCCCGCCGCCGCGCGCGTGCCGGGCTGGCACTGCATGTGGACCGATCGATGTACGAACCGTTCGCGGCCGGCTTCCCGTTCGAGGAAACGCCCGACCAGCTCGCTGCGATCGATGCCACCCTGCGCGATCTCGCCAGCAGCCAGCCGATGGACCGGGTGGTCTGCGGCGACGTCGGTTTCGGCAAGACCGAAGTGGCCGTGCGCGCCGCGTTCGCCGCGGCCAGCGCGGGCAAGCAGGTTGCGGTGCTGGTGCCGACCACGCTGCTGGCCGAGCAGCATTACCGCAACTTCCGCGACCGCTTCGCCGATTGGCCGCTGCGCGTGGAAGTGCTGTCGCGCTTCAAGAGCACCAAGGAAATCAAGGCCGAGCTGGAGAAGGTGGCCGCCGGTACCATCGACGTCATCATCGGTACCCACCGCCTGCTGCAGCCGGACGTGAAGTTCAAGGACCTGGGCCTGGTGGTGGTGGACGAGGAGCAGCGCTTCGGCGTGCGCCAGAAGGAAGCGCTGAAGGCGATGCGCGCCAACGTGCACCTGCTGACCCTCACCGCCACGCCGATCCCGCGCACCTTGAACATGGCCATGGCCGGGCTGCGCGACCTGTCGATCATCGCCACCCCGCCGCCGAACCGGCTGGCGGTGCAGACCTTCATCACCGCCTGGGACAACGCGCTGCTGCGCGAGGCGTTCCAGCGCGAGCTGGCCCGTGGTGGCCAGCTGTACTTCCTGCACAACGATGTGGAAAGCATCGGCCGCATGCAGCGTGACCTGGCCGAACTGGTGCCCGAGGCGCGCATCGGCATCGCCCACGGGCAGATGCCCGAGCGTGAGCTGGAGCGGGTGATGCTGGACTTCCAGAAGCAGCGCTACAACGTACTGCTGTCGACGACGATCATCGAATCGGGCATCGACATCCCCAACGCCAACACCATCATCATCAACCGCGCCGACCGCTTCGGCTTGGCCCAGCTGCACCAGTTGCGTGGCCGCGTCGGTCGCTCGCACCACCGCGCCTACGCCTACCTGGTGGTGCCGGACAAGCGGGCGATGACCCCGGACGCGGAGAAGCGTCTGGACGCGATCGCCTCGATGGACGAGCTGGGTGCCGGTTTCACCCTGGCCACGCACGATCTGGAAATCCGCGGCGCCGGCGAACTGCTCGGCGAGGACCAGAGCGGGCAGATGGCCGAGGTTGGTTTCAGCCTGTATACCGAGCTGCTCGAACGCGCGGTGCGCAGCATCCGCCTGGGCAAGCTGCCCGACCTGGATGCCGGCGAAGAAGCGCGCGGCGCCGAGGTGGAGCTGCACGTGCCCGCCCTCATCCCGGACGACTACCTGCCCGACGTGCATACCCGTCTGACCCTGTACAAGCGCATCAGCAGCGCGCGCGATACCGATGCACTGCGCGAACTGCAGGTGGAGATGATCGACCGTTTCGGCCTGCTGCCGGATCCGGCCAAGCACCTGTTCGCGATCGCCGAACTCAAGCTGCAGGCCAACACGCTGGGCGTGCGCAAGCTGGAGCTGGGTGAAAACGGCGGACGCATCGTGTTCGAAGCCAAGCCGGCGATCGATCCGATGGCGGTCATCCAGATGATCCAGAAGCAGCCCAAGCTGTACACGATGGACGGCCCGGACAAGCTGCGCATCAAGCACCCGCTGCCGTTGCCCGAAGACCGCTTCAGCGCCGCCAAGGCATTGCTGCTGACGCTGTCGCCGCGCTGACGCGCCAGCACTTATTCCCCCGTGACCCTCCGCTTCTGCGGGCCGGAGGGTCTTTCCTGTTCATTGCCCGCGACAAGGAGAGTTGCTTTGAAACGATTCCACACCCTGCTGCTGGCCGCCGGCCTGGCCCTGCTCACTGCCTGCAGCGGCGGCGGCAGCGGCATGACCGCCAGCGAATACCTCACCGAAAACGTCGCCCTGTGGAACGGCACCGCCACTACGGTGCAGCAGTGGACCATCGGCCCGCGTGGTGAAGAACTGCAGAAGGCACTGGGCGAAGGCAAGGGCCTGGCCACGTTCAAATCCGGCCTGGAAGGCGCACGCGCGGAGATGAAGCAGTACCTGGGCATGATCGACCAGATGCCGCCGGCCGACGATGCCAAGGACGTGCACCAGAAACTGCGCACCTACGTGCAGAGCTCGGATGAAATGTTCGCCATCCTGCTGGAAATGGCTGCGCTGCCGGAAGGCTATGACAAGGCCCAGATCATGCCGCTGGCCGAGAAGCTGCAGGCCGTGGGCAACCGGATCGACGGCGAAATGCAGGCCCTGGACGCGGCCCAGGACGCGTACGCCAAGAAGCACGGCATCCAGCTGCAGCGGCATTGATTCCATCGTCTCCCGGCAGCATCCGCTGCCGGGAGACGCAGCAAGAAGTTCCCGTGATCGATTCCTCCCCGCTCCACCCCGGCCACGCGCTGGCCTGCTCCATCGATGCACTGTCGCTGTCACTGCAGCTGCGCGATGCCTACACCCGCCACCACTGCGACCGCGTCGGCCTGCTGGCCAGCGCGCTGGCCCGCCACTGCGGACTGGACCGGGCGCACTGCGATCGGATCGCACTGGCCGCCTGCTTCCACGACATCGGCAAGATCGGCATCCCCGACGAGGTGCTGCTCAGCAGCGGCCGCCACGACGACGCCGAGCAGGCGATCATGCGCCAGCACCCCGTGCACGGCGAACGCATTTTCCTGGCTACCGGTCGCAGCGATGCCGCCGACGTGGCGCAACTGATCCGCGCGCACCATGAAGCCTTCGACGGCAGCGGCTATCCCGACGGCCTGCGCGGTGAAAGCATTCCGCTGGGCGCACGCATCCTGACCCTCGTCGACGCCTGGGACGCGATGACCAGCGACCGCCCCTACCGGGGTGCGATGGACCCTGAGCGGGTCATGCGCATTCTCGAGGAGGCCGCCGGCGGGCTGGTCGACCCGTACCTGTTGGGCAGCTTCCAGGCACTGCTGCGACGCGCGCCGGCACTGGCCTGAACGGCGCGTGGGCTTGCATTGCCTGCTGCCGCGCGCGACGCTGTCGGCTCTCCGCTTCAATCCACAAGGACGCATCGCATGCAAGGAAACGCACCGCTTACCGCCACCGCGCTGGGCATTCTGCTGCTGGCACTGCCCCTGCTGGCCCAGGCCCAGGTGACCCGCCACGACAGCACCGGCAACCTGCAGCCGAGTCGGCAACTACCGTGCACGGCATTGAAGGGCATCACCCCTGCCGACTCTCCCGCCGACCAGATGGCCGCATTGCCACGCTGCCTGCAGGCCGGTCGCGACCGCGACGCCGCCGACCTGTTCACCATGGCCGGGGTATTCGCACACTTCGACAAGCAACGCGTCGCCGATGCCAGCGCCCACGATGCCTACAGCGCGTTGAAGGCCGGCGTGGCCGACAGCGTGGATGAAGTGCAGCTGGCGCGTTTCAACGCCGCGCTGGCCGAGCGCATGGCCGATCCGCAGGCCTACGTGGCTGAACTGTGTGGCGTCACCAGAACGATGGCGCCGCCGAGCTACACGCCCACCTACATGATGAGCCACGGCATGGCGGCGTTCACCGGCAAGGGCGGCGGGCTGGTGGCTGGTTTCGACCCGGTAGCCGCATGGAAGAACACGCGGAAAACGTATCTGAAGTGCGCTGACTGAAGCTGCTTGCGTAGCGGGGCATGTGTTCCTGCAGGGTCGCATCCCGATCGGACCCTACCGGCGGAGAACCCTGCGGTGGCCGGTGACACCACCGCCCGGCGACGTCCGAGGACACAAAAAACCCGGCTTGCGCCGGGTTTTTCGTTTCACTCAAGCGCGTGCGATCACCAGATCACGACACGCTTGTCGTCGGCGCGCACCATCGCATCGCCGGCCTTGCACTCGAACGCCTGCGCGTAAGCCGGCATGTTCGACGGTGCGCCGTTGGCGCGGAAATTGGCCGGGGCGTGCGGGTCGGTGTTCAGACGCACGCGCAGCTCGCCTTCGTTGAAGTTGCGGCGCCACACGGTGGCCCAGTTCATGAAGAAGCGCTGGTCCTGGCTGTGACCGTCCACGGCCACGTTGGCCTTGGGGTCTTCCTTCAACGCCATCTGCAGCGCGTCATAGGCCACGGTCAGGCCGCCGAGGTCGCCGATGTTCTCGCCCAGGGTCAGCTTGCCCTTCACCTTTACGCCCGGCAGCGACTCGTAACCGTCGAACTGCGCCACCAGCTGGTCGGTGCGGCCGGTGAAGGCCTTGCGGTCGCTGTCGGTCCACCAGTTGTCGAAGTTGCCGTTGGCGGCGAACTGGCTGCCCGAGTCGTCGTAGCCGTGCATCATTTCATGGCCGATCACCGCGCCGATGCCGCCGTAGTTCAGGGCCGGATCGGCCTTGGCGTCGAAGAACGGCGCCTGCAGGATCGCCGCCGGGAACACGATCTCGTTCTTGGTCGCGTTGTAGTAGGCGTTGACGGTCTGCGGGGTCATGCCCCACTCGGTCTTGTCCACCGGCTTGCCGATCTTGTCCAACATGTAGCGGTAGTTGAACGCGCGCGCGGCCTGCATGTTGCCCAGGTAGCTGTCGGCATTGGTTTCAAAGCCCGACCAGTCACGCCACTTGTCCGGGTAGCCGATCTTCGGGGTGAAGCTGGCCCACTTCTCAAGCGCCTTCTTGCGGGTGTCTTCGCCCATCCACTCCAGCTTTTCCAGGCGTGCCTTCAGCGCCACCGAGAGGTTCTCCACTAGGTGCTGCATCTGCACCTTGGAGTCGGCCGGGAACACCGCGTTCACGTACAGCTGGCCGAGGCCTTCGCCGATCGCGCCGTTGACCGATTCCAGCACGCGCTTCCAGCGCGGCTGCATTTCCTTCTGGCCGCGCAGGGTGGTGCTGTAGAAGTCGAAGTTGGCCTTCTCATACGCGCTGCTCAGGTACGGCGAGGCGTCATCGATGGTGTGGAAGCGCAGGTAGGCCTGCCAGGTGGCGGCCGGCACGTCGGCCAGCATCTTGTCCACTTCACCGAAGAACGCCGGCTGGGCCAGCGAGAACTTCTGCGCGGCCGGCACCTTGAGGGTGTCAAACAGCGCGGTCCAGCTGAAGTTCGGGGTGAGCTTGTCCGCCTCGGCGGCGCTGACCGGGTTGTAGCGCTTGGCCGGATCACGCAGTTCGATGCGCGACAGCGAGGCCTTGGCCAGGCGGGTTTCGAAATCCAGCACGGCCTTGGCCTGGGTCTTGGCCTGCCCGGCATCCACGCCGGACAGGGTCAGCACCTGCGCGATGTAGGCCACGTAGGCGTCGCGGATCTTGGCCTGCGTGTCGTCGACGTAATAGCCCTTCTCCGGCAGGCCGAGGCCACCCTGGCCGACATAGGCGATGACGTTGCCCGAGTCCTTGTAATCGGCATTGGCGAACAGCGAGAACAGCACGCCCTGGCCCTGGGCCTGGCTGTCGCGCAGGTACTGGGTGATGGCGGCGGTGTCGTTCAGTGCAGCGATCTTGTCCAGCTCCGGCTGCAGCGGGGTGATGCCGGCCGCTTCGATCTTGGCCTCGTCCGAACCGGTCTTCCAGATGTCGCCGATCTTGGCTTCCACCGAGCCGGCCTTGGGCGTGCCGGCGGCGGCCTGCTGGACCAGCGCGTGCTGCACTTCCAGCGAGCGCTCGCGCAGGATTTCGAAGCTGCCCCAGGTGGTCTGGTCGTTGGGGACCGGGTTGGCCTTGAGCCACTTGCTGTTGACGAAGCCGTTGAGGTCGGTACAGGCGGCGATGGACGGATCCAGGTCGGCGCTGTTGAGCGAGATCAGCGCGGTCTTGATCTGCGACATGTCAAAAGCCGGCTTGGCCGCCTCGGCAGTCGCGGCAGGCGCGGTGTCATGCTTGCCACAGGCCGCCAGCGAGGCAGCGATGGCGATGGTCAGGCCCAGCGGGACCAGGTTGCGGACGTTCATGGCGAGTCTCCAACGGCGAATCACCCAGCGTAGCCGCTGCGGCGACGGCGGGGACCGGCCAAAGGTCACAGGTGGCGGTGACCGGCGCACGCCTTGGAAACGTCGGTACCATTGCAAGAATGAAGCACCTCACACTTGCCACCACGCAGCCGGATCCGCTGCACCTGTACACCGGCGGCCTGGTCGGCGATGAACACCTGCCCGACGCCGTAGCCGCACAGATCGCGGCCGTGCCGCGCGCGCATCTGCTGGCCTGGTCCGCCGCGGAGGCCGGCCTCGTGGGGTTCAGCCAGAACGCGCAGAACCTGTTCCTGCCGTTTCCGCTGGTGGGCGCAGGCATCGGCATCATGAAACCGGCCAAGGCCCGTGGCTTCGTCACCCTGTTCGTGTCCACGGCCGGACAGCGCGTGATAAATGTTCTGGGCAGCCCCACGTTCCAGCAGGCGACGCTGGATGGATTGCTCGCGCACCAGAACGCGCTGGCCGCGCTGTTTGGCTGCAGTGTCACGGTGGAAGACTGGGGCTACGACTGCTGACGACGAACGTCAGCCGCCCCCGCCACCCCATGCGTGGCTGCGCGGTATCGGCCATCCCAGGTAGAGCCACGCCATGCGTGGCTGCGCGATATCGGCCATCCCAGGTAGAGCCACGCCATGCGTGGCTGCGCGAAACCGACCATCCCAGGTAGAGCCACGCCATGCGTGGCTGCGCGGTACCGGCCATCCCAGGTAGAGCCACGCCATGCGTGGCTGCGCAGCACCCGGCATCCCGGGCAGCCACCCATGGGGTGGCTCTACGACGCGAAAAGGCCGGCTTGCGCCGGCCTTTGGGTTACTTCGCTTTGCCCTGGTTCGCCACTGCTTCGGCGGCCTTGCGCGCCGCTTCCGGGTCGCCCAGGTAGCGGAACGACTGCACGCTGAGGTCATCGTTCAACTCGAACAGCAACGGGATGCCGGTCGGGATGTTGAGCTCCAGGATGGCGTCCTGCGAAACATGGTTGAGGTACTTGTACAGCGCGCGCAGCGAATTGCCGTGCGCGGTCACCAGCACCGTCTTGCCGTCCTTCAGCTGCGGGGCGATCGCATCGAACCAGTACGGCAGCACGCGGTCCAGCGTGGTGGCCAGCGATTCGGTGCCCGGCAGCGCGTTGCGGTCCAGGCCGGCGTAGCGGCGGTCGTGGATCGGGTGGCCCGGGTCTTCGATGTCCATCGCCGGCGGCGGGATGTCGTAGGAACGGCGCCAGATCTTGACCTGGTCCTCGCCATGCTTGGCCGCGGTCTCGGCCTTGTCCAGGCCCTGCAGGCCACCGTAGTGGCGCTCGTTCAGGCGCCAGCTCTTGCTGACCGGCAGCCAGTCCTGGTCCAGCTCGGCCAACGCACCCTGCAGGGTGTGGATGGCGCGCTTGAGCACCGAGGTGTGCGCCACATCGAACTGCAGGCCTTCTTCGCGCATCAGGCGGCCGGCGGCGGCGGCCTCGCGGCGGCCCTGTTCGGTCAGTTCCACGTCCACCCAACCGGTGAAGCGGTTGTCCAGGTTCCACTGGCTCTGGCCGTGGCGCAACAGTACGAGTTTCCGGGTCACTGCAGTATCTCCGACAGGTGGCAAGGCAGACCCGCATTGTAGCGGCAAGCCTGCCCTGCCCTGCACGGCGATCGCCGTCGCGTCGGCCGGCGCCCCGGTTCAGGGATGCGGATGCCCGTGATGGCCCTGCGCATCCGGACGCGCGCGGCGGCTGTCGGCAGGCGCGGCGTGGTCATGCCCATCGTCGTGATCGTGGCCAGCATGCGCGTTCACGGCCTTCGGACTGCCGACGCTGCAGCTGTCACCGCAATGATCCGCTTCGATCTGCAACGTCACATGTTCAATGCCGAACTGGTCGTGCAGCGTGGTGGTCAATGTGCGCCGCAGGCGGTCCGCATCCACCGCGTCGGCCATCACCACGTGCGCGGTGAGCGCTGGCGTGCTGGAGGCCAGCGCCCACACATGCAGATCATGCACGTCGACCACGCCGGGCTGCGCACCCAGCGCGGTGCGCACGGCGTTGAGGTCGGTGCCCTTGGGCACGCCTTCCAGCAGCACATTGATGGCCTCGCGCATCAATACCCAGGTGCGCGGCAGCACCCACAGGCCGATCAGCACCGCCAGGATGGGATCGATCGGCTTCCAGCCGGTCCAGCGGATCAGCAGCGCACCAATGATTACCGCGACCGAGCCGAGCATGTCCGCCCACACTTCCAGGTAGGCGCCCTTCACGTTGAGGCTTTCGCCACTGCCGGCACGCAGCAGACGCATGGAGATCAGGTTGATGCCCAGGCCGATCGCGGCGATCACCAGCATGCCGGTGGAGGCGATTTCCTGCGGCTGGCGGAAACGCGCCACCGCCTCCCACAGGATGTAGGCCGCCACCACGAACAACATGCCGCCGTTGATCATCGCGCCGAGTGCTTCCAGCCGGGCGTAGCCGTAGGTGCGCTTGGCATCGGGCGGGCGCCGGCTCAGCCGCACGGCGACCAGCGCGATCATCAGCGCCAGTGTGTCGGTGGCCATGTGCGCGGCATCGGACAACAGCGCCAGGCTGTTGGTCCAGAACGCGCCCACCACTTCCACCACCAGGAAGGTGGTGGTGAGGCCGAGGGCCCACCACAGCGGTTTCTCGTGGCGGATTTCGCTGGGCAGGTGATCGTGGTCGTGACCCATGAAGGTGTCTCCAGAACAATGTGCGCAGGTTAAGCAGGGTATCGCGCGGAGACTATTACACTTGGGCTGGCGTTCATTCTGTAACTTCATTACAGCGCCAGGCGGCCGCTAAGGTTCGACGGCCCCTGTGGCGGGAAGAGCAATCATCGTGGATAT
Organism: Stenotrophomonas sp.; assembly: GCF_031995405.1. Lineage (GTDB taxonomy): Bacteria > Pseudomonadota > Gammaproteobacteria > Xanthomonadales > Xanthomonadaceae > Stenotrophomonas. Next base: position 8,972 of record NZ_DAMAGC010000036.1, on the reverse strand, counting down.
CGTTCCAAACCTGGATGAGGCCAGCCGTCCGCTGGCCGATGCCTGGCAGCAGACCCTGCTGGCGACCGGCGCCGACGCTGCCGCACTGCTGGCCGAGCTGGCCGCACAGTCGCCGCCGGACCTGGCCCATCACTTCTATGACGTGCTGCTGGAAGACCCGCGCGCCAGCCGCTTCCTGTCGCACGACCAGGTCCGCCTGCGGCTGAAACCGGCCATGCAGCGCTGGCTGACGCAACTGCTGACCGCCACCATCGACAGCATCCCGGCCCTGGTGGCCGCGCAGCGGGTGATCGGCGATGTGCATGCACGGGTGGGCATTCCGGTGGACCTGGTCACCCGTGGTGCGCGCGTGCTCAAGCAGCGCCTGTTCGAGCGCATCGTCGCGCACGCCCCCAGCAGCGCCATCGCCTTCGAGGCGATCAGCTGCCTGAGCGCCTCGGTGGATATCGCGCTGGAAGGCATGACCCTGGCCTACACCCATGCACGCGAGCGTTCCTCGCGCACCGATGCAGCCTACCGGCTGTTCTCGCTGGTGCAGAACGTCAGCACCGAACGCGAACGCCAGCGCGCCTTGCTGCTGGATTGGGAGAACGCGCTGCTGTACGCCATCGCCAGCCAGGCCACCGATGCCGATACCGTGGACCTGGCCCATTCCGAATTCGGCTTGTGGTTCACCCACAAGGGCATCCCCAGTTTTGGCGAGAGCAGCGAGACGGCGCAGGTAAGCGCGTTGATCGCACGCGTGGACGCGCAACTGCATGCAGCGCTCGCGCGTGCCGACCTGCCGACGCGGTTCAGCGGGCTGCAGGGCATCCGCGAGCAGCTCGCGCGTATCCGCACCCTGATGAGCATGCTTTTCGAGCGCATCGGCGAACTCGACGCCGGCAGTGACGCACTGACCAACCTGCTCAACCGGCGGTTCCTGCCCACGGTGCTGCGCCGTGAGATCGAGCTGGCAAACTCGGCGCACACGCCGTTCTCGGTACTGCTGCTGGATCTGGATCACTTCAAGGCGATCAACGATACCCACGGCCACGATGGCGGCGACCGCGCCCTGCAGCATGTGGCCGCGCTGCTGGGCCAGCTCACCCGCGGCAGCGATTACCTGTTCCGCTATGGCGGCGAAGAATTCGTGGTGGTGCTGGTGGCCGCCAATGCCGCGCAGGCCGAGGTGATCGCCGAGAACCTGCGCCGACAGATCGCGCAGACACCGGCGCCGCTGGCCAACGGCAGTACCCTGGCGCTGACCGCCAGCATCGGCGTGGCCGCCCATGACGGCCATCCGGATTACGAGCGGCTGATGGCCCGCGCCGACGCGGCGATGTACCAAGCCAAGAAGCGCGGCCGCAACCGCGTGGTGCTGGCCAGCGACGACCTGCCCGATGCGCCCGGTCGGCAGGCGCTGCAGCGCGGCTGAGTGGGCGCGAGCCGCCTGTTGCGGCACACCGACCGGTACCAACGGCGCATGCCGGGCGCGGCGCGAGCGGCGTAGGATCACGACGCGGGCATTGGCCTGCGTCGTTGCCGCTGCCCAAGGAACCCGTCGATGCCGTCCCGTCCTTCATCGCACCTGCCGTGCGCCCTGCTGTGCTCGGCCCTGTTGCTGAGCGCCTCCGCCACCGCCCGCGACGTGGCGCAACCGGCGGGGCACGTGGAGGCCGATGGCCCCTACGTGTTCCGCACCGACACGGGCCTGCAGGCGCAGTGGGTGTGCAACGACCACGTGGTGCGCCGTGATCTGCCAGCGCGCGGGACCGCCACCGTGGTCGCCCCCGAATGCGGTTACCCGCACGCGGTGAGCGTGCTGCCGCCACGCACCGCCGAGGTCGCGCAGTACCCGGCCACGCCGCGCATCGTCGCGTTGTCGGACATCCACGGCCAGTACGACCTACTGGTGACGCTGCTGCGTGCCCACCACGTCATCGACGCGCAGGACCACTGGGCCCTCGGCGATGCCACGCTGGTGGTGGCCGGCGATGTGTTCGACCGTGGACCGCAGGTGACCGAGGCGTTCTGGCTGCTCTACGGCCTGCAGCAGCAGGCCAGCGCGGCCGGGGGCGCGGTGCACTTCGTGCTCGGCAACCACGAGACGATGGTGCTGTACGACGACCTGCGCTACGTCAACCCGAAGTACCTCAGGAGTGCGCAGCTGCTGGGACGTTCGTATCCGGCGCTGTACGGCGCCGATTCGGTGATCGGCCAATGGCTGCGCACCCGCCCCGTGCTGCTGAAGATCGGCAACACGCTGTTCCTGCACGGTGGCATCGCGCCGGAGAACCTGGACCTTGTGCACGCCATGGACACCACCAACGCCACCTACCAGGCCTCGGTCGGGCTGCCGCGCGAGCAGGTCAAGGCCGCGCCGGACAGTGCACGCCTGTTCGACGGCAAGACCAGTCCGACCTGGTACCGCGGCTACTTCGACGGCCGCATGGATACCGCCCAGGTGCAGGCGCGGCTGGAACAGTTGCAGCTCAAGCGCATCGTGGTCGGCCACACCTCGATGCGGCACGTAAGCAGCTTCCACGGCGATCGCATCATCGCCATCGACAGCAGCATCAAGAAAGGCGAGAACGGCGAGCTGCTGTTCATCGAGAACGGCACCCTCAGCCGCGGCCTGCTGGACGGCACGCGGGTGCCGCTGGCCGAAGGCAGGATGGAACCGGACGACGACTGAGTCGTCGTCCGCCGCTCAGCCCTGCTGCACGTGTACCTGCGGCGGGGCACCGGCTGGCAGCGCGCGCACCCGCCCCGGCTTGCTCGGGAAAGCGTGGCGCACGATCCGCCACATCACCTGGCCGAACTGTTTCGGCAGCGAGCCGGTGTTGTAGTGCTGGCCATAACGCGTGCAGATCGCCTTCACTTCCACGGCGATGTCGGCGTAACGGTTGGCCGGGATGTCCGGGAAGAAGTGATGCTCGATCTGGTGGCTGAGGTTGCCCGACAGGACGTTCATCAGCTTGCCACCGGTCAGGTTGGATGAGCCACGCAGCTGGCGCAGGTACCAGTGGCCGCGGCTTTCATCGCGCACGCATTCCTTGGGGAAGGTTTCGGCATCGGCGGTGAAGTGGCCGCAGAAGATGATCACGTAGGTCCACACGTTGCGGATCACGTTGGCCACCACGTTGCCCAGCAGCACCGGCAGGAAGAACGGGCCGGCCAGCGCCGGGAACAGCAGGTAGTCCTTGAACATCTGCTTGCCGATCTTGCGGCCCACCGGACGCGCCTGCGCACGCAGCTGCTTGAAGGTCATCTTGCCGGCGAACCAGCGGCCCACGCGCAGGTCCTGGATGGCGATGCCCCATTCGAACAGCAGCGCGAACACCACCGCCACCACCGGCTGCATCAGGTAGAACGCACGCCAGCGCTGTTCGGGGAAGATGCGCAGCAGGCCATAGCCGATGTCATCGTCCAGGCCACGTACGTTGGTATAGGTGTGGTGGCGGAAGTTGTGGGTCTTGCGCCAGTTGTCGGCGGTGCCGACGATGTCCCATTCGTAGGTGCTGCCCTGCAGTTGCGGGTCGCCCATCCAGTCGTACTGGCCATGGATGACGTTGTGCGCCAGCTCCATGTTCTCCAGGATCTTGGACAGCGCCAGCAGCACCACGCCGGCGATCCACGCCGGGACCAGCACGCTATGCACGAACGCACCGAGGAACAGCAGCGCGCGGCCGGCCACGCCGGTCCAGCGCACCGCGGCGACCACGCGACGGATATAACGCGCATCGGCACTGCCGAGCGTGGCCAACTGGCGCGCACGCAGGGCATCGAGTTCATCGCCGAAGGCGTGCAGTTCAGCGGCGGAAAGCGCGCGGTTCTGGACGGAAGACATGGTCAGAGCTCCAGGATCAGGTCGGTGCTGGCGCTGTTGACGCACAGCTTCACTTGCGTGGCCGGTTCATCGGCGTACTCGCCGGTAAGCGTATGGCGGGTGACACCGGATGCCTTGCCGCACGCACAGGTATTGCAGATGCCCATGCGGCAGCCGCTGGCCGGGCGCAGGCCTTCGGCCTCCAGCGCCTGCAGCAGCGAGGTGCCGCGCGGCAGCGACAGGGTGCGGCCGCTGCGACGCAGCTCCACCTGCACGGTACCGGTTTCCGCATCGGGCAATACCGGCGGGGTGAAGGCTTCGGACTGCAGCGTGGCAACCTGCTCGTGCAGGCGTGCACGCGCGGCATCGACGAAGCCGCCGGGGCCGCACACCAGCACCTGCGCGGCACGCAGATCGCCCAGCGCATCAAACGCGAACGCGTCCACGCGCGGTGCGGGCGCAACCGGATCACGGGTCAATGCCAGGTGCATGCGCAGGGTCGGGTGGCGCGCGGCGAGCGCGGCCAGTTCGTCGGCAAAGCAGAGTTCCTCGCGACGCCGCGCCCAGTACACCAGGTCGACCTGCGCCGGCATGTCGGCCGCATCGAGCTGGCGCAACAGCGCGCGCATCGGGGTGATGCCGCTGCCGGCGGCAAGCAGCAGCAGGCGCTGGCCGGCAGCCGGCCCCAGGGTCATCTCGCCGAAGGCCTGTCCAAGTTCGAATGCCTCACCGATGACCGCATGGCGGGCCAGATGCTGGCTGACCTTGCCGCCTTCGATCGCCTTGACCGTGATCGCCAGCGTGCCGTCGGCCAGCCGCGTCGGGCTGTAGCTGCGCGACAGCCGGCGGCCATCGACGTCCACGCCGAGGGTGACGTGCTGGCCCGGCTGCAGCCCGCGGAAATGCCGGTTGGGCCGCAGGATCAGGGTGACCGCGTCGGCACTGGCGGTCTCGCGGGACAGCAGCCGGGCGCGGGCGCGGCGCAGGGTCCACAGCGGGTGCAGGCGGCCGGCCCAGAAGTCGAACAGTTCCTCGGACACCCAATGACGGGGCGCGATCGGGTTGCGGCGACGGGACGGGGGGCGGGGATGAGCACTCATGGCCCAACTATACGCACGCGCATACATGCGTGTATACACTTGTATATTGAACGGACGGGCTATGATTCAGGGACTTGACCGCCCTGCCCCCGATGACCTCCCCAGACCTGCCCCTTCCCGCTGCCGACGACGCCCATCCGGCGCGCAAGACCGCGATCTCGCGCGACGACCTGCTGGCCGCCGCGCTGGCCCTGATCGGCCCGCACCGCAGCGTGTCCACGCTGAGCCTGCGCGAGGTGGCACGCGAGGCCGGGATCGCGCCCAATTCGTTCTACCGCCAGTTCCGCGACATGGACGAGCTGACCGTGGCGCTCATCGACCTGGCCGGGCGGTCGCTGCGCACCATCATCGGCGAGGCCCGCCAGCGCGCGGCCTCGTCCGAGCGCAGCGTGATCCGGCTGTCGGTGGAGACCTTCATCGAGCAGCTGCGCGCCGACGACAAACTGCTGCACGTGCTGCTGCGCGAAGGCAGCGCCGGCTCGGATGCGTTCAAGCACGCGGTGGACCGCGAGCTGAACTACTTCGAAGACGAGCTGCGGGTGGACCTGATCCGCCTGGCCGCGGCCGATGGCGGGGCCGTGCTGCACGAACCGGCGCTGGTCTCCAAGGCGATCACCCGCCTGGTGTTCGCGATGGGCGCCACCGCCGTGGACCAGCCGCCAGAGAAGGATGCGGAACTGATCGAGCAGGTCTCGCAGATGCTGCGCATGATCATCACCGGGGCGCGCACGATCGCGGGAAACCCGCCGACGCGGTGATCGCGACACCCGCTGCAGCGCCATGGCTGAACGCTCGGCCAGCGCGGGCGCGCCCGGCTCGACTGCTCACGCCCCGGCGCACCCGCCGGGCGGTACGCTTCGCGATCTCAGGACCCGTCGCAGCGGCGGCGGGGACCCGGTCACTGGAGCCCGACCTTGCGCGTACTCATCGCCGAAGACGACCCGGACATCGCCTCCGGCCTGTGCGCCTCGCTGCGCCGCCAGGGCCATGTGGTGGACCACGTGGACAACGGTGCGCATGCCGACGCGGCACTGGGCGCCACCGCCTACGCCCTGCTGGTGCTGGACCTGGGCCTGCCGCAGATGGAGGGCCAACAGGTACTGCAACGCCTGCGCCAGCGCGGCGACGGGCTGGCGGTGCTGGTGGTCACCGCGCGCGACGGCCTGGCCGAACGCGTGCGCACGCTGGACCTGGGCGCGGACGATTACCTGGTCAAGCCGTTCGCGCTGGATGAGTTCGAGGCGCGGGTGCGCGCGCAGCTGCGCCGGGTCACCAGCAACGGCACCCCGGAACTGCGCATCGGCCCGCTGCGGCTGGACCTCACCGGGCGCCGGGTCTGGATCGGCGATGAGCCGCTGGAACTGACCGCGCGCGACTTCGGCCTGCTTTCCGCGCTGGCCGTGCGCCCGGACCGCATCGTCTCGCGCGGGCAACTGGTGGAGGCGCTGTGCGACTGGGGCCAGGACCTGACCGACAACGGCCTGGACATCGCCCTGCACCGCCTGCGCCGCAAGCTGCAGCCCGGCGGCATGGGCATCCGCACCGTGCGCGGGCTGGGTTACATGCTGGAAGAGACCACGCCGTGATGCGCGGCCGCCCCAGCCTGCGCCGGCGCCTGCTGGCCTTCCTGGCGCTGCCGATGCTGATCCTGCTCACGCTCAATGCGTTCCTCACCTATTACATCGCACTGGACTATTCCAACCGCATCCACGACCGCAACCTGACCGACGACACCCACTCGTTCGCGCAGATGCTCAGCACCATGCCGGTCACCAGCGACCTGTCGCCACAGGCGCGCTTCCTGATCGAGTACGACCCCGACGGCCACCGCTATTTCAACGTGGACAGCAGCCGCCATGGCACGCTCAGCGGCAACGCCGATTTCAGCGGCTATGCGCCCTCGCAGGAATGCAGCGGCCCGCCGTCCATGCTGTACAACGGCGAGCTCAACGGCCAGCAGGTACGCATGGCCACGGTCTGCACGCAGGCATTGAACGACCCCGGCGACCAGCTCGCGGTCACCGTGGCCGAGACCATGGCCGACCGCCGCCACCGCGCGCAGGAAATCCTGATGCTCACCGTGCCCCTGATGACCTCGCTGATCGTGTGCATGACCGCGCTGGTGTGGTTCGGAGTAACCCGTGGCCTGCGCATCCTCACGCCGCTCACCCAGCGCCTGGCGCAGCGCGAAGCGGAGCTGACCCCGATCTCCGATGCCGACGTGCCCGAAGAGATCCAGCCGTTGATCAGCACCATCGACGGCCTGATCGCGCGGCAGTCGGAGATGATCGCGCAGCAGAACCGCTTCATCGCCGATGCCGCGCACCAGCTGCGCTCGCCCTTGACCGGCATGGGCCTGCATGTCGAGCAGGCGCTGGCCCATGACGATCCGCAGTCCGTGCGCGAGGCGCTGCAGCACATCCGCCGGCTCAACCAGCGCACCACCCGGGTCAGCACCCAGCTGCTGGCGCTGGCCCGCGCGCAGGCGGTGCCCGACGCGTTGCAGCCGCTGGAACTGGGCACCCAGGTGCCGCATTGGGTCGGCGCGCGCGTGCCCGACGCGATCCGCGCCGGGGTCGACCTCGGCTATCGCAGCGATGCCGGCCCCTGGTGGGTGGAGGGCAACGCCGCGCTGCTGCAGGAGGCGGTGGACAACCTGATCGACAACGCGCTGCGCTACGCCGGCCAGGGCGCCACGGTCAGCGTCGGCCTGCAGCTGCATGCCGGCGAGGTGGAGCTGTACGTCGAAGACAACGGCCCGGGCGTACCCACCGAGGTGATGCCGCGGCTTGGCGAACGCTTCTTCCGCGCGCCCGGCAACGGCGAAACCGGCACCGGCCTGGGCCTGGCCATCGCGCGGGCGGCGGTGGACCACATGGACGGGCGCATCGCCTACGTCAACGTCGCGCGCGGCGGGCTGAAGGTCTCCATCCGGATTCCGCGCCTGAAGCGCGGATGACCCATGCCGGTCGGATGAAAGGCTGGCGAAAACCCGGATTGCGATCCTGCACGCCCAGATGACGTGCCGGAGCCAACCAGGTGACTGCCTCCCATGAGTTCTTCTACCCCGGCGGCCCGCAGGGCGTGCTGCTCATCCATGGCCTGACCGGCACCCCCGCCGAAATGCGGGTGCTGGGCAAGGGCCTGCACGCGGCCGGGTTCACCGTGCACGGGGTGCAGCTGCCCGGCCACTGCGGCAGCGTCGAGGACCTGCTGCAGGCGCGCTGGGAAGAATGGTACGACGGCGTCGAAAAGGCGGCCGACGCGCTGCGCGGACGCGTCGATCGGTTGTTCGTCGGCGGCCTGTCGATGGGCGCGGTGCTGGCGCTGGCGCTGGCCGCGCGACGTCCCGGGTGGGTCGATGGCGTGGGCGTGTACGGCGCGACGTTCCGCTACGACGGCTGGAACATCCCGGCGGTGGCGCGGCTGTCGTTCCTGCTGCCGTGGTTCAAGCGGCTCGGCATCGGCCGCGACCGCATGTTCATGGAGGAGCCGCCGTATGGCCTGCGCGACGAGCGCCTGCGCGCGCAGGTGAGCGCGGCGATGCTGTCCGGCGACAGTGCCGCCGCCGGCCTGCCCGGCAACCCGTGGCATGCGCTGGCGGAGATGCGCGCGTTGTCGCACTGGACCCGCCGCCATCTGCACCAGGTCACCGCGCCGTGCCTGGTGGTGCATGCGCGCGAGGACGACGTGGCCAGCCTGGGCAATGCCGAACTGGTGGTGTCGCGCGTGCGTGGCCCGACCGAACTGGTGGTGCTGGACGACAGCTACCACATGATCACCATCGACCGCGAACGCCGCGAGGTGATCCGCCGCAGCGCGGCGTTCTTCAACGCCGTGGCCGCCGGTGGGTCGAACCTGTCGGAGGTGGCCTGAGATGGGATCGCTGGCGATCACCCTGTGGCTGGTCAACGTGGTGCTCGATACCGGCGGCCAGCTCGCCTTCAAGGCCGCCGCCACCGACCCGCAGGACGGCGAAGGCCTGCAGCGCTGGCGGCACATGGCCGCCCGCCCGTGGCTGTGGCTGGGCATTGCCTTCTACGTGCTGTAATTCGCCGCCT
>NZ_DAMAGC010000035.1:0-37275 GCF_031995405.1 Stenotrophomonas sp. | reverse complement strand
ATAGTCGTCCAACGGCGAGCTCACCACCGGATTGGAATTGATGATGTCACCGAGCAGCGTAGTGCGGTCGCGGAAGATGCCGCTGTTGCGCACCTCGCGGGAGGTGTCGCCGCGCAGGTAGGCCACTGCGGTGGCGTTGGTGCCGCCCAGCGCGGTGATGTCGGCCTCGGTGCAGCGGACCAGCGGACCGGGTTTGCACAGATCGGCCAGGGCAACGTTGGTGCTGCTGAAATCCAGCGCGGTGCCGTTCTTGTTCATCACGATCTGGCGGCCCGAGGAGCTCAGTCGCGTCGCGGCGTCCCAGACCGGGGTGTACTCGGCGACCTGGGTCTGCGCATTCACGCTGACCTTGGAAGCCACCAGGCTGCTGTACCAGTCGGTGCCTTCGTTGGCGATGTCGTAGCGCGGCGTCACGCTCAACGAGCCCGCACCGATGCGCGCACCGGTCATGCCCAGGCTTCCCGACGACGAGCCGCCGCTGCTGATCGAGGACAGCACGCGACGCATCGCCGCGGTGACCTCGGCCGGCGTCTGTGCGTTGATGAATTCGCCGCGGCTGTTGATCGCCGCATGCCAGATTTCATCGATCACGGTGCCGTCGTCGACCTTGATCGGATCGCCGTTGCCGTTCCAGTTCGGGGGATTGGCATACGGATCATCGGTGGCCGCCTGGTTGACCCCGTAGATCTTTCCCTGCGCACCCAGGGTGACGCCGTAGAAATTCATGTGCAGGTTAGGCTGGCAATCCAGCCGCTTCCACGCCGCCGAACCCACATCCAGGGTCTTGCATTGGTTGCTGATCGGTACCTGCCCGACCGGGAAGCCCGTGCCGCTACGCAGCGGGGTCCAGGTGGCGCCACCGTAGAAGGCAGCCGCGACGTCGGCGATGGTATTGCTGTAGGCATCCTTGAACGGCGCGCCATTGAACGGAGACGTGTCCGTGCCGTCGGCATTGCCGTAGCCACTGACCGTGCTGGACGTGTTGGTGTAGCCGTCGGTGAACAGCATGCCGCCGTTTTTCTGGCAGGCCAGCTGCACCGGTGCGCCGGCATCGGTGCGCCGGAACTGCTTGCCCAGGAACTCCACTGCCTGTCGGTTGGGCGTACCGCCGGCCGGGGCCAGATTGTAGATCTGGTTGTACAGATCCGACCTCTTGGTGGCCATGTCATACATGGTCACGGCGTTGAGCTTGTTGATGGTGAAGTAACCCACCCGCATATTGTTGACATCGACCATCGCGTGGCTGGCAGAGCCGACGATGGCGAGAATGCGGTTGTGGTGATACTGGAACCAGTTGGCGAAGTTCTGGATCGCGGTGTTGTAATCGGCCGCGTTGGCGTAATTGTCGCTCTTGATCTGGTAGCGACGCATGTTGCAGCCCGGACCGCAGGCACCGGCGATCACCGGTCGGTTGGCGTCGGCGGTGCGGTAACCGGTCGGGGCGGGGGCGTCGGCCGGCAGGTAGAACGTGGCCGGGAAGTAGTCGACCGGATAGGCAACGTCGGCCGTGATGCTGCGCGCGGCCGTGCGCCACGCGCCATCGCGATAGTACCGGTTTCCGGTGCCCGTCAGGTCCGGAATGGTCATACCGGCCACGAACTGGAAGTTCTCACTGGTCTCGGTACGATTGCTGGTCATATCGTAGATGGCGGCGTAACCGTTGAACCCGCTGCGCGGGTCGGCGCGCGTGGCGGTGATGGGCGCGTTGTCCCATAGCGTCCCGTCCGCTTTGCGCCATGGCAGGTAGGTTTCCGCCGGATCGTAATAGCTGGCGTTGTAGGTCGAGGAACGCGCGAAACCGAAGATATCCAGCGGCGGAATCGCGCGGCCGGGGGAGTAGCTGGTATTGAATCTCGCGTGCGGGTACAGGTACAGGTAGCAGTCGTTGGTGGAGCAGGCACCGCCCACGCTGTAGAACACGCCAGCCGAACTGAAGAAACTGCCGTTGGCATTGTTCCAGCGCATCGCCCCATCGCCACCGGGGAACATGCGTTCGAAGGTCATGGAGTTGGAATCATCGACCGCCATGATGAACGCCGGCGGCGTCTGCACCAGGTTGTTGAGCGGGGCCTGGGCCAGCACGCCCTGGGCCTGGGCGGCCATCAGGCTGTAGATGAGGTAACCGCCACCGGCCAGCAACACCGCAGAGGCGGCGAGCAGGGATTTGAATTTGCGCGACATCATTGCGGCGGCCCTCAGAGCTTGAACACAGTATCGATCGCCGAAGACGACGTGGCGTCGGCGTTGGAATCGGCGGCATAGCCGGTGATCTGGTACACCGGCGTGGCCACGTCGAGCGGCCGCCCCATGTCCAGCGCGCCTTCGCCCTGGATGCAGGACTGGATCTGGCGGACATTGACAAGCGGCTTGCTGCCCAGATTGGCGTCACGTACCCACACCGCGGGGTCATACCCATCATCGCAGCGCTGCCCGATGTCGGCGCTGCCGACGATCGGATTGGCGCCAGCCGCTTCGCGGTTGGCGATCTTCTCCACCGCGTCTTCGGCCCCGCGCACCGTCGCTTCGGAATTCTCGAAGGCCAGATTGGTGGCGCGGTAGCTGGAGGACATCTTTTCCTGCATGCCCGCCACCTGCATGCCGACCACGCCCAGCAGCGCCAGCAGGATCAGCATGATCAGCGCGACATACAGCACTGCACCGCGTTGGCTGCGGCGCGGGGATGACGAGTGCCGCGGCCGGGGCAAGGAACTCAGTGTTTTCATGTCGGTCAGTTCCCGAACAGACGGTTGCGCAGCGCCACCGAGACTTCGTAGCTGGCGCGGTAGCGCTTGTCGTCGGTGGCGGGGGGGACGATAGTGGTACCCAGCACGCCCAGATAGTTGCCCGCGTCCTTGGGGGACTCCGCCGACGCCTGCTGCGGGCTGCGGGCCAGCAGCCCAACCTGGACCAGGCCCACGCGGCGCCACTGCGCGACAGCGGCGGCGGTGGTGGCGGTGCTGACCGCATTTGCCGTCTGCTGCTCGACGATATTGCCGGTCGGCGGCGCGGCGCGGCTGATGTCGGTCTGCGAATCCAGACCGTACAGCAGTTGCATGCTCTCGATGCCTTCGACCAGTTCCTCACCGGCACCGTAAGCGCCGTTGGAGCCAGCGCGGGCGCGGTACAGCGCCGGTTCGGTGCCGTTGCTGGCCACGTAATAGACCACCGCCTCGGCGCGGTACAGCATGGTCACCGCGTTGTTGGCCGCGTAGTTGGACAGATCCGTGGCGTTGGCGGTAACGGTGGTACCAGACAACGTACCGGTGAACACATCGGCACGATTGCAGTCAGCCACGCCGAACACGGTGGGCCCACCCGTGACACCCGCCGCCAGGCGCTGCGCGCCCTCGCTGCTGATGCCGACCGTGGACTGCGTAGCGCTCGAGGTCAGGGTGCTGATCGGCACGCCGTCGGGATGGAAGAAGCGCAGCACCACGATGTCACTGCCCGGGCTGGGCGCAGGATTGAGACCGGTGATGCTGGCCGGCGCCGCAATCGCGGCCTGCCAGGTCGTACCGATGGTCAGCGAACTGGTGGGCGTGGTAGCGCCTGCCTCATAGCCCTGGATCGGCACCGAGAAATCCAGCGGCACCCCGCTGCCGGAAACGACACCGGCGATGCGATACCCGATGGAGGCGTTGCCCTTGACCACGTGCGCCTGGTCGTTGACACAGCCGAAGTGGCCGGCCATGCGCAGGTCGCGCTGCAGGAAATCCAGCGCGAAGCGTGCATTTTCCTGCGTGCGTGCTACCCCCTCGGACAGCTGTGAGGCAGTCCGCGAGGCGATGAATATCTGGACCACGCCCAGCATCATGACCAGACCGATGACCATGGCGATCATCATTTCGATCAGTGACAGGCCGGCCATGCGACCACGGGAAGACATGTGCGCACTCATAGTTGCGATACCAGGGCGAAGGAGGTGAGGCTGTCGGGATCCTTGGCATCCCAGCGCTGGTCGCCCCAGCTGATCGCCACAGTGACCTGCCCGTTGTTGTACTGCACCTGCGCACTGGCCTTGTCGCCCAGGGTCTTGACGACCTGGCACTGCCAGCGCGCCACGTTCTGCTTGGCGGTGACCGCCGCACCGGTGGGCCAAGCGCAGGCGCCCTTGCTGGTGACCGAGCCGGCAGCGAAGGACGCATCGACGTAACCACCGCCGTTGAGCGTGCTGGCGCGTTGGGCGCGCATCAGATCGATCAGGTCATAGGACAGGTTGGTGGCCTGGGTGCGGTAGTTGGCGCTCTGCACGAACCGGACGTTCATGGTCTGAAGCAGCGCGAAGCCCAGCAGCCCGAACGCGAGCACCAGCAGCGCGACCAGCACCTCGAGCAGGCTGAAGCCGCGTGCGCGCCGACCAAAGCCGTTGAAATTCCTGCGCGTCATGAACACGTTCCTCGTACAACCCGGACCTGGCCGGAGAGATTCACCGTCAAGGTGCGGTTCGATTCGCCCGCCTTGCACGCTGCCGGGGCCAACAGGATCTGCTGGTTGGCGGCACTGCGGCGACGGCCACGGGCATCGAACGCGATCGACGCCGGCGTCGGCCCGGTCACCGCCAGGTCGGTGGAGCCGCGGGCGAATCGCAACACCGTGTCGGCGCCGTTGAAGCTGCCGTTGCCATCCAGGTCCGACCAGGCCATCAGCCCGTCGGACCAGTTGCCGTCGCAGGCCAGCCCCTGGGTGCTGGCACACACGCCGCCCCCCTGCTTGTTGCGGATCGCCTCGCTTCTGGCCAGCGACAACATGCCCACCAACTCGTTGTTGGAGGTGCTGACGCGATTGGAACGAATGGTGCCGCGGAAGTTCGGAAAGGCGATCGCGGCCAGTACCCCGAGCACCACCAGGGTGACCATCAACTCGACCAGCGTGAAGCCCTTGGAACGGCGTACAGACATGGAACGCTCCCCAGCGTGATGACACAGAAGATGAACGACCCGCCGCCGGGCGGCAAGCGGCGGCAGGACGAACGGTCGCCCGGGGGCGACAGGCGTCAACGCGTTGACGCCTCCGGTCTTGATCGGACGGGGGCGGGCCACCCTGCCCGCCCCGGCTGGCTCAGGCCAGGACCTTGTAGCAAGGCTGGTACTCGCCGGAGATCTTCATCCGACGCTGCTCGACGAAACCGCGCAGCAGCTCGTCCAGGGCCTGCATCATGTCGGCGTCACCGTGGATCTCGAACGGGCCGAACTGCTCGATGCGGCGCATGCCGTCTTCCTTGACGTTGCCGGCGACGATGCCGGAGAACGCGCGACGCAGGTCGGCAGCCAGGGCATGCGGCGGACGGCCGTGGTGCAGATCCAGCGCAGCCATCGCCTCGTGCGTGGGCACGAACGGCTGCTGGTACTCCCACGGAATCTCGATGGACCAGTTGAAGAAGAACGAATCCTTCTGCTCCAGGCGATGCTCGCGCACGCGCTTGATGCCGGCGGACATGCGTCGCGCCACCGCGACCGGGTCGCCGATGATGATCTCGTAGCGCGCCGCTGCGGCCTCGCCCAGGGTCAGGCGGATAAAGCGGTCGATCTGTTCGAAGTACGGCGCGGCCACGGTCGGGCCGGTGAGGATCAGCGGGAACGGCAGGTCCTTGTTCTCCTCGCGCAGCAGGATGCCGAGCAGGTACAGGATCTCTTCGGCGGTACCGACGCCACCGGCGAACACGATGATGCCGTGACCGATCCGCACGAACGCTTCGAGACGCTTCTCGATGTCCGGCATGATCACCAGGTGGTTGACGATCGGGTTCGGCGACTCGGCGGCGATAATGCCCGGCTCGGTCAGGCCGATGTAGCGGGTGACGTGCTTGCGCTGCTTGGCATGGGCGATGGTGGCGCCCTTCATGGGGCCCTTCATCGCGCCCGGGCCGCAGCCGGTGCAGATGTCCAGGCCGCGCAGGCCCAGCTCGTAGCCCACCTGCTTGGTGTACAGGTATTCGTCGCGGCCGATCGAGTGACCGCCCCAGCAGACCACCAGGTTCGGGTCGCCGGGGTTGAGGATGCGCGCGTTGCGCAGCAGCCCGAACACCGCGTTGGTGATGCCCTCGGAGGATTCCAGTTCGGCCGCGTACTGCGGACCCATCTCGATGGCCATGTAGGCCAGGTCGCGCACGACGGCGAACAGCAGCTCGGCCACGCCGCGGATGATTTCGCCATCCACGAAGGCCATGGCCGGCGCGTTGACCAGGTCGATGCGGACGCCGCGATCCTGCTGCGCCACCTGGATGTCGAAATCCGGGTAGAGATCGCGCGCCGCGCGCGGATCGTCCGAGGCACTGCCACTGGTCAGCACGGCCAGCGCGCAACGGCGCAGCAGCTCGTGCATGCCGCCGCCGGAGGCGTCGCGCAGACGCGCCACTTCGGCACGCGACAACACGTCCAGGCCGCCGCGCGGGTAGATCCGCGCGTCCTGCACCGGCAGCGTCCGCGCCGGGGTTTCGGTGATCTTCATTTCCATTTTTTCTGCTTTCCTCAAGGTTTCCGACTGTACCGCTGCCCCCTTAAAAAGCAAAACGGCCGGGAAGCCCGACCGTTGGATAGGTTTCAGCGGCAGCGGGCCTTTTCGGCGCGCTGCGGTGCGCATGTCTGCGCGCAACCGGTTGAGGGTACATGAAGTGGCCGCAGGGAGCAAGAACGCCGCCCCATCCAGCCATGACCGCCCCGCCTTCCCGACAAACAGAAACGGCCGGGTTTCCCCGGCCGTTCCATATGCAGCTCTTGCTACGTCAGTTCATCAGAACTGGTAGCGGAAGCCCAGCTGCAGCGACCACTGCGACACACCCACGTCGAAGCCGTCGGCGTCGGCGTTGGCGACGGTCGGGGTATCGGCGCCGCGGTAGTTGTACACGTACTTGCCCTGGTACATGCCCTGCAGGGTGGCAACGCGGCTGTCGGCGAAGAAGCCGTAGTCGTAGATGTTGCCCCACTTCTTGTTCAGCAGGTTGCCGACGTTCTGCACGTCCAGCCAGATTTCCGACTTGTGCCCCTTCATGAAGCCCGGCAGCTGCTGGCTGATGCGCAGGTCGAAGGTGTTGATCCAGCCACTGCGGAAGCCGTTCGCGCCCGGCGTGCTGCCCGCGTACTTGGCCAGGTCCGGGTTCGCGGCCAGCCAATCGAAGAAGCTCTTCTCCATCGCGGCATCGGCCGTGAACGCACCGGTGTTGGACAGCGTGCCGAACAGCACGTCGCCCGGGCCCTTCGGCACGTAGAACAGGTCGTTGGCGGTGCGGCCGTCGCCGTTGGCATCGTTGACGAACACGTAGCTATACGGACGGCCGCTGCGGCCTTCGTACACCAGACCGACCTTGGTTTCGTAGTCACCGAAGAACTTGTGCTTCCAGTTCAGCGCACCCGACAGGCGGTCGCGGATCTGGTAGCGCGAGGTGTTCTCGACCGGGGTGTTGGCGTCGAAGGCGTACTGGTAGTTCCAACCCGAACTGGCGGTGGAGCTGGTCAGCGAACCGACTTCGGTCGCATCGGTGTAGGTGTAGCCGATGTTCCAGGACCAGTCGCTGGCGTCGGTCCACGGCTTGGACAGCGACACGGTGAACTGCGAGGTACGGCCTTCGTCGGTGTTGTTGATCAGGTAGACGTTGTTGTAGGCAGCGGCCTTGCGGGCGCGGGAGTCCGCCGTCTGCCATGCACCGACCTTGTTCTGCAGGTAGAACATGTCGCGGCCGTCCGGCCCCTGGTACTGCACCGGGCCCAGATTCAGGTTCTGGTAGAACAGGCCATCCTTGACCTTGGTGACCAGCAGCTCGGCCGACGCCACGATGCCATACCACGGGGTCTCATGATCCAGGGCCAGGTTGGCCTTGTAGATCGACGGCAGCTTGAAGTCGTTGCCGACGAAATTGACGTTCTGCACGGCCGAACCCGGGGTGGTCGGAACCGGCTGGCTATCCTTGTTCGGATTGAACTTCAGCGAATCGGCGTACTGGGTGTTACGGAGGCTGTAGACGTTGGTGTTGAAACCGGTCGCCGAGTAGCTGTTGCTGATCCACACCTGCGGCGAATCACCCTGGAACAGGCCCACGCCACCACGCAGCTGGGTCGGGCGATCGGTGTCGAAGGTGTAGTTGAAGCCGAAGCGCGGCTGCACCAGGAACTTGCTCTCGAAGACCTTGCTGTTGTTGTAGCCGAAGAAGTTCGACGCGGCAGCGTTGTAGGCCGGCGACGGGCTGGTGTCCGGACGGTCGGCGCGCAGGCCCAGGGTCAGGGTCAGGTTGTTGTTGACGTACCAGGTGTCCTGCACGAACAGCGCCAGGTTGCTGTAGGTGTAGTCAGCAGCGATCGAGCCCGGGGTGCGCTCCGGTGCGTAGTCGTAGGTGTTCCAGCGGCCGGCGGCAAAATTGTCCAGGCCGTAGAAGGTGTAGGTGCCCCACGAGTTGGCGCCGTAGTAGTTGTAGATGTCGTTGGTGTCGTACGATGCACCGAACTTGACGTCATGGTTGCCCAGGGTCAGCGTGCCGGCGCCGTAGTAGTTCCACGCCTTTGTCGTCAGGATGTTGTCCTGCGAGTTG
Source organism: Stenotrophomonas sp. (assembly GCF_031995405.1). Classification (GTDB taxonomy): domain Bacteria; phylum Pseudomonadota; class Gammaproteobacteria; order Xanthomonadales; family Xanthomonadaceae; genus Stenotrophomonas. The sequence goes on along the minus strand of NZ_DAMAGC010000035.1, from coordinate 28,757 downwards.
ACTTCGGTACCCAGGTACAGCGAGTCACCCGACGGCGCGGTCGGCGTGCCACCGAAATAGATGCGCACGCTCGGAGCATCGGTCGACACCGCGCGGATGGCCGAGTACTCGCGGTACGAGGCCTTCAGTTCGGTCGAGAAGTTGTCGGTCCAGTCACTGAACAGCTGGGCGACATAGCTCTCGTTGGTCTTGTTGTGCTGGTACCAGTACGAGTTCAGCGAGGCCGAGCTCGTGGTCATGCCGTTGATGCGCAGCTTGCTCTGGTCGATCTTGCTGTAACGGATGTTGGCACGGTGGTTGTCGCTGATGTTCCAGTCCAGCTTCAGCGCGTACTCTTCCATCGAGGTATCGCCGTTGCTTTCCAGGCCACCGGCTTCGATGCCGTAACCCTGCGCGATCTGCTGCGCGCGGGTCACGTCGGCCAGGGTGAACTGGCCATTGGGCTTGCCCAGCGGGGTGGTGCTGAGGTCGGCGCCCGGAGCGGCCTGCTCGAACTTTTCATAGTTGGCGAAGAAGAACAGCTTGTCCTTCAGGATCGGACCGCCAACGGTCATGCCGTAGGTCTTTTCCTTGGTGAAGCCGTTGAACTTCTGGCCTTCCGGGTTGTCGCCGAACCAGTCGCCGTCACGGTAGGTGCCGTAGACCGAGCCGTGGAATTCGTTGGTACCGGACTTGGTCACCGCGTTGACGGTGGCACCGGCGGCGGCAGCGATGCTGACGTCGTAGTTGGACAGGTTGATGTCCAGCGCTTCGATGGCTTCCATCGCGACCGGCTGGCGGCGGGTCGGCATGTTGTTGCCTTCCAGGCCGAAGGTGTCGCTGGCCGAGACGCCGTCGATGCTGATCGAGTTGAAGCGCGGGTTCTGGCCACCGGCCGAGATCGAGCCGGACGCGCGGTCGATGAAGGTCACGCGCGGATCCAGGCGCATCAGGTCCTGGATGTTGCCGCCGATCGACGGGGCAACTTCGATCTGCTGCTGGCTGATGTTGGTGCCCGAGCCCATCTTGGTCGCGCTGAACACTTCCGAGCCTGCAGCAACGGCGACGACCTGGACGGCATCCAGGTTGGTCGCGGCGAGGTCGCCGGTCAGTGCCGCGTTGACGGTACCGGTCTGGTTGACGCCCAGGTACAGGCCGTCTTCGGTCTTGGTGCCTTCACCGGACTTGGTGATGGTGATGGTGTACGGACCACCCACGCGCAGACCGCGCGCGTTGTAACGACCCGCCGCATCGGTGGTCGCACGGCTGACCGTGCCCGACTCGGTGTGCGTGATGGTGACTTCGGCACCGGCAACAGGCGCACCTGAGGCGGACGTGACCTGACCGCCGACACCGGCAGAGGTGCTCTGGGCGAAGGCGGGAGCGGCAGCAAGTGCGGCCACGAGACCAAGGGTGAGCTTGGACATCCGGAGACAGCGTGAGTGGGTCATTGGGGAGTAGCCTCGATGCGAGATTGGCGATGGCGGAGAAAAAAACGCGCCCAAGCAGCCTTGCTGGCGGCTGACTGGACTTTTATCTGGGTTCCCTAGCCGCGGGCTGGTTTCAGCCGCAACGGTTAACACTAGATTAACACGGTAGCGCTGGATTGTGACGTTTTGGCGACAAAACACACGCCATCACAACGCTATCGTGACGTCATCTTCACAACTCAGCCCGTTTGGCTGAATGGCCGCTGCGGCGGTGTGCGCAAGGTAGCCAGGGAAAGCTGCGGCTTGGTGACCGCCGGGATGGCGGGGGAGCCGGTCAGCGGCCGGTACTACCGGAGGGGATGGGGTCTACCGCGAGATGACCGGGCCCTGCCCTTCAGGCGTCCAGGATCTGGCCGCGGTGGGCGACGCCCTGGGCGGACAGCAGCAGGACCGCGGTGGCGGCGCAATCGACCGGGTCGCGGGCGCTGCGATCTTCGTCCAGGGAGAACGCACGGGCCCGCAGGGCGGTGCGCATCGGGCCGGGCTGCAGGCCACTGACCCGGACCGGGCTGCGCCCGAGTTCGTCATGCAGGCTGGCGATCAGGCCGCGCAGCCCGTGCTGGGCGGCGCCGTAGCCGCCCCAGTAGGCCTGCCCCACCCGCGCCGGATCGTCCACGGTGAACACCAGCGCGGCATCATCACGCTGGCGCAGCAGCGGCAGGCAGGCCTGGGCCAGCCAGGCCGGGGCAGTCAGGTTGACGTGCACCGCGCGGGCGAAGCTGCCCGGATCGGCCAGCTCGAACGGCGTCAGCCCGGCGAAATCGGCGGCGCAGTACAGCAGGCCATCCAGCCGCCCAAGCTCGGATTGCAGGCGTTCGGCCAGGACCGCGTAGTCGTCCGGGGTGGCCCCTTCCAGGTCCAGCGGGTACAGCAGCGGCTCGGGGCCGACCGCCTGGACGGCGGCATAGACCCGGTCCAGCCGACGCGGCTTGCGCCCGAGCAGGACCACGGTGGCACCGGCCTCGGCACAGGCGATGGCGGCGGCGCTGCCGAAGCCGCCACCGGCCCCGGCGATGAGAATGACGCGATCGGCGAGCGATGCGGTCCCGGCCACGACGGACGGGACGGCACTCATGCCTGTGAAGCCTCTTCGACGATGCGCTTGAGCTCACCGGACTCGAACAGCTCCAGCACGATGTCGCAGCCGCCGATCAGCTCACCATGGATGAACAGCTGCGGGAAGCTGGGCAGGTTGGAGAAGCGCGGCAGGTTGGCGCGGATCTCGGGTTCCTCGAGCACGTTGACCGTGCGCAGCGCGACCGCGCCGGCGGCCATCAGCGCCTGGATGGCGCGGCTGGAGAAACCGCACATGGGGTACTGCGGGGTGCCCTTCATGAACAACACGAGGGGGTAACGCTCCACTTCGGACTGGATCTGCTGCATCACCGCCACAACGCCTCTCCTGCAGGTGGGACAACCCGACCTGGCCGGTCGGATAGACTTCCCTCATCGCCATTGTAAGCCTTCCGGCGCCCCTCTCCCCAATCCGTCGCGAGCCATGCCCCTCGAACTGCCCCGCCTGCCCTACGACCGCACCGCCCTGCAGCCCCACCTGTCGGCCGAGATGCTGGACCTGCACCACGGCCGTCACCATCGCGCCTATGTCGAGGCGGTCAACGCGCGCATCGACGGCACCGAGCTGGCCGAGCTGCCGTTGGAGGACATCGTGCGGCAGAGCCAGGGCAGCCTGTTCGACGCGGCCGCGCAGGCCTGGAACCACGACTTCTACTTCCGCTGTCTGCATCCGCGCGGTGGCGGCGACCCGAAGGACCGGCTGGGCGAACTGGTCACCCGCCACTTCGGCGACATCCGCCGGCTGCGCGAGGAATTCGACCGCGCGGCGCTGGGCCTGTTCGGCTCGGGCTGGGTGTGGCTGGTGCAACACCCGACCGGCGCGCTGGCGATCCAGACGACCCGCAACGCCGGCACCCCGCTGACCGGACAGAGCACGCCATTGCTGGCCTGCGATGTGTGGGAACACGCGTATTACACCGACTACCAGAACGAGCGCGCGCGCTATCTGGAGGCGTTCTGGAAGCTGGTCAACTGGGACTTCGTGGCCGCGCAGCTGCGGGATTGAAGGCGCGCGCCGTCATGGCGGCGACAACCGGGTCGTGTGGTCGCCCGGGGGGCGGGCGCGCAGGCAGCGCGCCCGTTTCAGCGGCGTAATGCAGCGACCACCGGGGCGACCTGGGCGGTACGGTCAAGCTGCCCGCCCACGGTGTCCAGCGCGTCGGCCAGGGCCTGCGCATCCGCGTCGCGCAGCGTGGCGTGACCAACCTTGCGGCCGTCGCGCGGCTGCTTGCCGTAATCATGCCAATGCCCGCTCGGCTGGCCGAGCACAGCGGCCGCTTCGGGCATCGCACCGAGCCAGTTGAGCATGCAGGCATGGCCGAGCATGCGTGTATCACCCAGCGGCAGGCCGAGCACGGCGCGCAGGTGGTTCTCGAACTGCGACGTCTCGCTGCCTTCGATGGTCCAGTGGCCGGAGTTGTGCACGCGCGGGGCCATCTCATTGACCAGCAGCTCCTCCCCGCGGCAGAACAGCTCCAGCGCGAACACGCCCACGTAATCCAGGCGCTCGGCCAGCGCGCGCGCATGGCCGATGGCGGCCTCGTGCTGGGCAGGACCCAACGTCGCCGGCGCCAGGCTGGCCGAAAGCACGCCGTCGACATGCCAGTTGCCGGTCACCGGCCAGGCGCGGAATTAACCGTCGCGACCGCGCACGGCCACCACGCTGACTTCGCGATCGAAGGCGACGAAGCCCTCCAGGATCAGCCCGGTCCGCTCGACGTAATCGCCCAGCGTGGCCCAGGCGGCATCGATGTCGGCCTCGCTGCGGATGCGGAACTGGCCCTTGCCGTCGTAGCCCAGGCGGCGGGTCTTGACGATGCAGGGCATGCCGAACTCGGCCACCCGGGCGGCGAGTTCGTCGCGACTGCGGATATCGGCGAACGGCGGCAGCGGGATACCCAGCTGCTGGAACAGGGTCTTTTCGCTCAGCCGGTCCTGGGCCACGGCCAGCGCATCCGGGTTCGGGTACACCGGCACGCGCTCAGCCAGGAAACGGGCGCTGCGGGCGGGCACGTTCTCGAAATCGAAGGTGACCACATCCACGCGCGCGGCGAATGCGGCCAGCGCGGCCTCATCCTCGAACGCAGCCACCTGCAGCGGCGCCACCTGGGCACCACAGGCATCGGCGGCCGGGTCGAACAGCTCGAAGCGCAGGCCCAGCGGCGCGCCAGCCAGCACCATCATGCGGGCCAACTGCCCGCCGCCCAGGATGCCAACGGTATTCATGCTCATTGACGCGGGTCGTCGTGGGCCATGACGTCTTCGGTCTGGCGGGCGCGGAAGGCCTGCAGCGCCTCGCCGATGGCCGGCTGGTCGGAGGCCAGCATGGCCGCGGCGAACAGGGCGGCATTGGACGCGCCGGCGTTGCCGATGGCGAAGGTGGCGACCGGGATGCCGGCCGGCATCTGCACGATCGACAGGAGCGAGTCCATGCCGTTGAGGGCCTTGGACTGCACCGGCACGCCAAGCACCGGCACGGCCGTCTTGGCCGCGATCATGCCCGGCAGGTGGGCCGCGCCCCCGGCACCGGCGATGATCGCGCGCAGGCCGCGCTCACCGGCCTGCTCGGCATAGGTGAACAGCACGTCCGGCGTACGGTGCGCCGAGACCACTTTCACTTCGTAGGGAACGCCGAGCGCATCAAGCTTCTGGGCGGCGTGCTGCATGGTTTCCCAGTCGGAGCGGGAACCCATGACGATGCCGACGAGCGGCGCGGATTGGTTGGGGGTCATTGGCCGTCACCTGCCTTAAAGACGTATTCTAGCCATCTTCCACGCAAGACGAAGAATCCATGGATCGCAAGCTGCTCGACCTGCTGTGCTCGCCCGATACCCGCCAGCCCCTGTCCCTGCTCGATGCCAAGGGCCTGGACGCACTCAACCGCGCGATCGGCGCCGGTGCCGTGGTCAAGGCCGATGGCAGCACGCAGGCGCTGGCCCTGCGCGAGGCGCTGCTGACCCGCGACCGCAAGCAGGTGTTCCGCGTCGACGACGGCATCCCGGTGCTGTTGGCCGAAGAGGCCATCGCGACCGCGCAGATCGCCGATTTCCCTGAAAAATGAGTCCGGTCGTCCTTGAGGCGCCCGATGCGGCAGGGGTCGCCGCCGATGTGGCGCGCGCACTGGCGGAGGACATCGGCAGCGGGGATGTCACCGCCGCCCTGCTGCCCGACCGTCCCGACAGCGCCTACCTGCTGTGCAAGCAGGACGCGGTGATCGCCGGCCGGCCGTGGTTCGACGCCACCCACCGCGCACTGGATCCCGAGGTGACGATCGACTGGCGGGTGGCCGAGGGCGACGCCGTCGCCGCCGGCACCGTGCTGGCGATCCTGCACGGGCGCAACCGCAGCTTGGTCAGTGCCGAGCGCACCTCGCTGAATTTCCTGCAGACGCTGTCCGGCACCGCCACCACCACCGCACGCCATGTGGCGGCCGTGGCCGGCACCGGCGCGCGCATCCTGGACACCCGCAAGACCCTGCCGGGGCTGCGCGTGGCACAGAAGTACGCGGTGCGCTGCGGGGGCGGCGACAACCACCGGATGGGGTTGTTCGACACGGTGATGTTGAAGGAGAACCACATCCGCGCAGCGGGCTCCCTCACCGCTGCGGTGCAGGCAGCGCGCGTGCAGTGGCCGCAGTTGCCGCTGGTGGTGGAGGTCGAGGACCTCGATCAGTTGCGCGAGGCACTGACGGTCGGCTGCGAACGCATCCTGATCGACGACTTCGATGCGGACACGCGTCGTGAGGCGGTGCGGATCGCGGCTGGCCGGATTCCGCTGGAGGTGTCTGGCAGCGTCGGGCTGGACGGCCTGCGCGCGATCGCCGAGGACGGCGTGGACTGCATTTCGATAGGCGGCCTGACCAAGCACGTGCAGGCGATCGATCTGTCGCTGAAACTGGGGCCGCCGCCGGCTTGACCGGCCTGCACGGTGGTGCCGCCGTTGGCCAGCTCCGCGTTGGTCGGGAGCCGGCCAACGGCCGGCACTACCAGGTCGAGAGCTGGCCAGCCGCCGGCACCACCGGCGCGCGGCGTGGCGCTTGCGCAGACGGGCCGCACGGGTTCGGAACGCGGCGACGCAGCGGACGCGCGCATCGGCCTCGCTGTTTTCACGGCACCGGCAGATCCGGTCTGCGAGGCTTGCCCTGCCCCCATCCCGGAGAGCGCGCATGCGCCCCTTGCTCCTGCTTGCATGCCTGTCGCCGCTGGCGACGCTGCTGCCGGCCACCGCCTCCGCCGCCGAGGTCTGCGATATCCCGCCGCGGTTCGGGTTGAGTCCGTTGGCGGTGAGCATCGTCAAGACCGCCTGCAACGAGCATCGGCTGTGGTATCGACCGTTCATCGATCGCGATGGCCGCGCGGCCAGCCTGAGCGTCACCGAGGCCGAGAACGAGCACCTGGCCGACAATGGCGTGATCGCCTGGCAGCGGGTGGTCGGTTACTGGCGCGAGAGCGGGACGCTGTCGCCGATGGGCGACCAGCCGGGCGCCTCCAGCTGCATGGCGCCGCTGGGCACGCGCTATACCGACAGCGACTGCCGCGCCTTCCTGATCGACAACCCGTGGTCGGCAGCGTTCATTTCCTGGGTGATGACCCGCGCCAGCGTGCCCGGCTTCACCCGCTCGCCTCGCCACATCGATTACATCCGCGCGGCCTACCAGAACAGCGGACCGTACCGGATGACCGATCCAGCCCAGGAAAAGCCTGCCCCGGGTGACCTGCTGTGCTTCCTGCGCGACCGCAGGCAGACCTTGAGCTACAGCGGACTGGTGCAGTCCCTGGGCAGCGGCGCGGTGTCGCACTGGAAATCACATTGCGAGGTGGTGATCGCCGCCAACGTCGGCGGTGATCACACCCTGTACCTGGTGGGCGGCAACGTGATGAACACCGTGGCGATGCGCAAACTGTCGCTGGATCGCAGCGGCCGCATCGAGCTGCCGCCGGCCAAGGCCGATGCCGGCGACGGGGTGGATCAGAGCTGCACGCCGGGGCGCGAGGAGGAATGCAGTTTCAATCGGCAGGATTGGGCCGCGCTGCTGAAGCTGGTGGCCACCGCGCCGGCGATGGCGCCGATGGACGCCCCCTACCCGGCCGGCACATCGATGCCGGCCGCCGCTCCGCAGACACCGCAGGCACCGGCGGCGACACCGCTGTCGCCCGCCGCACGCCCGCTTCCGCCGCCCCCGCCGACCCCTCCGCCTGTACCGCCCGCGACGCTGCCGGTACACCCGCCGCAGACCTCGTAGCAACCGCCACGCGCAAGGCTTGATCCCGGTCGCGTTCGTCGCCATCTTGAAGGTTCGACCTCCTTGACCGCACCGAGTCACCGATGCCCAGTTTGATCCTGTTGATGATTGCCGGTGCGTTCGCCTACGCGTTCTGGAACTCCTCGCGCGCGGCCGCCGAGCGTGCCGGCGAGCTGGGCCGCAACGCCTGCCGGGCCGCCGATGTGCAATGGCTGGACCAGAGCGTGCACGGCACCGGGCTGCGCGTATGCCGCAAGCCCAATGGCTGGCTGGGCTGGGAGCGCACCTTCAAGTTCGAGTATTCGCACGATGGCGTGGACCGCCACACCGGCCGCATGGTGCTGCGGGGCGATGAGCTGGTGGCGTTCGTGGGGCCGTCGGCGGCCCGGATCAGCGAGATCCGGCGCGGCGTGGATACCAGCGGGGCCGAGGACGTGTGACATGAAATGGCCGCCTTGCGGCGGCCATTCTGCTTTACTTGACCACGCGCAGATGCGGGCGGCCGCTGGGCTTGGGCGGCGCGTCATCGGGCGGGGTCGGGCTGTCGTCGGGCGGCAGCTCGTCGTCCGGGCCGGGGTCGTGGCCGGGGATGTCATCCGGCAGGGCCATGCCCTGCCCCGTCTCGCGGGCATATACCGCCAGCACGGCCGAGATCGGCACCTGCACCGGATAGCTGGTCCCGGAGAAGCGTGCCGAGAAGCTCACGCTGTCATTGTCGATGTGCAGGCGTACGACGGCACGCTCGGCGATGTTCAACACCACCCTGCCATCCTTGACCGCGCTCTGCGGCACCTGCACGCCGGGCATGCCGGCGTCCACCAGGATGTGCGGCGTCAGGTCGTTGTCGTTGATCCATTCCACCAGTGCCCGCAACAGGTACGGACGGTGGCTGGTCATGCGGAAAGTGTCTTCTGTCATGGGGGTAGAGCCGAGCCGTGCTCGGCTGCAGGGATCCGATTGCGCAGTGGCAAGTGTACGCGCCCGCACCGGCGCCGGTCAGCACCCGCGCGCCGAACGTAAAGCGCCGATGCAGTCAGCTGCACCGGCGGGCCGGACTCAGCTGGGCAGATCGCGCAGCTTCTTTTCCTGGTCGGTCAGGCTGCGGATGAAGCCCGGGTGGCGGAAGATCCGGTTGCCGTAATCCTCGATCGACTTGCCATCCTTCGGCAGCGGCACGTCCAGCGACTGCAACCGCCACACGATCGGCGCCATCGCGCAATCAGCCAGGCTCATTTCCGGATTGAGGAAGAACTTGCTGGCCTTGAACAGCGGCACCGCGCTGGTCAGCAGTTCCTTCAGGCGCTTGCGCCCGGCTTCGGCCTGGGTCTTGTTGCCCAGCTGGATGGCCTGCACCTGCGGCACCCAGTCGTGTTCGATGCGCAGCATCGCCAGGCGGATGCGCGCGCGCGACAGCGGATCGACCGGCATCAGCGGCGGGTGCGGGTAACGCTCGTCCAGGTATTCGCTGACCACCGAGGCCGCGTACAGCACCAGTTCGCGTTCCACCAGGGTGGGCACGGAATGGTACGGGTTGAGGTCGATCAGATCCTCGGGCGGGTTCTGCGGGTCGACCGGGACGAAGTCGTAGCTCACGCCCTTGGCCGCCAGTACCAGGCGCACGCGATGGCACAGGACATCGTCGTTCGAGGAAAACAGCGTCAGGGTGTTCCGCATGCGTACGCTCGCCGCCATCAAAGGCTCTCCAACGTCCGGTAACCGCCGGTCGTATCGGCGCCGCCAGCCCATTGCCAGCGGTCGTCACAGTACCCGAGTGTGCAACTGCCCATCACAAAAGCCAATAGGCCGATCGACCCCTGATCGAGTCGATCGATACTCGGCGGCGCGATGGCGCTCAGTGCACGTCCTTCCAGTATTCCTTCTTCAGCAGGTACGCCAGGAAGGTGAGCAGGGCCAGGAACAGGATCACCCACACGCCGAGCTTCTGGCGCTTGAGCGCGGCCGGTTCGCCGGCGTACTCGAGGAAGTTGGTGATGTCGCGTACCGTCTGGTCGTACTCGGCAGCGCTTACGTTGCCCGGTTGTTCGATCTTCAGCCCGATCACCGGCGCGTCGGCCCCCGGGCTTTCCGGTTTGCCGTGTATCGCGTGCTGCAGCCCCTGCATCTCCCACAGCGGGTTGGGCATGGAGGCATTGGGGAACAGGCGGTTGTTCCAGCCAAGCGGCCGGGACGGGTCGAGATAGAACGACTTGAGGTAGGTATAGACCCAGTCGGTGCCGCGTACCCGGGCGATCAGGCTGAGGTCCGGCGGCATCTTGCCGAACCATTTCTCTGCCTGCGCCTTGGGCATGCTCACCGGGATCTGTTCGCCGATCGGGGTGCCGGTGAAGTTGAGGTTGTTCATGACCTCTTCTTCGCTCAGGCCCAGGTCGGCGGCCATCCGCGAGTAGCGCAGGTATTTCAGCGCGTGGCAGCCGGAGCAGTAGTTCATGTACAGCTGCGCGCCGCGCTGCAGCGAGGCGCGGTCGCCGAGGTCGTTGCCGGCCTGCAGGGTAGCGCCGCCTTCGGCGGCGCCGGCCAGGCTGCTGGCCAGCATCAGGGCGGCCGCGCAGGCCAGCCGGACAATCCAGTGGTCAGTCATGCGTGGTCACCCGATCCGGTACCGGTTTGGTCCTGTCCAGCCTGGTCCATAGCGGCATGGTGATGAAGAAGGCGAAGTACAGGAAGGTCAATACGCGGCCCACGTAGGTTTCATGTGCGTCGGTGCCGGGGCCCGAGCCGATCACGCCCAGCCAGACGAAGCACACCGCGAACACGCCGAGCAGGCCACGCGAGAGCCAGCCGCGGTAACGGTAGGACTTCACCCGTGCGCGGTCCAGCCACGGCACCAGGAACAGGATCGCGATGGCCGAGAACATCACCAGCACGCCGCCGAGCTTGTTGGGCACCACCCGCAACATCGCGTAGTACGGCGTGTAGTACCAGACCGGCTTGATGTGCTCGGGCGTGACCAGGCGATTGGCCTCGGTGAAGTTGTCGTGCTCCAGGAACAGGCCGCCGAACGCCGGGGCGAAGAAGATGATGAAGGCGGCGATGATCAGCAGGAACCCGGCGCCCACCCCGTCCTTGAGCGTGTAGTACGGATGGAACGGGATGCCGTCGGTGGGCGCGGTGGCCGACCAGCGGTTGCCCTTGGGCCCCTTCTTGATCTCCACGCCATCGGGGTTGTTCGAGCCGACTTCGTGCAGCGCGCCCAGATGCAGCACCACCAGCAGCAACAGCACCAGCGGCAGGGCGATCACGTGCAGGGCGAAGAAGCGGTTGAGGGTGGCATCGCTGGGCAGGTAGTCACCCATGATCCATTCGGTCAGCCCGGTGCCGATCACCGGAATGGCGCCGAACAGCGAGATGATCACCTTCGCGCCCCAGAACGACATCTGTCCCCATGGCAGCACATAGCCCATGAAGGCTTCGGCCATCAGCACCAGGTAGATCAGCATGCCGAGGATCCACACCAGTTCGCGCGGCTTCTGGTAGCTGCCATACAGCAGCCCGCGGAACATGTGCAGGTAGACCACGATGAAGAACAGCGAGGCACCGGTGGAGTGCATGTAGCGGATCAGCCAGCCCCATTCCACATCACGCATGATGTATTCGACGGAGGCGAAGGCTTCGGCCGCGTCGGTCTTGTAGTGCATCGTGAGGAAGATGCCGGTCACGATCTGGTTGACCAGGATCAGCAGCGCCAACGAACCGAAGTAGTACCAGAGGTTGAAATTCTTCGGCGCGTAGTACTCGGTCACGTGCTTGCGGTAGACCGGCATCAGGCCGGGCGCGCGCGTGTTGACCCAGTCGGCGACGCCGTTGGCGGTGCGGGAAAGGATGTTGGCCATGGTCAAGCCGCCCCCTGCGGGTCAACGCCGATGATGATGGTGTTGTCGTCCTGGTAATGGTGCGGCGGCACCAGCAGGTTGATCGGCGCCGGGACATCCTTGAACACGCGACCGGACATGTCGAAGCGCGACTTGTGGCAGGGGCAGAAGTAACCGCCCTTCCACTGCGGGTCGTACGGCTCGGGGCGGATCTCGGCGACCATCTCCGGCGAACAGCCCAGGTGGGTGCACAGCCCGACCAGCACCGAGACCTCGGACTTGATCGCGCGGAATTCGGGATTCTGCTTGAGTACGTAGGCCGGCTGCTGGTCCTTGACCCCGGATTCGGGATCCTTGAGCCGGTCATCCAGGCCGTGCAGCGCGTCGAGGATCGCCTTGGAGCGTTTGACGATCCAGATCGGCTGTCCACGCCATTCCATGACCAGTCGCTGGCCTTCCTGGAGTGCGCTGATATCGGCAATCACCGGAGCACCGGCCAGCTTGGCGCGGGCGCTGGGATTCCAGGACTTGATGAACGGCACTGCTGCAAATCCGACGCCGACCGCTCCGACCACCGCAGTGGTTGCTGAAAGGAATCGTCGACGTCCAGTATCGACTGGATCGTTTACCCCATCGTTGGCCATCCGGCACTCCGATATTGATTTAGGTAGCTTGAGGCTGCCAGCAGACCGGTGGGGGCCAGTCCACATTGAATCAGCCGCGAGTGTAGCTGAACCGAAGTCGGCCACACAACGCGGTACTACGGAACGACATTACGACACGACATTACGGCATGAAGGCCGGCCAGCGCCATGGGCGCGTCGGCTCACTGGGTAGTGGCCTGCGCACCACGGTAGCGTTCGGCCAGCTGCGCCACCCGCTTCACGTAGTACTGGGTCTCACTGTAAGGCGGTACGCCCCCATGGCGATCGACGGCGCCCTCGCCTGCGTTGTAACCGGCGGCGGCCAGGGTGAGGTTGCCGTTGAAGCGCTTGAGCAGCCAGGACAGGTACTGCACGCCGCCGCGGATGTTCTGCGCGGCGTCGTAGGAGTCGGTGACACCGAAGCGGCGCGCGGTGGGCGGCATCAGCTGCATCAGGCCCTGGGCACCGGCGCGGCTGAGCGCGGTCGGGTTGTAGGCGGATTCGGCGTGGATGATGGCGCGGACCACGGCCTCCTCGACCCCGAACTCGCGCGCGGCGGCGGTGATCTCGCTCTGGAAGGCGGTGGTGTTGAGCCGCACCGAGCCGAAGTTGACCCCGGGGTTGGCCCCGCACGCGTAGCAGCGCTCGATGAAGGTGTAGTGGATGGTGCGCACCGGGCCGAGGCTGGCCAACTGCGCCGGGCGGGCACTGGTGTAGTGGCGCACCCCGTCCTTCATGTAGGAATAGACCTGGCCGCTGACCACGCGGCCGGCCTTGTTGGCGCGTGCGGCCGGGGCCGGCGCCGATGGCGCGCTGAGCACCGTGGCCGATTGCGCCGGGCCACTGGCGGTGAGGGCGGTGGCGGTGTTGGCGCGATCGGCCTGGACCGGGCTGGATGGCGCGCTGGCGGTCGCTGGCGGGACCATCGCAGGCGCCGACGCGGCGACCGGTGCCGGCGGCGGGGTGTAGCGGCGCGGCGCGCTGCGGTCGGGCCGGTAGCTGCTGACCACGCTGCAGGACGCCCCGGAAACCCGCTTGCTGACATAGCTGGGCACGCCGTCGGCACCGAGGCACTTGTACAGCGTGCCCGCACTGGCCGGCGTAGCGGTCAGCGCAGCCAAGGCCAGCGCAGCGATCCCCAAGATCCCCTTCATTGCCGGGAGTGTCCCAACTTCGGCGGTGGTTGCCAAGTGTTTGACGCCGCTCGCCGGGGCGGGTCGGCCCTGAACCCGTCCCGGGAGCGCTTCCGGCATACAATATGCGGCTCATCGCAGCCAACCGGCTGCCTGCCCGCCCACCCGACTGGAATAAGCGCCATGACCGGGACGCCAGCTTCGACCGCGCCGACTTCGGCCGGCTCCGCCTTGCCTGCCGCCACACCTGACTCGCCCGCCGCCCGCCCCGACCTGATCGCCCTGCCCGGCTCCCGGCCGCAGGTGACCGGACCGGTGCGCGGCAAGCTGTACATCAAGACCCACGGTTGCCAGATGAACGAGTACGACTCGTCCAAGATGGCCGACGTGCTCGCCGCCGCCGAGGGCCTGGAGCTGACCGACGACCCGGCCGAGGCCGACGTGCTGCTGATGAACACCTGCTCGATCCGCGAAAAGGCGCAGGAGAAGGTGTTCAGCCAGCTCGGCTACTGGAAGGCGCTGAAGAACAACGGCCGCGGCGTGATCATCGGCGTGGGCGGCTGCGTCGCCTCGCAGGAAGGCGAGGCGATCATCAAGCGCGCCCCGCACGTGGACCTGGTGTTCGGCCCGCAGACCCTGCACCGGCTGCCGGAGCTGATCCGCCAGCGCCGCGAATCGGGCAAGTCGCAGGTGGACATCAGCTTCCCGGAGATCGAGAAGTTCGACCGCCTGCCCGAGCCGCGTGCGGAGGGCGGTTCGGCCTTCGTGTCGATCATGGAAGGCTGCTCGAAGTACTGCTCGTTCTGCGTGGTGCCCTACACCCGCGGCACCGAAGTCAGCCGTCCCTTCGAGGACGTGGTGGTGGAAGTGGCGCAGCTGGCTGCGCAAGGCGTGCGCGAGATCAACCTGCTCGGCCAGAACGTCAATGCCTACCGCGGCCCGTATGGGGACGGTGAATTCGCCGACCTGGGCCTGCTGATCCGCACCATCGCCGAGATCGACGGGGTCGGTCGCATCCGGTTCACCACCTCGCACCCGCTGGAATTCAGCGACTCGCTGGTGGATGCCTACCGCGATGTGCCGCAGCTGGCCAACTTCCTGCACCTGCCGGTGCAGGCCGGCAGCGACAAGGTGTTGTCGGCGATGAAACGCGGTTACACGGCGCTGGAGTTCAAGGCCAAGATCCGCAAGCTGCGCGCGGTACGGCCGGACATCTCGATCAGCTCGGACTTTATCGTCGGGTTCCCCGGCGAGACCGAGGCGGACTTCGAGAAGACCATGAAGCTGATCGAGGACATCGGTTTCGACCATAGTTTCTCCTTCATCTATTCGCGTCGCCCGGGCACGCCGGCGGCCGATCTGGAAGACACGATCAGCGATGCCGAAAAGCATGCGCGGCTGTCGCGCCTGCAGGCACGGATCAACGAACAGGCCGCGGCGATCTCGGCCAGGATGGTCGGCACCGTGCAGACCGTGCTGGTGGAAGGACCATCGCGGCGCGACCCGAACGAGTTGACCGGCAAGAGCGAGAACATGCGCTCGGTGAATTTCCCCGGGCATCCGCGCCTGATCGGGCAGTTCGTCGATGTGGTGATCACCGAGGCGTACAGCAATTCGCTGCGCGCGCGGATGGTGACGGCCTGAAGGCGTGCCGGCCAGCGGCCGGCACGATGCGGGCATCGAACGCAGGAGGGACATCGACGCCCCCTCCTGCGCCGTCGCCGCTCAATCCAGGCGCTTGCGGAAACGCAGGATGGCCAGGGTCATCATCACCGCGATGAAGGCCAGCAGCGCCAGCACCTCGGGCCACAGTTCCCACCAGCGCGCGCCGCGCAGCATGATGCCGCGCACCAGGCGCAGGAAATGGGTCAGCGGCAGCACCTCGGCCAGCCACTGCACCGGCCTTGGCATGCCGGCGAACGGGAACATGAAACCGGACAGCAGGATCGACGGTAGAAACACGAACATCGTCATCTGCATGGCCTGGAACTGCGACTGCGCTTTGGTCGAGATCAGCAGGCCCAGCGACAGGTTGGCGGTGATCAGCAGCATCGCCACCAGGTAGACATCCAGCACGCTGCCGCGCACCGGCACGTCGAACAGCCACATGCCCAGCAGCAGCACCAACGTGGTCTGGATCAGGCCGATCACCGCGTACGGCAGCACCTTGCCGATCATCAGCTCGCTGCGCGTCAGCGGCGTGGCGATCAGCAGCTCCATGTTGCCGCGCTCACGTTCGCGCACGATCGCCACGGCGGTGAACATCACCATGGTCATGGTCAGGATGATGCCGATCAGCCCCGGCACGATGTTGATCGCCGAGCGCCGCTGCGGGTTGTAGAAGGCCACCACGCTGATCTGTCCGGCACTGGCGACCGCGCCCGGGCGCAGCGGCCGGTCGTTGCGTTGCGGCTGGCTCTGCAGCGGCACCTGGGCCAGCTGCACCGCCGCGCTCTGCACCACGGTGTCGCTGCCGTCGACCAGCACCTGCACCGCTTCACGACCTTCGAAGCGGCGCCGTTCGAAGTCCGGCGGGATCACCACGCCGACGCTGATCCGCCCCTCGCGCAGCGCGTGCATCAGCGAGTCGGGCGTGTCCACGCGCAGTGTCGGGGTGATCACCCCGGTGGCGACCATGTCCATCAACAGCGCGCGCGACGCCGCGCTGTTGGCCTGGTCGGCGATGCCGGTCTCCAGGTGGCGCAGGTTGAGGTTGATCGCATAGCCGAACAGCACCAGCTGCATCACCGGAATGCCGACGATCATGGCCAGGGTGATGCGGTCGCGGCGCATCTGCCGCAGCTCCTTGAGCACGATCGCCCACAGCCGGCGCAGGCTCATCGCGGCGGTTCCGGTGGCGCGCCGTCCTCGCGCCCGCGGGTAGAGGAGACGAACACGTCCTCCAGGTTGGCCACGGCCGCAGTCACCTCCGCGCTCTGACCGCTGCTGCGCAGCGCCTCGCGGATGCCTCCCTCGCCCTCGCCTTCGTGCGCCAGCAGTACGCGCAGGGTGTTGCCGATCTGCGCCACGCTGAGCACCCCAGGCAGGCCGGCAAGCAGGCGCTGCGCCTGCCGCGGCTGCTGCGCGGTCACCTCCAGGGTTCGGCCGTGCAGCGCGGCGGTGAGCTCGGCAGGGCTGCCATCGGCGACGAGCACGCCACGGTCGAGGATGACCAGCCGGTGGCAGCGCTCGGCCTCGTCCATGTAGTGGGTGGACACCAGCAAAGTGGTGCCGGCGTCGGCCAGGTCGAAGAGTTTTTCCCAGAAATCGCGGCGTGACTCGGGGTCGACCGCGCTGGTCGGTTCATCCAGGAACAACAGTTCCGGCTTCTGGATCACCGCACCGGCCAGCGCCAGGCGCTGCTTCTGGCCGCCGCTCATGGTGCCGGCCAATTGCTTCTGGCGATCCTGGAAATGGTATTGCTCGACCAGCTCATCGATGCGCTGCCGGGCGGCAGCACGCGGAATGTCCTGCACGGCGGCGAGGAACTCCAGGTTCTCGCGCACGCTCAGGTCGTCGAACAACGAAAAGCGCTGGGTCATGTAACCGATGCGGCGGCGCAACGCCTCGGCCTGCTCGGGTATGCGCAGGCCGAGCACATCGATGTCGCCCTCGCTCGGGGTGAGCAGGCCGCACAACATGCGGATGGTGGTGGATTTGCCCGAACCGTTCGGGCCGAGGAAGCCATAGACACTCGCGCGCGGCACGCTCAGGTCCACGTGGTCCACCGCGACCAGATCGCCGAAGCGTTTGCTCAGGCCGCGGGCGCGGATCGCCAGCGGGCCCTCGCCGGCCGGCGCGGCGGCATCGCCTGCAGCGTCGTCGGCCGACATCACCGGAGTCAAAACGTAACCTGCAGCGGTACGCCCGCCGGCAGGTCGGCCATGCGCGCGGCATCGTTGTCCGCGCTCAGTTCGATCTCGGCCAGCCAGCTCAGGCGTGCGGCATCGGCACCGCTCAGCGCGTAGTACGGGGTGAACCCGGGATCGCTGCGGATGCTGCGTACGCGACCGGCCAGCGTACCGTCGCGCCCGAGCAGCTGGATCTGCGCCGCCTGACCGACCTTGACCCGCAGTCGCAGGGCCTGCGGCAGGTAAACCCGTGCATACGGGCGGTCGCCGACCAGCATCACCACCAGCGGCGCACCGACCGGAGCCTGGTCGCCCAGTTTGTAGGGCAGCGCATCGACCAGACCGTCGCGCGGTGCCAGCAGATCCAGCTTGTTCAAGGTGACCGCCTGCACCGCCGCCTGCGCCTGCGCGGCCTGCAATGCGGCTTCGCCTTGGGCGACCTGCTCGACCCGGGTACCGTGCTGCAGCGCCAGCAACGCCTGTTCGGCCGCACGCACCACGCCCTGTGCGTTGCCGGCGGCGGCGCGGGCGCGATCGACGTCGGCAGCGGCCACCAGTTGTTGTCGCCCCAGCGGCTGCAGACGGGTGTAGTAGGCCGAGGCATCGGCCGCCTCGGCACGCGCGGCGGCGAGGTTGGCCTGGGCCTGGGCGATGTCCTCGACGCGCGGTCCGTTGCGCAGTTCCAGCAACGCCTCTCCGGCCTGCTGCGACTGCGCCTGCAGCGCCTGCAGCTGGGCGGCGGTGCGGGTCTGTTCCAACTGCAGCAGCGAGGTACCGGCGCGTACCCGCTGGCCTTCCCGCACCTGGATGGCGACGATGGTTTCGGCCGCCGGTGCCGGCACGCTGATGCGATCCCATTCCAGCGTGCCCAGGGCCGGTTCCTCGCGGTCGGCGCAGCCGGTCAGCAGCACCAGGATCGCAGCCAGCGGCAGCCACCGGCGGGACACATGCACGACCATGGACATCGAACGCCCTTTTGCAGGAGGAGACGCGCCGTCACCTTGCGCACACGTCCGTGAAGAGGGGGTCAGTTCAGCGCGGCGCTGGTCATGAAATGATCACCTCGCGCGCCCCCTTGCCGCCACGGGCCGCATCGCGCTTATCCACATGTTTCTCCAACATCCACCCACAACCGCTGTGGATGAACGCGCGGGTCTTGACGCTTTTTTGACCACGACCCTGAATCGCCTGCGGCACTAAGGTCCGCGCAGGCTATCCACAGGTTGCTGCAGCGTCCTTGCACAGACGCTGTGGAGCACCCTGCCTTCGCTGGCGGCCACCGTGGCTGCGCGCTACCCTGTGTTTCCTATCCCAACTCTGCGGCCGGGTCGCTGCGACCGATGGCTGCCTGACGCAATGACGGCACTTGCACAACGCGACTTCACCCTGGTCCCGGAAGACAACGAACGCCTAGCCAACCTGGCCGGCCCGTTCGACGAGCACCTGCGCCAGATCGAACTCAAGCTCGGCGTGGAAATCGCCAACCGCGGCCCCGTGTTCCGCGTGACCGGGCCCAAGCGGGTGATCGAAGAAGCAAAGACGCTGATCGAGGCCCTCTACGAGGAAGCCGGCGAGGTCACCTTCGACAGCCACGCCATCCACCTGCGGCTGAACCAGGCCAACGTCGAGCACGTGGTCGACGGCGCCTACGAGGCGCAGGACGTGACCATCAAGGTCAAGCGCGGCACGGTGCGCGGTCGCGGCGCCAACCAGGCGCGGTACCTGCACCAGATCACCACCCACGACATCAATTTCGGGATCGGCCCGGCCGGTACCGGCAAGACCTTCCTGGCCGTGGCCAGTGCGGTGGACGCGTTGAACGAGTCGCGCGTGCAGCGGCTGATCCTGGTGCGCCCGGCGGTGGAAGCCGGCGAGAAGCTGGGCTTCCTGCCCGGCGACCTGAGCCAGAAAGTGGACCCGTACCTGCGCCCGCTGTATGACGCCCTGTACGAGATGCTGGGCGTGGAAAAGGTGCTCAAGCTGCTGGAAAAGAACATCATCGAGATCGCGCCGCTGGCCTACATGCGCGGCCGCACGCTCAACGATGCGTACGTGATCCTGGACGAAGCGCAGAACACCACCGTCGAGCAGATGAAGATGTTCCTCACGCGACTCGGCTTCGGCTCCACCGCCGTGGTCACCGGTGACCTGACCCAGACCGATCTGCCCAAGCACGTCAAATCCGGCCTGCGCGATGCGATCGAGGTGCTGCGCGATGTCGACGGGGTGAGCTTCACCTTCTTCGAAGCCCGCGACGTGGTCCGCCACCCGCTGGTGGCACGCATCGTCAGCGCGTACGACCGCCGCGACCTGCAGCAGGTAAAACCCGGCGCGGAGTAGACGTACACTGTCCACTTCCGATTGATCTGAACTACCGGTATCGCCATGACCAAGGGCCCCGTCCGCCTTGATGTAGCCGTCAGCTACGCCCTGCCCCGTGCCGGGCTGCCCTCGGCGGTGAGCTTCCGCAAGTGGGTTGCCGCCGCGCTCAAGGGCCGCATCCGCGAGGCCGACCTGGCCATCCGCCTGGTCGATGCCAAGGAAGGGCAGTCGCTGAACCGGCATTACCGGGGCAAGGATTACGCCACCAACGTGCTGAGCTTCCCGGCCGAGGTCCCCGAAGGCCTGCCCAAGGGGGTGAAATTCCCGTTGCTCGGCGACCTGGTGATCTGCGCCCCGGTCGTCGCGCGCGAGGCCCAGGAGCAGGACAAGCGGCTCAACGCCCACTATGCGCACCTCACCGTGCATGGCGTGCTGCACCTGCTGGGCTGGGACCACGAGGACGACAAGGAAGCCGAGGCCATGGAGCAGCTGGAACGCGACATCCTGGCCGAACTGGGCATCGACGACCCCTACGCCAACGAGAACTGAGCCGCCCACCGGTGACCCACGGATTTTCGATGACCGCTTTCAAGACTGCCTGCCTGGGCCTGCTGGCCCTGCTGCCCGCCACCGGCTTGGCCGCCCCGCTCGATCTGGCCGCCCTGATCGAATGCCGGCAGGGGCTGGCCGAGTACAACGCGGTGGCGCCGGTCGTGGCCGACCCGCTCAAGGCGGTCGCCAACGGCCTGCAGCCGCTGCCGCAGTCCAATCCATTCATGAGTGAATTCCGCCTGGCTACGCCGGTGACCGTCTTCGACCAGCAGACCGAGTACATCGCCGTGGCCGGGGCCAGCATCATGGCCATCCTCGACCTGGCCGACCCGCGCCCGATGGCCAAGCGGCTGGCGCTGGAGGACGGCGTGGACACCCCGGACAAGTTCATGGCTGGGCGCGAGCTGGTCAGCCGCGACGTCACCGACCCGACGACCGGCGAACCGATGATCGAATCGGTGATTCTGAGCCTGTCCACGGTCAAGACCCACCCCGGCAAGACCCTGGCCGGCTGTACCTACAGCCTGGACCTGCCGCCGGAGGAGGAACCGGCCCCGGACGCCCCGCCGGCCTCGCCCACCCCGGCCGGGACCGTGAATGCGGTGCCCGCCGGCGGACGCTGACAGCGGCGCGCATCCTGCTAGACTAAATCCAACGCCCGGCTCGCCGGGTGCCTTTTTTCCAGAGATGTCTGAAGACGACAGTAGTGGCTCCAATGCGGAGCAAAATGAAAAGAAGCGCAGCTGGCTCGAACGCCTGACCTCTGCCTTCTCCGGCGAACCCCACACCCGCGACGAGCTGGTGGCGGTCCTGCACACCGCGCAGGAAGATGGGCTGATCGCCGCCGATACCCTGCGCATGATGGAAGGCGCGATTTCGGTCGCCGAGCTGACCGTGGGCGACGTGATGATCTCGCGGTCGCAGATGGTGTCGCTGCCGGTGGAAGCGCCCTTCCTGGAACTGATGAAGCAGGTGGTCGAATCCGGCCATTCGCGCTTCCCGGTGCACGGCGACAACAAGGACGACATCCTGGGCGTGCTGCTGGCCAAGGACCTGCTCCGTGGCGTGGTCGCCGACCACGGTCCGGCCAACGTGCGCGAACTGCTGCGCCCGGCGGTGCTGATCCCCGAAGCCAAGAAGCTCAACGTGCTGCTCAAGGAGTTCCGGCTCTCGCGCAACCACATGGCCATCGTGGTCGACGAATACGGCGGCGTCGCCGGGCTGGTCACCATCGAGGACGTGCTGGAGCAGATCGTCGGCGAGATCGACGACGAGCACGACGAGGCCGAAGACCACACCGCGCAGATCGCCATCCAGGCCGACGGCCAGTACGTGGTCGATGCGCTGACCGCGATCGAGGATTTCAACGAGCGTTTCGGCGCCGACTTCCCCGACGACGACTACGACACCATCGGTGGCCTGGTCACCGAGGCGATCGGCCACCTGCCCGAAACCGGCGACGAGCTCAGCCTGGACCGCTTCGTGTTCCGGGTGGCGCGCGCCGACGCCCGCCGCGTGCAGGCGTTCCATGTGACCGTGCTGTCGGCGGACACCGACACCGAGGATTGATCAACGCCATGCGGCCCCTGCTGAAGCGGTGGCCGTCGTGCCGCCTGTTGTTCCTGTCGTGGATGCTGATCCTGGCCAGCCTGCCGTGCGCGGCGCTGGCGCAGGAGGCCGCCGTGCCCGTGCCACCGTCCACCGTTGCCCCCGCCGGAGCCAAGCGCGACGTCGCTCCGCAGATCGGGGTGCTCACCATGCAGCCCGGCGAGGTCTTCTTCGAACGCTTCGGCCACGACGCGCTGGTTGTCGTGGACCCGGCCAGCGGCGCGGCCACGTCCTACAACTTCGGCTACTTCGATCCGGGCGAGTCGGACTTCATCGGCCGCTTCGTGCGCGGCCAGATGATGTATTACCTCGTGGCGCTGCCGCTGGACGAAGATCTGTCCTATTACCGCCACAGCGGTCGGGGTGCCAGCATCCAGTGGCTGGACCTGGCGCCGGCGCAGGCGCGTGCGCTCGCCGATGGGCTTGCCGAACGCGCCAAGCCCGAGAACGCGCGTTACCACTACGATTACTACACCGCCAACTGCGCCACGATGGTGCGCGACACGATCGACCGGGCACTGGGCGGCGGTCTGCATTCGCAGCTGTCCGGCCGCTCGCGGGGCAACACCTACCGCAGCGAATCGGTGCGGCTGGCCTCGCCGTCGCCGTGGATGTGGCTGGGCTTCGACATCGGCCTGGGGCCGTTCGCCGACCAGCCGCTGTCGCGCTGGCAGGAAGCCTTCGTGCCCATGCGCCTGGCCGATGCGTTGCGTCAGGCACGCAACAGCGAAGGCCGCCCCTTGGTGATGGCCGAGACCGTGCTGCTCGACCATCACATCGCGCCGGAACCCAAAGAATCCCCGCGCCACTGGTGGCCGTGGCTGCTCTGCGGCCTGCTGGCCGCCGTGGGCGTACTGGCCCTGCGCACGCGTCGGCGCGTGCTGGGCGGTATCGCGCTGCCGCTGTGGCTGTTCTGTGGCATCTCCGGTGCCCTGCTGACCTACCTGTGGGGCTTCAGCGCACACCAGGCGGCGTGGGCCAACCGCAACCTGCTGGTGCTGTCGCCGCTGTGCCTGCTGCTGCTGCCGGGCGCGGTGACCCTGCTGCGCGGGCGTACACCACGCGCCTGGTTCCGCATCGTGCTGTGGGCGGTGGCGCTGCTGGCTGCGCTGGGCCTGGTGCTGAACTGGCTGAGCCTGCAGGCGCAGGTCAACCTGCAGTGGATCGTGCTGCTGCTGCCGGTGCATCTGGCGCTGGCGTGGGCGCTGGGGCGTCGTGACTTGCCCGTCACGGGTCGCTGACGCACGATGCCGCCCATGGAAAATACCGCACCCGTCAATCCGCCCTGCGTCATCAACTGTGTCCACTACGATGATCAGGGCAAGCGCCACGACATCAGCCTGGATGCGATCAGCGATGTGATCGAAAGCGGCAACGGCTTCGTCTGGGTCGGCCTGTACGAGCCTGCCGACAGCGTGCTGCTGAAGCTGCAGGAAGAGTTCTGCCTGCACTCGCTGGCCATCGAAGACGCACGCAACGCGCATCAGCGGCCCAAGGTGGAGTCGTACGGCAACTCGCTGTTCGTGGTGGTCACCACCGCGCAGATGGTGGACGAGCGCATCCAGTACGGCGAAACCCACGCTTTCCTCGGGCCGCGCTTCCTGGTCACCGTGCGCCACGGCGCGTCGCTGTCCTACGCCGCGCCGCGCGCGCGGGTCGAGCGCGAGCCCGAGCTGCTGCGCACCATGGGCCCGTCGTACTGCCTGTATGCGGTGCTGGATTTCGTGGTGGACAACTACCTGCCGATCACCCAGCGCTACCGCGACACGCTGGAGCTGCTGGAGAAGGACATCTTCTCCGACAGTTACAAGCGCCAGACCGTGGTGCGCCTGTACGAGCTGAAGCGCGAGCTCAACAAGATGCGCATGGCCGTTGCCCCGCTGCAGGACATGCTGGCGCAGATCAAACGCTACCAGGGCGAGCTGGTGCCCGATGAGGTCAAGCTGTACCTGCGCGACGTGCACGACCACGCGGTGCGGATCAGCGATGTGATCGATACCCTGCGCGAAATGCTGGGCACCGCGCTGAGCGTGAACCTGTCGCTGGTGACGCTGGCGCAGGGCGAGACGGTCAAGCGCCTCGGCGCATGGGCCGCGCTGCTGGCCGCCCCGACGTTGATCACCAGCTGGTACGGCATGAACTTCAGCCACATGCCCGAGCTGAACCAGCCGTGGGCCTATCCGGCGATGATCATCGGCGTAGGCGCAATCTGCGTCGGGCTGTACCGCCTGTTCAAGCGGGTGCACTGGCTCTGAGGCAAGCAGCGCTGGACACCCCGGTGGTGCCAGGCCAGGCAGCGGGATCCACAGTAGTGCCGGCCGCTGGCCGGCTCCCCGCAAGGCCCGATCCGCGCAATGGTGTGGGATTTCGAGCAGCCGGCCAACGGCCGGCAGTACCGGTCGAACAACCGGCCGACAGCCGGCATCACCGCCTGCAACGGCCCTGCCGGGCCGCGCCGATCAGGCCACGTAAACGGTCTTGATGTTCATGAACTCATGGATGCCATGGTCGGCCAGTTCGCGGCCGAAGCCGGAGCGTTTGGTGCCGCCGAACGGCAGGCGCGGGTCACTCTTGACGATGGCGTTGACGAACGCTGCGCCGCATTCCAGGCGCTTGGCCATCGCCTCACCCCGCTGCGCGTCGCCGCTCCAGACGCTGCCGCCCAGGCCGAAGGTGGTGTCGTTGGCCACACGCAACGCATCGGCATCATCGCGCACGCGCACGATGGCAGCGGCCGGACCGAACAGTTCTTCGTCGTAGGCCGGCATCCCGGGGCCGACATTGTCCAGCACGGTGGCCGGGTAACCGGCGTGGCTGCCGGCAACCGGCTCACCGCCCAGCACTACCTTGGCGCCCTTGGCGACGCTGCTCTGCACCTGCTTGTGCAGCTCATCGCGCAGGTCGGCACGGGCCATCGGCGCCAGGGTGGTCTTTTCGTCCTGCGGATCGCCGTACACGCGCGATGCGGCAGCCGCGACAAACTTCTCCACGAACGCATCGGCGATCGCATCGACCACGATGAAGCGCTTGGCGGCGATGCAGGTCTGGCCACTGTTGTCGAAGCGCGACTTCACGGCGGCGGCCACGGTCTTGTCGAGGTCGGCGTCGTCGAGGACGACGAAGGCATCGCTGCCGCCCAGTTCCATGACGCACTTCTTGAGCTGGTCGCCGGCGGTGGCGGCGATCGAACGCCCGGCACGTTCACTGCCGGTGAGCGTGACCGCCTTGACCCGCTTGTCGCGCAGGACGTCGGCGGCCTGGTCGTTGTCGATATGCAGCACGTCGAACACGCCCTCGGGCAACCCGCCATCGCGGCAGACGGCAAGGATCAGGTCGGCGCACTGCGGGACGTTGCTGGCGTGCTTGAGCAGGGCTACGTTGCCGGCCATGAACGCCGGTGCGAGGAAGCGGAACACCTGCCAGATGGGGAAATTCCACGGCATGACCGCGAACACGCAGCCGATGGGCTCGTAGCGCACGTAGCTGCGCTGGGCTTCGGTATCGATCAGCTGCGGCTTGAGGTAGTCGGCCGCATGGTCGGCGTAGAACTCGCACGCCTGGGCGCACTTTTCGATTTCAGCGAGCGCTTCGGCCTTGAGCTTGCCCATTTCGCTGGTCATGGCCTGCTGGATGTCGTCCTTGCGCTGGCGCAGCTGCGCGGCGATGCCCCGCAGGATGGCGCCCCGTCCCTGCAGGGACTGCGCCGACCACAACGGGAAGGCCTTGGCGGCGGCGGCCAGGCGCTGTTCGATCTGCGCGGCATCCAGCAGTTCGTGGCGGTAGGTGACCTCGCCGGTCGCGGGGTTGATGATTTCAACGGTCATCGCGGTGCTCCGAAAGACAGGCGGTCATTGTGCGCCGCGGCCTGTGAGCCGGATGTTGCCGGATGGGTCGGAAAGGCTGCTCTGGTTGCGACATGGGGTCGCAGGTTGGGGGTTTTCGCGGGAAGCAAGGTTTCACTGGCGAGTGGTTGGCACGGTGCGGGCGGGATGCCGGGACACGCCGTGAATCCCGCTCCGCGGCCCGGCCCAGCCGCTGGCGGCTGTGCGTTCAGTCGCATGCGAGGCGGTGCCTCGCAAGCAATGCGCCTTCACCCATGTAGGCTCGCGGGCGCCATCCATGGCGCCCGACGGTCCCGGCATCCCACCCGCACCGTGCCCAGACAGTTGGCCGGTACCGCAATGAGAGCAAGAGCCGGCCGTCCGTATTTTTGGAGGTGGGAGACAAGAGCAGCCGGGCATGGCCCGGCTCTACCGGTTGGCCGGGGTTCCGTGGGTTGCGTGCAGCCGGGCATGGCCCGGCTCTACCGGTTGGCCGGGGTTCCGTGGATTGCGTGCAGCCGGGCGTGGCCCGGCTCTACCGGGGGGTCAGCGCGCCGATGAACGGGTAGAGCCGGGCCATGCCCGGCTGCTCTTGATTCCGTCCCTCGGCCCCCAAACTACTCTTTGTCCTGCAACGCCATCTGCATGTCACGCTGACGCCGCTTCTCACCGCGCGCCGTAACAAACCAACCGACCACCGCCGCAATCGACACCGCCAGTACCATCAGCGTGGCCAGCGCGTTGATCTCCGGCTTGATCCCCATCCGCACCGATGCGAAGACCTTCATCGGCAGCGTCGTCGAATTCGGGCCCGCCACGAAACTGGCGATCACCACATCATCGAGCGACAACGTAAAGGCCAACAACCAGCCCGCCACCAGCGCCGGCGCGATGATCGGCAAGGTGATCTGGAAGAACACCTTCAACCGGCTCGCGCCCAGGTCCATCGCCGCCTCTTCCAGTGAACGGTCCAGCTCCTGGAGCCGCGAGGACACCACCACCGTCACGAACGACAGCGTGAACGTCACATGCGCGATCCAGATACTGGTCACCCCGCGCGCCGGGAAACCCGGAATGCCGCCCATCGCCACCAGCAGCGTCATCAGCGAAAAGCCCAGGATCACCTCCGGCATCACCAACGGCGCGGTGATCAACGCACCGAACATCGTCTTGCCCGGGAAGCGCTTGAACCGGGTCATCACCATCGCCGCCATCGTACCCAGCACCGTCGACGCGCACGCCGTCCAGAAGGCCACCTCCAGGCTGATCCACAAGGCATCCAGGATCTGCCGGTTGTTGAACAGCTCCCCGTACCAGCGCGTGGAAAAGCCCGACCACACCGTAGCCAGCTTGGAGGCGTTGAACGAGTAGATCATCAGCAACAGGATCGGCAGGTACAGGAACGCAAACCCCAGCCCCAGCACCGACCATCCCAACCAGCGGCTGCCGCGCACCATGCTCATAGCAGCTTCCCTTCCAGCTCACGCTGCTGGACCCGGTTGAACAGCAGGATCGGCACCAGCAGCAACAACAGCATCACGATCGCCACCGCCGAGGCCGTCGGCCAGTCGCGGTTGTTGAAGAACTCACCCCACAGCACCCGCCCGATCATCAGCGTGTCCGGGCCGCCCAGCATCTCCGGGATCACGAATTCGCCCACCGCCGGAATCATCACCAGCATGCAGCCGGCGATGATGCCGGTGCGCGACAACGGCAGCGTGATCCGCAGGAACGCCTGCCACGGCCGGGCGCCCAGGTCATAGGCAGCTTCGAGCAGGCGGTTGTCCAGCTTGACCAGGTTGGCGTACAGCGGCAGCACCATGAACGGCAGGTAGCAGTACACAATGCCGATGTAGGCGGCGGTCGGCGTGTACAGGATCTGCAGCGGCGCATCGATCAGCCCCAGCTTCAGCAGCAACTGGTTGAGCAGCCCGTTGCGGTCCAGGATCCCGATCCAGGCGTACACCCGGATCAGGAACGAGGTCCACGACGGCAGCACCACCAGCATCATCGCCACGTTGCGCGCGGCCGGCGACATCCGCGAAATCACGTACGCCATCGGGTAGCCGATCAGCAGCGTCAGCAGCGTGGCGATCACCGCGATTTTGATCGAGCTCAGGTAGGCCAGCACGTACTGGTTGTCCTTCACCAGCGCCGCGTAATTGCCCAGGTTGAGCTTCAGCGAGAATGCGCCATCCACGTATTCCAGCAGCCAGGTGTACGGCGGCGAGCCGACCTGCGTGCGCGAGAACGAGATCATCAGGATGATCACGAACGGCACCGCGAAGAACAGCAGCAGCCACAGGTACGGCGCGGCGATCACGCCGCCGCGGGTACCGGGGAGCCAACGCTTCCAGCCGGCGGCGTTCATGCGGTGAGCACCACGCCGTCGTTGTCGCGCCAGCACACCCACACGCGGTCGCCCCAGGTCAGCCCATCGCTGGCCCAGCGCTGCGAATTGGCGAAGTTGGACAGCACCTTGGCCCCGCTCGGCAGGCGCACGTGGTAGACCGAATGGCTGCCGAAGTAAGCGATCTCCTCGATCACCCCCTGGGCCTTGTTGGTGTCACCGGCCGGCTCGTCCTTGCCGATCATCACCTTCTCCGGGCGCAACGCGAACGCCACCGGCTGGCCTTCGTAGCCGGTGATGCCATGGGCCACGTAGATCGGCGCAGGGAACAGCGGCGTGCGCACGGTGACGTACTCGGGCAGGTCTTCGTCGATCACCCCGTCGAACAGGTTCACCGACCCGATGAACTCGGCCACGAAACGGTTGGCCGGCTGCTCGTAGATTTCGTCCGGCTTGCCCACCTGCTGGATCCAGCCGGCATCCATCACCGCGATGCGGGTGGCCATGGTCATGGCCTCTTCCTGGTCGTGGGTGACCATCACGCAGGTCACCCCGGAGGTCTCGATGATGTTGACCAGCTCCAGCTGCATCTGCGAGCGCAGCTTCTTGTCCAGCGCGCCCATCGGCTCGTCCAGCAACAGCAGCTTGGGTCCCTTGGCCAGCGACCGTGCCAGCGCCACGCGCTGCTGCTGGCCGCCGGACAACTGGTGCGGCTTGCGCTTGGCCAGCTTGCCCAGCTGCACCAGCTCCAGCATCTCGCCCACGCGGGTGCGGATCGCATCGCGGGCCAGGCCGTCCTGCTTCAGCCCGAAGGCGATGTTCTGCTCCACCGTCATGTGCGGGAACAGCGCGTAGGACTGG